>JBDTXR010000248.1:0-13130 GCA_040006075.1 Byssovorax sp. | reverse complement strand
CCGTCGACGCGGAAGGTGCCAGTCGGCGTGGACGCGGTCTCGAGCGGATCGCGATCGCCGTACGGAACCCCGCCGCGGCCGGGGGCGATCAAGGTCGCGAACACCGGCGTCATCCCCTCGTAGGCCACGAGCCAGCCGTCGAGCACGCTGATGTCGAGCCAGGTGCGGCGCCCGCTGCCCGAGCTGGGATCGGGTCGCCCCGGCGGCGGCGAGGCCTGCCGGACCACCGACGCGTCGCTCTCGAGCACGAAGAGCCCGGCCTCCTTGGTCGCGAGAAAGACTTGTTTCCCCGAGGTTTCCTGCGCGCCCGTGAGGCCGACCCAGGCCAGGCGCGGCCAGCTCTCGCCGGTCGCCGCGAACGCGCCGTCGTCGCCCTTCCGGTACTTCGGCCGGTCGATGCGGCGAAAGAAGGCGATCGGCAGCGCGACGTCGCCGCCGATCTCCACGCCGTGGAAGGTGGAGCGCGGGTAGGGGCGCACCCGATCGCGCGGGATCAGCGCCTTGTCGTGGGCCAGGAGGAAGGCCCGATCGCCGTCGTCGAAGGCCCGCGTGTAGGCCACGGTGGAGCCCGGCGCGACGAACGCCCGCGCCTCGCGGACCAGCGGCGAGAAGGTGAACAGCGCCGGCATCGGCGCGCCCGCGGGCGCGAGATCGACGCCGATCAAGCTCTTGTCGACGGCCTCGCCCGCGCGGGCCGCGGTGATCCGCTTCCGGTGCGCGTCGAGATCCCACTCGGTCGATCGCTGCTCGGCCAGGGTGGGTAGGTGCGCGTACCGCGGCGCGCCCATCGACTCGGCGTATTCGTAGGGCCAGGGCGAGTCGATCTTCGGCGCGTCGGCGGCGAGCGCGCGCACCACCGGATCGTCGGCGTCGACCGACGCCGTGTCTCCAGCGCAGACGAAGCCGCGCGGCTCGATCGCGTACCACGCGGTGCAGCCCGCGCCCCCGACGACGCGCGCGCTCTCCACGCTGCCGCCGCGGAGGGGCGCCGATCCGCCGAGCGAGAGGTAGCCAAGCCACCCGTTGGAGGCGCGCGGCTCGGCCTGGATCCAGGCGAAGCGCGCCTTGGCGTAGATCCGCGCGCGCGCAGCCTTCGCCGCCACGATCGGCTCGGCCGCCTTCGCGGCGCTCGGCGCGGGCGCGCTCGTGGTCACCGCGGCGGCCGGCGCGGCCGGGATCTCGGCGATCTGGGTCACCGCGGCGATCGGCGCGGCGCTCGCTGCGTGCGGCTCGCCGCATCCCGCGGCGAGGAGCAAGGCGGCCGCGAGGCTGCCCTGAAGGGCGATTTCGTACGACGCGCCGCGAAGATCCACGTTCAACTTACTGGCTTAGGCGTTTGACGGCCGGCGCGCAAACCCTTTAGTCTTCGAGACGCGGCTCACCGAACGGGTGGGCTTGCCGTTCTTTGTTCCGGCTCGCGTCTTGGTCTTTGTCGTCCCGCCCGCAGGGGGCTCCCTTGGAGGCTTCATCCGAATGAGCACCGATCGTCGTTGGGCTGGGGGCGCGCTCGTCGTCGTGGGGCTGGTTTCCACGCTGTTTGCGGCGTGCGCACGCGGCAACGACACCGCGACGACCGACACGAGCAACGCCGGCGGCGGGAGCCCCACCACCGCCAGCAACGGAGGGAGCGGCGGCGGCGGCACCGGTACCGGCGGCAAACCCTTCACCGGCGAGATCGGGAGCCCGTGCGCCGTCGACGGCGATTGCAGCGCCGGCGTCTGCACCCAGGTCGGCGGCAAGAAGTACTGCACGGTGGCCTGTCCGCCGGATTGCCCGAAGGGCACCTACTGCTCGATCGTCAACGGCGACTCGATCTGCATCCCCGATCTCGGGCAGCAGTGCGACCAGTGCCTCACCATCGCCGACTGCGCGATGCCCACCGATCGCTGCTTCAAGGCCCCGCTCGGCGACAGCTTCTGCGCGCGCGACTGCACCACCGCAGGCGACTGCCCCAACGGCTTCACCTGCGTCGACGGCAACGTCTACGTCGGCGGGAGCAGCTCGAGCGGCGGGATGATGGACGGCGGCGCGCCCGACGGCGGCGACGCCGGGAGCGACGGCGGCGACGCGGGCAGCGACGCCGGATCGAAGCCTTCCATGGCGACCAAGTGGTGCGTGCCCAACAGCGGCTTCTCGTGCCCGTGCAACGAGCAGCGCGACGGCGTCACCCACGATTGCCACACCAAGAACGCCTTCGGCGACTGCGCCGGCACCGAGAAGTGCGACGGCAAAGAGGGCAAATTCACGGGCTGCACCGCGTCGACGCCCAAGGCCGAGGCCTGCAACGGCAAGGACGACAACTGCAACGCGAAGATCGACGACGGCGACGGCGACGCGCTCTGCGCGAGCATGGGCGCGCCGCCGCCCAACTCCGGCTGGACCTGCGCCGCGGGCACGTGCTCGCTCGGCGCCTGCGATCCGGGGTGGACCGCGTACCCGTCGGGCCCGCTCAACAACGGCTGCCAGTGCCCGGTCGAGGTCGGCGAGCCCAACGGGAGCTGCGCCACCGCGAAGGACGCGGGCATGGTCAGCGACGCCGGCGGATCGGTGACGATGCAGGGCACGCTCTCGGCCGACAACGACGTGGATTTCTGGACGTTCAGCACCGTCGACACCGACGAGATGACGACCAACTCGTACCACGTGAGCATCGACTTCACGGCGCCGACCCCCAACACCGAGTTCCGGATCGACGTCATCCGCGGCGGGACTTGCTCCGACGTGCCCACCGGCCCGAGCACCGCGCTCGTGTCGTACGACTGGTGCGTCGACGGCACCGGGCCGGCGGGCTCGGGCGAGCTCGCCTGCAGCAACGTCGATCCCGGCCCCGGCCCGCACTGCAACGACAACTCGTCGGTGTACTTCGTGCGCGTCTACCGCAAGCCCGGCGCCGTGGGCACCTGCACGCCGTACGCGCTGAAGGCCACCGCGAAGGGCGGCGACGCCTGCGACTTCACCAAGCAGTGCCCCTGAAATCGCCCTGAAAAAGCGACGGAAACGCACAGGAATCGAACCTGCCCAGGACAGCGAAGCCGCCCCGCACCGATTTTGAAGACCGGGGGTGGCACCAGCCGACCACGCGCTTCCACGGCCTTTCTACCGGCCCTCGCGGCGGAGCACAACCCTGACGGCGTCGATCGCGGCGGCCCGCGCAACGGTGGTAACGTCGGCTCGTGCGGCGCTTCGTCCTCGGCACGGCTGGCCACGTCGATCACGGCAAGACCTCGCTCGTCCGCGCCCTGACCGGCGTCGACACCGATCGCCTTCCAGAGGAGAAAAAGCGGGGGATCACCATCGAGCTCGGCTTCGCGCCGTGGAGCCTCGGCGACGGGATCGAGGTCAGCCTCATCGACGTCCCCGGGCACCGTCGCTTCGTCCACGCGATGATCGCCGGCGCGATCGGGATCGAGGTGGTGCTGCTGGTCGTCGCCGCCGACGAGGGCGTGATGCCGCAGACGCGCGAGCACGTCGCCGCGTGCGAGCTGCTCGGGATCACCCGCGCCGTCGTGGCCGTGACCAAGCTCGATCGCGTCGGCGAGGACTTGGCGAAGCTCGCCGGCGAAGAGGCGATGGAGCTGCTCCGAGGCCGCTTCGAGGCCGAGGCCGTGGCGTGCTCGGCCCGCACCGGCGAGGGGATCGAGGCCGTGCGCGAGGCCGTGCGCCGCGCGCTGCGCAAGCTCGGGCCGCCGCGACCGAGCGCGCGCGCGCGGCTCAGCGTCGACCGGGTGTTCTCGGTCAAGGGCGCGGGCACCGTGGTCACCGGCACGCTGGTGGAAGGGAAAATCGCGGTCGGCGCGCCGCTCTTCCTCGCTGGCGGCGAGGGCACGGTCGTCACCGCGGCGCGCGGTCTCCACGTCCACGACCGCACGGTCACGATCGCCGAAGCGCCGACGCGGCTCGCGGTCAACCTCGCGGGCCTGGCGCTCGAGGCCGTGCATCGCGGCGACGTGCTCACCGACGACAGATCGGCGCGGGCCACGCGGGTCCTCGACGTCGCGCTGCGCGGGAGCGGCGCGATCCGCCGCGGGATGGCGGCCTCGGTCCACGTGGGCACCGCGCGCAGCCCGGCCCGCGTCGCGCCGCTCGGCGAGCCCCACGAGCTCCCGATCCCCGAGGCCGCGCCCGCGCGCGCTTCGAAAAAGGCCGCGGCGCCGCCGCCCGCCGCCGAGACGATCCGCTTCGTGCGCCTGCGCCTGGGCGAGCCGGTGGTCGTGCTCGGCGGCGATCGCTTCGTCCTCCGCGGCTCCGACGTCGACGGCCCCGCCGGCGCGGTGATCGGCGGCGGCATCGTCCTCGACGCCGATCCGCCGCTGCGCCGGCCGCGCGAGAAGCGCCGCGCCGCGCTGCTGGCGCTGCTGGAAGGCGATCCCGCGTCGGCCCTGCGCGCGCTCGTCGAAGAGGCCTCGCCGCGCCCGCTCGCGTGGGGCGCCCTCGGCTCGCGCTTCCCGATCGCCGCCGAGGCCCTGCGCAAGATCGCCGAGAGCCTCTCGCACAAGGGGGAGATCGCCGCGATCAAGGGCCACGGGTGGATCTCCACCGCGCGCCTCGGTGATCTCGCCGCCACGGCGCGGCGCCTCGTCGCCGAGCACCACAAGAAGGCCCCGCTCGATCGCGGTCTGCCCCTCGAAACGCTGCGCCAGAAGCTCGCCGCGACCTCGGGCGCCGAGGCCGCCGAGGAGGCGATCCGGATGGCGTGCGGCAAGCCGCCGGGCCTCAAAATCGAGGCGATCGTCGTCGAGGGCGACGTGGCGCGCCTCCTGAGCTTCGGCGGCGCGCCCGTCACCGGCGCGGCGGGCGACGCCCTCGACGCGGCCACCCGCCTCCTCCGCGACGCCGCGCTGCGGGGCGTGTCCGAGTTCGCCGTGAAGGAGGCCACGCAGGTCCCGCCCCGCGAAGTGAAGGCGATCCTGGCCAAGCTGGTGCGCGACCACCACGCCGTGCACACCGGCGAGCTCTGGTTCTGGCGGCCCTCGTTCGACGAGCTCAAGGGCCGCGTGCTCGCGCACCTCGCCGGCGCGCCCCGGCTCACCATCGCCGACTTCAAGGAGATCTCCGGCCTCGGGCGCAAGCAGGCCATCGTGCTCCTCGAGCAGCTCGACCGCGAGGGGGTGACCCGGCGCGAAGGCGACGATCGTTTGCGCGCGGGTTGATCGCTCGTTTCGGCTCGAAATGTGGCATTGTCGGCCGCATGCTTCCTCGCTCGTCCCTCGCTCGCGCCGGCGTGCTCGGCCTCGGTCTCGCGCTCGCAGCGCTCTCTTCGATCCCCGTCGCCTCGTGCAGCGGCGGGCAGGTCCTGCCGCCTCCGCTGCCCGACGGCGGCGCGGGCGGCAGCGGCGGAGGCGGCAGCACCACCGCGGCGGTGACCGCGACGGCGTCGAGCTCGGCGTCGACCGGCACCAGCATGACGACCAGCGTCTGCGACATGTGCGTCGACACGGCGTGCAGCGCCGAGGAGGCGGCCTGTGACGGCGAGTGCCTCGCCATCCAGGCCTGCCTCGAGACCGTCTGTTTCAACCTCAGCATGATCGGCGCCCTGGCCGAAGAGGGGCAGTGTCAGGTGAAGTGCCAGGGCGATCACCCCGACGGCAAGGACGCCCACCTCGGGATCGTCAACTGCGCGAACGCCGCAAAATGCACGCCTCCCTGCACGTTCTACCCGCAGGACTACAACGCTTGCAAATCGTTCATGACCAAGGGGCCCTGTCAGACTGCCAATCAGGCCTGCAAGGACAGCAACGATTGCCAGACCTACAAGGACTGCGTCTCCACCTGCACCACCCAGAAGGAGTGCATCGCCTGCGACGACACCGCGTCCGGTCTCGCGGGGCGCAAGCTCCTCGAATCGTACGAGCTCTGCGTGGCCGGCGAGTGCACCGGCCAGGCCTGGCTGCCTTGACCGTCAGTCGCGAGGCGCGAGTCGAAACGTCACCGCGTGGCGGATCCCCGCGCGCGGCGGGCGCACCTCGACGCGATCCGCCGCTTGCCACGCCGCGCCCGTCGAGGGGCCGCCGTCGAGGTTGAGCGCGCCCTCGCACCCGCGCGAGACCAGCATCTCGGCGAGCAAGATCAGGGTCGGGCCAGTCGGCGTCGCCGTCTTCCCGTGGGCGACGATCACCTCCAGCCGCCGGCCCTCGTCGAGCACGCAGAGCGCGGTCCGCTCGGCCTTGCGGCCGTCGTCGCTGTGGAGGTTCACGGCGCTCGCCACCACCAGCCGCGGCCGGGCCTGGATCGCAAAATCGGCGTTATTCGGCGGGGAAAACCCGTTCGCGTCATGGAGCTCGGCCCGGCCGTCGCGGACCACGACGACCCCTCCGCCGAGCGCGGGAGCGAAGGCCGACAGCGTCTTTCCGTCGGCGATCACCAGCCCCTCGGCCTCGGTGCTCGGCGCGAAGTAGCCACCGTTGACGGCGAGCGACGCCGACCGTTGCGCGAGCGCGGCCGCGAGATCGCGTCCCATCGCCAGATCGACGACGTCGAAATGGGTCTCGGCGACGCGGAGCGAGAACACGTCGAGCTCGACGTCGTCGTCGTCGGCCGCGGAGATCTCGGGGGTGATCGCCCGCGCCCGCGGGACGCTCGCGCTCGACGCCGACGGCGACGCTGAAGCCGACGCGCTCGTCGTGGACGAAGCCACCGCGGCGGGCGCGGGGGCCGATGCGCAGCTCCGCGGGACGACCACGCCGATCAGGATCGCCGCGAGCGCGAGGAGGCCTGTAGCGGCGCGGCGCCCGGGAGCGGGGGAGGGGGCGGCGGGCATCGCGACGGCTCCATTACCTCATTTCGGTGGTGCTTTGCGAGATTGCCAATCATGCGTTCCGTGGCTGAACGACGGGCGATCGCGTCGGGGAACGCCCACCGCGGCGTCGCCGACGTGGTATGAGCGCCTTCCCATGCGCCTCGAGAACCGCGTCGTCTTCATCACCGGGGCCAGCCGCGGGATCGGCCGCGCCTGCGCGCTCGCCTGCGCGGCCGAGGGCGCCCGCGTCATCGTCGCCGCGAGGACCGTCGTCAGCGATCCGCACCGCGCGCCGGGCAGCATCCACGACGTCGTCGCCGAGATCGCCGCGCGCGGGGGCCAGGCCCTCGCGGTGCAGCTCGACGTGCGCGACGACGACGCCTGCGAGGCCGCCGTGGCGGACGTGATCGCGCGCTTCGGCCGCATCGACGCGCTGGTCAACAACGCCGGCGCGCTCTGGGGGGCGGACGTCGTCGAGACCTCGATCAAGAAGTTCGACCTGATCATGGGCGTGAACACCCGCGCTTCGTTCGTCCTCGCGCGCGCCGTGCTCCCGCAGATGATCGCCCAGCGCTGGGGCCACATCGTCATGATGTCGCCGCCGGTCGAGGCCGACGGCTGCGGCCACCACGGCGCCTACGCCGTGTCGAAGCTCGGCATGACGATGATCGCCCGCGCCATCGCCGAAGAGGTTCGCGAGCACAACGTCACCGCGCACGCGCTCTGGCCCGCGACCGCGATCGAGACCTTCGCCACGGTCAACTTCGGCCTCGGCGGGCCGGCGGTCTGGCGCAAGCCGGCGATCCTGGCCGACGCCGTCGTCGCGCTCCTCGCGAAGGAGCCCTCGGCCCGCGGCGGCAAGGCCTGGATCGACGAGGCCTTGCTCCGCGAAGAGGGCACCACCGACTTCACCGGATACCAGTGCTCGCCGGGGCACGAGCCGCCGCACTTCCCGTTCGCGGCGCTGTTGAAGACCACGTCGACCCGAGGGTGACCGCCATGGCCAGCGACCGAGACAAGAGCAGCGACTACGAAATCCAGGAGAACACGCTCGACATCGGCGTCGACATCGCGCTCGATCCGAGCGCCGAGATCGACGCGGTGCTGGGCGATCTCGAGGCGCTGCTCAAGAACGGCGACATCATGAGCAACCTCTCGGAGCGCGGGATCAACACCAGCCTCGCGCTGGTCGCGGCCGGGGCGCTGCGGAGCTACCTCGCGGGCAAGAAGGCCGACGCCGCGGAAGACTTCGCCACGGTCGCCGAGGAGATCCAGGCGCGGCTCGCCGTCGCCCGCGGGCCCAACGGGCACGGCGCCTCGTGACCGACGCCGCGCCCTGGCTCCCGCGAGCGGCGATCTCCGGGGCGCGCTACTCGGCGGCCGAGCTCTCGGCCGGCGGCGATCAGGTCTACCTCCTCGATCAGCGCGAGCTCCCGGGCCGCGAGATCTACGTCACGCGGGGCAGCGCGGCGCAGGTCGCCGACGCCATCCGCGCGATGATCGTCCGCGG
This sequence comes from Byssovorax sp., assembly GCA_040006075.1. Lineage (GTDB taxonomy): Bacteria > Myxococcota_A > Polyangia > Polyangiales > Polyangiaceae > JANYGI01. Next base: position 4,884 of record JBDTXR010000248.1, on the reverse strand, counting down.
CGCTCCGGCGATCGGCGTCGCCGCCGCCTACGGAATGGCCCTGGCCGCGCACGCCGCTCGTGGCGACGACGCGACCGCGTTCCCCGCGTCGATGCGCGCCGCGGGCGCCGTCCTCGCGGCGTCGCGCCCGACCGCCGTCAACCTCGCGTGGGCCGTGGATCGCCTTCTTTCCGAGGCGATCCGCGTCGCCGATCAGCCCGGCGCCGCCCGCGCCGAGCGCCTCGCCGAGGTCGCCCGATCGATCCACCGCGACGACGTCGCCGCCTGCCGCGAGATGGGCCGCGTCGGCGCGCTGCGGCTCCCCGACGTCGGCACGGTGCTCACCCACTGCAACGCCGGGGCCCTGGCGACGGGCGGCTACGGCACCGCGCTCGGCGTGATCCGCGCGGCGATTGAAGCCGGAAAGCGCATCCGCGTCCTCGCCGACGAGACCCGCCCGTACCTCCAGGGCGCGCGCCTCACCGCCTGGGAGCTCCACGAAGACGGCATCCCCGTCGAGGTGATAACCGACGGCATGGCGGCTCATTTCATGCGCCGCGACAGCCTCGCCGCGGTGATCGTCGGCGCCGATCGCATCGCCCGCAACGGCGACGTCGCCAACAAGATCGGTACCTACGGGCTCGCTTGCCTCGCGCGCGCGCACCGGATCCCGTTCTACGTCGCCGCCCCGTGGAGCACGGTCGATCTCGCCACCGCGACCGGCGAGTCGATCCCGATCGAAGAGCGCAGCCGCGACGAGGTCGCGCTGATCGGCGGCCGATCGATCCTCCCCGAGGGCGTCGGCGCCCGGCACCCGGCGTTCGACGTCACCCCGGCCGCGCTGATCACGGCGATCTTCACCGAGCGGGGCGAGCTCGATCCCACCGCCATCGCCCGCGGGTGATCCGGCCCCCGCGGCGCCGCGTTCCGGGCTGGCAAGCGCGGGCGCGAACCGCTATCGATCGGGGATGCGTACCCCTTTCTTTTTCTTGACGATCGCCGCGCTCACCGTCGGATGTGGACCGGGACCGGATCCCGCGCTCGGCGACTGCGCCACCCGCAAGGCCGGCTCGGTGATCATCGGCACCGGCGAAGACGACTTCACCCCCATGCCCTCCGCGGGCGTGCCCATCAACTACGGGAGCCAGGGCGGCCAGCACATCTGGCTCGGCCTCTCGTGCCAGAACCTCGGCCCGAAGGTCACCGTCCACCTGAAGATCACCGACGTCGAGACCGGCCTCGAGCTCAGCCAGCACGGCCTCGCGGTGGCGGTCGACCTCGAATACGACGGCAAAGGCTCGGACCTCGCCCACGGCATCTACGGCTACCTCGGGGGCGGGGGCGACCCCACCGCGCCGGACACGAGCGGCAGCGGCGGCGCGAGCACCAGCGGGTCCAGCGGTAGCACGGGAGGCGCGGCTCCGATGATCACCGGCGGCCTCGCCGGTCGCAAGATCAAGGTCGAGGCCGACGTCGCGGACCTGTGCAACAAGCCGGCGATCCACGCCGAGGTCGTCACCAAGATCTCGTCCAGCTGACGGCGACGCCGCCTGCGCTCGCGTCGGATCTGGGCTAAGAGCAGCCGCGATGGATCGCTTTGCACCGAAGCCCGACTGGCTCAAGGTCCGCGCGCCGGGCGGCGACACGTATCACCAGCTCAAGAAGACGTTCCGCGAGCTCGACCTCCACACCGTCTGCGAAGAGGCGCGCTGCCCCAACGTCGGCGAGTGCTGGCGCGAGGGCACCGCCACGGTGATGCTCCTCGGCGACGTCTGCACCCGCGGCTGCCGCTTCTGCGCCGTCACCACCGGCGATCCGCGCGGCGCCGTCGACACGCGCGAGCCCGAGCACGTGGCCCGCGCCATCGCCCGCCTCGATCTCCAGTACGTCGTGATGACCATGGTCAACCGCGACGATCTCCTCGACGGCGGCGCCGAGCACGTCGGCCGCACGGTGGAGCGGCTGCACCAGCTCCGCCCCGACATCCTGATCGAGACCCTCGTCGGCGATTTCAACGGGCACCTCTCGTCGGTCGACGCCATCGTCGACGCCGGGCCCGACGTCTTCGCGCACAACGTCGAGTGCGTCCGCCGCCTCCAGCGCACCGTGCGCGACGTGCGCTCCAGCTACGATCTCTCGCTCACCGTCCTCCGCCGCGCCCGGGCGCGATCGGCCGCGGCGATCGCCGCCGGCAAGAAGCGCCTCACCAAGAGCTCGATCATGGTCGGCCTGGGCGAGACCGACGACGAGGTCACCGAGACGATGCGCGATCTTCGCGACGCCGGCGTCGACGTGGTGACCATCGGCCAGTACCTCCGCCCGGGCCCGAAGTACCACGAGGTCATGCGCTTCGTGACCCCCGAGCAGTTCGCGGTCTTCCAGCGGCAAGCCCTGGAAATGGGGTTCCTGTACGCCGCGTCAGGCCCCCTGGTCCGCTCCAGCTACCGCGCCGCAGAGGTCTTCCTCCGCAGCCTCCTCGCCACCGGAGGCGACAGCGACGGCCCCGCGCCGGATGGCAAGGCCGATCCCGCGTGGATCGAGGCCGCCCTCGGCGAGCGCCTCACCATCGCGCGCCGCGAGGCGGCCCGCGTCACCGCCGAGATCGGCGCGCCCGCCCCCGCGCCGGGCCTCGCGGATCCACCTCCGCCCGAGCGTGGCCTGGTCCCCGCTTCCGCGCTGGTTCGCCGATGATCCACGCCCCGGATCGCGCTGACGATGGTGATCTTCCCCAGCCCGGCGCGCGTCACTGGACGCTTTCGCTGGTTTGCGGGGGCGAGTCCGTGGTTTAAGGGAAGTGACAGAATGACCGCTCCCGACAAAGGCCTCCTCGATCGCGTCGTCCGTGGCATTGCTCGCCCCGGAGGCGGTGCGCCCACGAAGGTGACGAGCTCGATCCTCGCGCAAGCCGCGACGTCGTACGGCGCGCGCCCGATCGTCGACGAATGCACCATCCCGACCGGCTTCGATCCGGCCGCCGCCGCGCTGTTCGAAGCCACGGTCGAGGCGGCGTTCCTCGTCGCCAACTCCGACGGCGTCTTCGACGGCGACGAGCAGGCCGCGTTCCAGTCGGTCGTGGCCGAGGCCTGCAACTACCTCGTCGATGAAAAGCAGATCGCGGCCCTCCTCGCCGACCTCCGCGAGCAGCTCGTCGAGGACGGAATCGAGAAGCGCGCCAAGATGGTCGCGCGCACCATCGTCCGCCGCGATCACCAGCTCGAAGTGCTGCGCATCGCCGCGCTGATGGCCCACATCTCGGGCGGCGTCAGCACCCACGAGCGCGAGGTCCTGGAGCACCTCGGCCGCGGCTTCGATCTCGACATGGGCGCCGTCGACAAGGCGCTGAGCGAAGCGGCCTCCGTCCTCGGAATCTAGAGCGCCGTTGCGGCGCGTCATCGGCGCGCGCGCGACGAAGCGGCGCTGCGGGTCCGAGAGCGTTGCTTGAGGTGCGGCGTTTGACTAGTGTTCTCGCGCCTCCATGCGACCTGCGATCGACACCTCCGCGTACGGCATCCACGCCTCCTCGTCGGCGAGCGAGCGCCCGGCGCCGAGCGCGGCGCGCCACCCGCACGACACCGACGCGGCCGACGTCGTCAAGGTCGTCCGTGCAGACGGCACGCTCGATCCGACCACTGATCCGCGCCTGTCGCCCGCCGAGATCGTTCGCCTCTACACGGCGATGGTCCGCCTCCGCCTCCTCGACGAGCGGCTCACCACGCTCCAGCGCCAGGGCCGCATTGGCTTCCACCTCGGCTCGCTCGGCGAGGAGGCCGCCATCCTCGGCGCGGCCTTCGCGATGCGCGAAAAAGACTGGATTTTCCCTGGATATCGCGAGGTCGGCGCGGCGCTCCTCCGCGGCCTCCCGCTCCAGCGCTACCTCGACGGGATGTTCGGCAACGCCCGCGATCCGGCGAAGGGCCGGCAAATGCCGGATCACCCCACCTTTCGCGCCGGGCACGTCGCGGCGGTCAGCGGGGCGGTCGGCACCCAGATCACCCAGGCCGTCGGCTTCGCCTGGGCCGCGCGCACCAAGCGCGAAGAGATCGCGGTGCTCGCCTGCTTCGGCGACGGCGCCACCAGCTCCAACGACTTTCACAACGGCCTCAACTTCGCGGGCGTGTTCAAGGCCCCGGTCGTCTTCTTCTGCCGCAACAACGGCTGGGCGCTGAGCGCGCCCACCGAGCGCCAGACCGGCAGCGCCACCTTCGCCGAGAAGGGCGTCGCGTACGGCGTCCCCAGCGCTCGCGTCGACGGCAACGACGTCCTCGCCGTCGTCCAGGTCACGCGCGACGCCGTGGCCCGCGCCGCGCGCGGCGAAGGCCCCACGCTGATCGAGGCGCTCACCTACCGCATGGGTCCCCACTCCACCAGCGACGATCTCCACGCGTATCCCACCGATGAGAGCCTGGAGGCCTGGAAGCCCCTCGATCCGATAGCGCGCCTCCGCCGCCACCTCGAGCGGACAGAGGCCTGGAGCGAAGCCCGCGACAAGGCCATCGACGCCGAGCTCGAGGTCGAGCTCGAGGCCGCCATCGACGCTGCCGACAAGGCCCCTCCGCCCACCATCGACTCGATGTTCGACGACGTCTACGCCTCTCCGCCCTGGCACCTCGTCGAGCAGCGTGAAGCCTTGAAGCGGGGGCCTCGCCCCAAGGGGCAATGACCCACCTCATGGCGCTCTCGACCCCCGAGCGGCCCTGCTCGAAGCCCTCACAACGTCGCTCAGGAGACTTTTGACGTGCCTCAGATGAACATGGTCCAGGCCATCAACGACGCCCTCCGGCTCGAGATGCGCCGCGACGCGCGCGTCGTCGTCCTCGGCGAGGACGTCGGCAAGGTCGGCGGCGTCTTCCGCGTCACCCAGGGCCTCTTCGACGAGTTCGGCGACGACCGCGTCATCGACACGCC
>JBDTXR010000247.1:0-13196 GCA_040006075.1 Byssovorax sp. | reverse complement strand
AGCCGCCGCGGTGTACCTGCGCGCCGCGGGCTTCTGCACCTCGCTCCCCAACGCGATCTGCGGTCACCTCGTGGTGAAGGTGAACGGCGTCGTCAACAACGAGGGGACGACGCCGACCGTGAACGTGCTGCTGAACAAGTTCGCCACGCCGTACCAGACCTACGCGATCACCGTCGAGCTCGTCGGCGACAACAACGAGGCGCTGCTGGTGGCCAGCCCCGACGACGCCGGGGCGACCGATCTCGACGCCGGGATCACCTTGCACACGAGCCTCACGGTCGATGCGCGGAAGTCGTGCGACGGGACGACGTCGAGCAGCAGCAGCGGGATGGGCGGCGCGAGCAGCAGCAGCGCCAGCGGAGCGGGCGGCGCGAGCAGCAGCAGCGGCTGAGGCGCTCGCGTTACGACGCGGCGGCGGCGAGGACCTTGCGCGCGAGCGTGGAGATCCCGATCTCGGCGTCGTCGGGATCGAGCCACGCGGCCTTCTCGTAGGGCGCGACGATCCGCGTGGGAGCCTTCGTTTTCCCGGTGATCGTGCCGGCGGCGACCGTGACGCGCAGCTCCCGGTGCGAGAGCACGTGCTTGATCTTGCCCGCCTCGCCGAGCTCGATCGCGGCGGCGACGCCGACCGCCGCGAGCCCGGCGCGGGCCTCGGCGATCGACCCGGCCTCGACCATCGGCGGCTCCCACAGGCCGCCGAAGAGGCCGCCCTCTTCGCGTCGCGCGAGCAGGACGCGCGGGCCGCTGCGCAGGACGGCGGCGACCATCTTCACGACCGGGACCTTCTTCTTCGCCTCGATCACCGGCAGCTCCAGCACGCGGCCCGAGGCGCGCGCCGCGCACAGCGCCTCGACCGGGCAGCCGCCGCAGCGGGGATCGCGCGGCGTGCACACCGTGGCGCCGAGCTCCATCAAGGCCTCGTTGAAGCGGCCTGGCCGCTCTTCGGGGACCAGGCGCCGGGCGATGTCCCAGAGCAGCTTCACGCTCGCGGCGCTGCGGATGTCGGCGTCGATCCCGAAGAGCCGCGCGAAGACCCGCGCCACGTTGCCGTCGACGAGCGGCTCGCGCTGATCGAAGGCCAGGCTGGCGATGGCGCCCGCGGTGTACGCGCCGATCCCCGGGAGCTCGCGCAGCGCGGCGGCCTCGCCGGGGAACGCGCCGCCGTAGCGCTCGGTCACCTCGCGCGCGGTGGCGTAGAGGACCCGCGCGCGACGGTAGTACCCGAGGCCGCTCCAGAGCTTGAGGACCTCGTCGATCTCGGCGCCGGCGAGCGCCTCGACATCGGGAAAACGCCTCAGAAAACGCTCGAAATACGGTACCACGGTCTCGACGCGGGTCTGCTGGAGCATGATCTCGCTCAGCCACACCGCGTAGGGATCGCGCCGCCGTCGCCAGGGCAGATCGCGCGCGACGAGCTCGAACCAGGCCACGAGCTGGCCGACGATGGCGTCGTCGCGCTGCCCCGGCGTGAGCGCGGCGATCGCCGCCGCGCGCCCGGGATCGGCGCGCGCCGCGAGGAGATCGAGCTGGGCGTCGGGGCGCTTTCGCGGGGGCATCGCGGGACCCTCGTACTACAGAGCGCCGTCGTGGCATAACGGCGACGTGCGCGCGCTCTGGCTCCTGTTCGGGCTCGTCCCGGCCCTCGCGGCCGGCTGCCAACCGCGCGCGCGCCCGTGGGATCAAGGCGACGCCGAGGCGCCCTTCGCCGCCTCGCCGAGCGCCGCGCCCACGTCGATGCTGCCCGCGCCGAGCCCGAGCGAGCGCGCCGCCGCGGCCGACGATCCCGCGCCCGACGATGGCGACGCCGCCGCGCCGATCAAGGTCGACGACGAGCGCCGCGCCGCGACGCCGCCGGTGCGCATCGGCGGCCCGTGGGTGCGCTGCTACGGGAGCTTTCACCCGGCCGGCGATCCGGTGAAAGACGTGACCCGCCTCGCGCTGCTCTGCGGCCCGGAGAACGGGATGCGGCGGCTCTCGAAGGCGCCGTTCGAGGGCGCCGTGGCCGAAGGCACGCCGGGGATCAGCACCACGTTCGAGGCCCGCCGCGGCGAGTGCTACCGCGTCTTCGCCGTCGCCGACGCCGGCGTCACCGACCTCGACGTCATCGTGCGGAGCAGCCGCGGCGCGCCGATCGCGGCCGATCACGGCGAGGACGCCTGGCCCATCGTCCAGCCCGACCGCCCGTTCTGTCCGCTCGAAAAAGACGTCTACACGCTCGAAATCGCCGCCCACCACGGCCATGGTCGCTTCGCGGCGGAGGTCTGGGTCCTGCGCACGGTGCGAGCCGGATCCAGCGGCAAGACGCGCCACCAGAACGAGCCCATCGACGATTGAGTGGGCCTTCCTACCCGCAACGCGTGGTCGCCCGCATTGACAGGATCCTGTCCGCCGAGTAGTTGAGCCACGCGGTCGACGCGGGGACGGGGGCAGGGCTGAAAAATGGGCGAAGAAGACGACGACCTGCCGCACCGCGAGGACCCGCCCGAGAGCGAGAAGCCCGACGCGGACAAAGGTCGCCTCTTCGAGCGCGTCTTTCCGGAGATCCTCAAGCGGGTGCTCGAGCGCGCCGTGGAGTCCGGAGCCAGCCGCCTCGCCGAAGGCCCCGAGAACCTGCGCCACTTCGTGCAGGAGCTGAAGCTGCCAAAAGAGGCGCTCCACTACCTCTACACGCAGATCGACGACACCAAGACGGGCCTCTATCGAGTCGTCGCCAAGGAGATCCGCGACGTCCTCGAGCACACCCAGTTCGCCGACGAGCTCACGAAGGTCCTCACCAAGCTTTCGTTCGAGATCAAGACCGAGATCCGCTTCATCCCCAACGATGCGGCCAAGAGCACCGAGAAAGACGGAGACGACGAGGGCGAGGGCGGCAACACGCGCCTGCCGAAGCCCGACATCACCTCGACTGTCTCGGTGAAAGATCGAACCAAGGACGCGCGGCGCTGAAGCCGACGGCGTGAGGATACGTGACGACGACCACCACGAAAAAGCCCAAGACGGGCGGCGAAATCGACGCCTATTGCACCAAGTGCAAGCTCGACCTCACCCACCGGATCATCGCGATGGTGGGCGACGCGGTGAAGAAGGTGGAGTGCCAGACCTGCCACTCGCACCACCTCTACCGCCGCCCCAAGACGGAGCGTGACGCCGCGTCCGCGCGGATGGCCAAGCGCGCCGAGGACCGCAAAACGACGAGCGGCGGCGGCACCAAGGATCAGCGCGCCGCGCACACCTCCAAGGTCGAGCGCGATCAGACGGCGAGCTGGGAAAAGGCCATCGCGGGGCAGCCGTCGGGCGCCTTCAAGGCCTTCCGGATCTCGCTGGTGCTGGCCCAGGGCGAGCTGATCCGGCACCCGAAGTTCGGCGACGGCGTCGTGGCCCGGGTGATCGATCGGGGCAAGGTGGAGATCCTGTTCAAGGACGGTCCGCGCACCATGGCGCACGGGCAGGTGTAACCGATCTCGACGCTTTCGCCGCGGGGAAGAGGCCTCCTTTGCGCGGCGTTCCTCGCGGGCTGCGGGCTCTGCTTTCTGGGCCGCAGCGCACTCGTCGGGTAGGTTGGAGGCGGTTTGGCTAAGAAGACGTCACGCTGGCGCCGTCGGTTGCTCTACACGCTCGGCGCGTTCGTGGTCGCCGTGCCGGTGCTGTGGATCGGGATCCACGAGATCCCCTGGCTCGGGCCGGCGCTCGCCGACGGCGTGCGCGCGGTGTTTGGCCCGAAGCCCATCGCCTGGGCCGAGGACTTCACCTACGGCGTCCAGGACCGTATCGATCGCTGGCGCTTCAAGGACTCGGCGCCAAAGACGTTCTGGGACGTGCCCTCGGGGACGCCGATCGCGCCGCCGCCTCCTCCTCCGCTCGCTTCGGCCGCAGCGCCGCCCGCGCTGGGCTCCGGCGCGGCCGCGGCGGGCCCCGCGCCCTCGGCGGCGACGTTCCCCCCGCCCGCGTTCGCCCCGCCGTTCGAGGGCGTCTCGTCGCCCGGCGACGGCACCTGGATCCCGATGAAGGATCCCGGCCTCGCCAAGGCCATCGTCCACCCCGATCCCAAGCGCAACTTCGCCGCCGTGGCCGTCGTCGCCATGGATCTGAAGCGAACCACGCTGCACCTCGTCGCCGGCACGAGCGAGCCGCAGGGCAACGTGCCGCAAGAGCACCGCCCCGGCCTCGTCCCGAAGGGCGAGGCGGCCGATCTCATCGCGGCCTTCAACGGCGGCTTCAAGGCCATGCACGGCCACTACGGGATGATGCTCGACGGCGAGACCTTCGTGGTGCCGCGCGACATCGCCTGCACGGTCGGCCTCTACCGCGACGGCGCGATCAAGATCGGCACGTGGAGCCACCTGAAGGCCGACGAGCCGCAGATGCAAGGCTACCGGCAGACGCCGCCGTGCCTCGTCGAAGAGGGCAAGGTCAACACCGCGCTCGACCTCGAATACAGCAAGAACTGGGGCGCGACCGTGAGCGGCGAGACGGTGATCCGGAGGAGCGCCATCGGCCTCGACAAGGCCGGGACCACGCTCTTCTACGGCTTCGGCGAGGCGGTGACGGCGCAGGCCCTCGCCCACGCGATGCGCGCGATCGGCGCGGACAACGCGGCGCAGCTCGACGTGAACTACTCGTACCCGCGGTTCCTGATCTACGAGGCGGGCGGCGCGGGTCAGCCGCCGCACGTCGAGTCCGCGCTGATCCCCGGGATCAAGTACACCAAGGGCGAGTACGTGACCGAGCCCGCGCCGCGCGACTTCTTCTACGTGACACGCAAGCACCCGCCGTCCTGAGGCGATGCGGCGGTTGATGGGGATTTGAAGGGGATTTCGATCGGCGAAGGGTCGCTGTCGACCGTCCATGCGGCGGGCACGGAGGCCCGCCCTACACGGACTCAGAGCTGCTCGGCGATGCTCGTTTTGAGATCGACGGCCCAGCAAGGGGCGCCGTGGGCGGGCTCGCCGCCGGGGGGACCGACGCTGACCTCGACGCGCGATGGGGCGACCGCGCGCACGTAGAGGCGCTGGCCGACGGCGCCGGGGCCGAGCGGGCAGAGGGTGCGGAGCACGCGCGGATCGTCGGCGGCGACCTCGCCGTCGTCCTCGGCGAGCATGAACAGGATCTCGACGTCGGGCTTCGAGCAGGCGCCGAGCTCGCGCCAGGCGTCGTACTCGACCGTGGGATCGAGGACGTCGGCGAGCTGCCCGTGACGGGCGCGGCCGACGCGGTAGCGGAAGGTGTCGCGCATCTCGGCGCGGGCCACGGCGCCGATGCGATCGTGCTTCAAACCCAGCACCCCGAGGACGACGCTCGTCTTCACGGTCGGCGTCTGGAGGTTGGTCTTGTCGGGCTCCTTGAAGCGGTGGATCTGCACGTTCGCCGGGAGGGATCGGGTGAGCTCCTGATCGAAGAACGCGTGCATGCCCATCCGACCGCCGACGATGATCCGCACGCCGTCGTAGGGATCGGGATCGCGGCCGATCTTCTGCAGGGCCGAGCCCAGGGCCTGGCGGAAGGCCATCACGCCCTCGCTCATCCACTCTTCGATCGACGTCTGCGCGGCGTCGCGATCGATCTCGATCGCCGCTTCGACCGCCTCGCCCCGATCGTTGAAGAGGCGGAGCCGCGTCGGCATCTTCACGTTGGTGCCCTCGAGGATCGGGCGGAGCGCTTCCTTGAAGACCGAGGCGTTGGCGCGGGCCTCGGGCGTCGTCGTCAGCAGATCGGCGCCCTCCTCGAACAGGGGCTCTTCGATCGGGCGCTCGAACGGGATCCGCGCCTCGCGCAGCGCCGCGCCGTTGCCCTGGTAGCAGCGGTACGCGACGCGATGAAGCAGCCGCTCGCCCCCGAGCCAGGTGATGCTCTGGGGCTCCAGGTGCTCGATCATCCGGTCGAAGCCGAGCGATCGCTCTTCCTGCTTCGGCGGGCGGATCAGGCCGAAGAGCAGCCCCGTCTCGCTCGCGCCGGCGTCGATGGTGGCGAACACCGTGCTGTTGTCGCCCTTGATGTTGAAGGTGCGGAACGCCTGCACGCTGAAGGGGATCGTGGCCGGGCCCGCGTCGAGGACCTCGAGCCGCTCGGTGTCGTGGTACTCGACCAGGCCCGCCGGCAAGCTGCGGTAGATGCCGCGGCGGAAGGCGATGAGCACGCTCTGCCGACGCTCGGGCGTCCAGCCGGTGGGCATGGTGATCGTGTAGCGAAGGTGCACGCCGCGGTGACGATGGTTGATCGTCAGCCCCACGTAGTACGCGTAGAGCTCCATCGGATCGAAGGGATCGTGCGAGCCGATGCCGTCCTCGTCGATGATCGGCGGCGCGGGCTTGCGCAGCATCTCGTTGGTCTCGGGATCGCTCTGGCCGCGGAAGCGATACGGCTCGTGCCGCTCGATCTTCTCGCGCAGGAGCGGCACGGCCTGCACCGTGGCCGCGAGCCGCTGGAGCTTGTCGATGCCCTCGCGCTCGCGCATTTGCCGCGCGGCGTGGCCCACGACGACGTCGCCCCACTTGGTGATCGGGAGGATGACGCGGTCGCGCCAGGCCTTCACGGTGCGCGCGAGGTTCTCGAAGGCGATCTCGGTCGGCGTCTCGTTGTCGCTCGGGAGCAGCACCGGGCTGGTGGCGCCGATGCGGATAATCTCCGCCGGGCCGCGATCGCCGCGCAGAGCGACGACCGTGGTCGAGGCGCCGATGTCGACGCCGACCCACTCCCGCAGCTCGTCGAGCCGGGGATCGCGCTTCTTCACCTCGGGCGGCATCGGGTCCTTGTCGGTGCGGCCGACGCGCCGGTGGAGGCCGACCACCTTGCCCTGGCGGAGGATGGCGATGACCGTGACGCCGACGAAGCGCGCGCCGTTCCAGAAGCCGCGCGAGGCGTCCGTCAGCCAGCTCCCCTTCACCGTGTCGAGGTTGGCGACCATCGTCGCGAAGAAGTCGGCGACGAGCTCGGCCGAGACCGCGCCGTCGTAGCGCTCCACCTTGATCGGCGGGCTGTAGTAGTCCTGAGGGCCGTTGCCGTAGATCCGCGGGGTGGCCTGGATCAGCTTCAAATAGGGCAGCGGACAGGTCTGCTCTTCGAGGCGGAACTCCTGGTATTCCTTCGGCGGAGCGAGCGAGTTCTCCATTTCCGGAGCCACCCGCGGGACCGCCGAGCTCATCTCGGTGCCGAAGTAGAGGAACTTCGTGGCCGCGCCCCCGACGTAGGCCGCGACCTTGACCTCGTTGAAGGTGGCCTGTCCGATCATCAGCGGCGGGAGCGCGATGAGGTAGTCGAGGACCACCGTGGTGTGCCAGGGCTGATCGAAGATCCGCGTGTCCCACCGCATCACCAGCGTCGGGTAACCGCGACCTTCGAGCGACGCGACCTTTTCTGCTTCGCGAACGTGGCCTGCGTCGATCGAGAGCTCGTAGAGCGCCATACGCGCCCGACGTTACCACGAAGGGGGCGCGATCCGAGCACACCGGAATGACGAATCATGTCGCGGCGCGCGGGGGGCGCAGGGGCCTGGCGTTCGCGGTAGGCCCGGGCCGTGGGCCCATGCTAGGCTCGGCCGCGGTGCACCCTTGATAGAGCGACCTCGCCTTCGGGCCTCTCGTAGCCCGACGCCGAGCGAAGCTCTTGCCCGGGGAAGCGTCCGTGGCCCGGAGGGGGCCGCGACCAGCCTGCGCACCGACGGATCACCATGACGGAGGAGTGGAGCCAGATCAGCGCCGGCCAGGTCATCGACGGCAAGTACCGCATCGTGCGGCTGCTGGGGACCGGCGGGATGGGCGCGGTTTACGAGGGCGAGAACGTCCGGATCCGCCGCAAGGTCGCGATCAAGATGCTCCACCTCAGCGTCTCGACGCAGGCCGACGTGGTCAAGCGCTTCGAGCGCGAGGCCCAGGCGTCGGCGCTCGTCGGATCGGAGCACATCTGCGAGGTGCTCGACCTCGGCGTGCTCGCCGACAACACCCGCTACATGGTCATGGAGTACCTCGACGGCGAGACGCTCAGCAACCGCATCCGGCAGCACGGGCGGCTGCTCCCGCACCAGACCATCCCGCTGCTCCTCCAGATCCTGGAGGCCCTCGGCGCGGCGCACGCCGCGGGGATCATTCACCGCGATCTGAAGCCCGACAACGTCTTCATCCTCCCCCAGCGCAGCGGCCAGAAAGACTTCATCAAGATCCTCGACTTCGGGGTCTCGAAGTTCGCGCAGACCGGCGGCGAGGAGATGAACGTCACGCGCGCCGGCGCCGTCGTCGGAACCCCGTATTACATGTCGCCCGAGCAGGCCAAGGGCAGCTCGGCCATCGACGCGCGCACCGACGTCTACGCCATCGGCGTGCTGCTCTACCAGGCCACCACCGGCCAGGTCCCCTACCAGGCCGAGACCTTCAACGAGCTGCTCTTCAAGATCGTCCTCGAGGTCGCGCCGCCGCCGCAGGTCTACGTGCCGGACATCGATCCGGAGTTCGCGGGGATCATTCTCAAGGCCATGGCGCGCGAGCCGGAGCATCGCTTCCAGAGCTGCGCCGAGTTCGCCTCCGCGCTCATGTCGTTCCAGGCCGCGCGAGCCAGCGGGCTCCCGCCGGTGCCGATGGCCGCGCCGCCGAAGCCTCGCCCGCCGGCGACGCAGGTGCTCGACCTGGCGCAGATGGGTCCGCTCCCGGCGATGGTCCCGCAGAACATCCCGCAGGGCCCGCCGCAGACCCAGGGGAGCAGCGCGAGCTGGCCCGGCCCCCCGCCGATGATGGACCCGACGATGCCCATGCAGGCCTCGCCGCTCCACGCCAACGGACCGACGTGGGCGCAGGCCTCGGGCGCGCAGCAGCCGCCGGCTCCGGGCAGCCCGTCGGCCACCGGAGCGTCGTGGGGCAACGCCTCGACCGCCACCGCGCCTCGCTCCAAAACACCGATGATCCTCGGCGCGATCGGCGTCGTCGCGCTCTTCGCCGTGGGAGCCATCGTCCTCGTCGTCGCCACGGGCAAGCCGAAGACGGGCGCCGCCTCGTCCTCCAACTCCAACGGCAGCGTCGAGACCGCCGCGCCGACGACCTCCACGAGCGCGCCGCTGCTGGTGCCGACGACGACGCCGAGCACCGCGCCAAGCGACAGCGCGAGCGCCGTGCCGAGCAGCGCGCCGACCACCGCGCCGAGCGTGAAGCCCACCGGCACAACGCCGACCACGTCGAAGACAGGCAAGCCCGCGGTGGTGAAGCCGCCGACCACGCCGACGAGCAAGCCGGGCAAGCCCACCAAGCCGGGCGATCTCGGGTACTGAGGCTCGCCGAACCCGCGCGTGATCCCGTCCGCCTTCGATCCCGAGACCTTCCGCGAGCAGGGGAGCGCGCTCGTCGATCAGCTCGCCGACTACCTCCATCGCGCCCTCCGCGGCGAGCTCCCCGTCCTCCCGTGGCGCCCGCCGGCCGAGCTGGCGGCCGAGTGGGAAACCCCTTTTTCTGAAGCCCCGGACCGCGATCCGCGCGCGCTCCAGCACCTGGTCGCGCGGGTCGTCGCCGGGTCCAATCACCTCCATCACCCGCGCTGCGTCGGCCACCAGGTCACGGCGCCGCTGCCGGTCGCGGCGCTCGCCGATCTCGCCTCGGCGCTGCTCAACAACAGCATGGCCGTCTACGAGATGGGGCCGAGCGGCACCGCGATCGAGCGCGCTGTGATCCGCTTCCTCGCCTCGCGCCTCGGCTTCGGCGCGAGCGCGGACGGCGTGCTCACCCACGGCGGATCGATCGGCAACCTCACCGCGCTCCTCGCCGCGCGCCAGGCCAAGGCCGGCTTCGACGCGTGGACCCTCGGCAGCGCCGGCGGGCCTCCGCTCGCGGTGCTGGGCTCCACGCAGGCGCACTACTGCGTCGCGCGCGCCGCGCAGATCATGGGCTGGGGCCGGGGCGGGTTCATCGCCGTCCCCGTCGACGATCGCTTTCGTCTCCGCCCCGAGGCGCTCGACGCCGCGTTCAGGCGCGCCGTCGACGCCGGCAGAAGGCCCATCGTCGTCGCCGCGAGCGCCTGCTCGACCGCGACCGGATCCTTCGACCCGCTGCCCGAAATCGCTTCATTTTGCGAGGAGCGCGGCCTCTGGCTCCACGTCGACGGCGCGCACGGCGCCTCGGCGGCGCTCTCGGAAAAAACGCGTCACCTCGTCGCGGGGATCGATCGCGCCGACTCGGTGGTGTGGGACGCGCACAAGATGATGCTGGTCCCCGGCCTGGTCACCGCGGTGCTGTTTCGCGACGGCGCGCGCTCGTACGAGGCCTTCGCGCAGGAGGCCTCGTACCTCTTCGAGGGCGGCGATCGCGAGGACGAGTGGTTCAACATCGGGACGCGCACCCTCGAGTGCACCAAGCGCATGCTCGGCTTCCAGCTCTACGCCGCGCTGGCGATCCACGGGACCAAGCACTTCGGCGACTACGTGGCGGACACCTTCGATCGCGCCGCGCGCTTCGCCGAGCGCCTCGGTCGCGAGCCCGATTTCGAGGTCGCGACCCCCCCGCAGTGCAACATCGTCTGCTTCCGTCACCGCCCCGAGGGCGCGACCGATCTCGACGCGCTCCAGGCCAGGCTGCGCCGCGCGCTGATCGAGGACGGCTCGTTTTATCTGGTGCAAACGCGGCTGCCCGCGGGCCTATTCTTGCGGATCACGATCATCAACCCGGCCACGAGCGACGCCGATCTCGACGCGCTGGTGTACCGACTGCGCGAGGCCGCGCAGCTCCGGTAAGAGCTTGTTCAACAGGCTCTAACGCAGTGGGTGGGGTGGGAGCGAGCGGAGGAGCGAAGCCGGGCCGAGCGAACGGCCCTGGGCTTCAGGGCTTCGGGGCAACCTTGGGCGCGCAGACGTTCGACGCCGAGCAGATCTTGTGCAGATCGACCGCGAGATCGTCGCAGGCCTTGAGCAGGCCGGGCTTCGGGTTGGTGGGGTTCTCCGGATCGCCGTGGAGGCTCTTGTTGATCCGGTCGAACATGAGGGCCACGGTCTTCGTCGGCTGATCGTCGGCGAGGCCCGCCTTGCTGAGCTGATCGCTGTCGAGGCCCGTGGTGCTCTTGACCTCGATCGGGATCGCCATGGTGTCGGTCCCGGTCAGATCGCCCTTGATCCAGCGCGTGACCTTCTTGTCCGCCGGCTTCCCGCCGTCGAGGCGCTTGACGGTGAACGTCGCCGGGTACTCGCCCTTGAACAGGAAGGGATCCTTGATCTCGGCGAGCTCGGCCACGACCTTCTTGTCGCCGCCGCTGAAGAAGACGGCGAAGTTCGCCATCGGCTCCTTGGCTTCCTTCCAGATCTTGGTGAGGAGCGGTTGGGCCGCCGGGAGGCTGTTCTTCAGCGACTCTTCGTCGAGCTTCAGCGCCTCGACCTCCGAGGTGAAGGCCAGCAGCGAGTGCAGCATCTTTCCGGAGAGGCTGCCGACGTTCTTGCCGTCGAGGTTCGAGGTGTCGAACGGGATGTTGATCGCGCCGAGGGCGGTCGCGAGCCCGTCGGGGAACGTGTTGTTCCCGAGCTGCACCTTGGCCTCGTTGAGCGTCTGATCGAGCTTCGCCATCTTCTCGCTGGTGGCGAGCAGGTCTTGCTCGAGCAGGCCGGCGCCGCGCGCGGCGTCGGTGAGGCGCCCGCCCTTCTCGCTCGATCCACCGGCGACCCAGCCGAGGACGCCGCCGACGATCGCGCCGGCGAGCGCCGCGAGGGCCGCGTTGCGCTTGGCCTTCTTGCGCTCCTCGTGGATCTCCTCGCCGATCTCGACCTTGATGGTCTGCTGCGCGGCGGTGGCCTTGGCCTCCTTCGGCGCGGCGGGGCGCGACTGCGGCGCGAAGGGCGGGAGGATGCCCGGCGGCGGCGCGATGCCCATGTTCATCGGCATCGGCATCGGGGGCCGAACGCTGGGCGTCGGGACGGGAACCGGCGTCCCCGCCGCGCCGGGCGCCGACGAGGGCGTCGCGCCCACGCCCATGCCCATGCCCATGCCCGGGCCCGAGTCGGGCGGCGGCAGCCCCGATCCGGAGGGGCCGGGGCCCGGGATCGGGAGCGCTGCCGGCGAAGTCATCCCCGTCAGGGTCGTCTTGTTGAGACGAGCTTTGAGATCGATCTTCTTCTTCGTCTTGTCGTCAGCCATCGGCTCCTCGGGCGGCCGGCCGCCTCGCTCCAGCGCTCGTCGACACCGGGCGGCGTCGGGCGCAGCAGGCGACCGGCCCGGCACGTTAGCGGCGCGCTCGACCCATTGTCAACGCCGTGCCGACGCTCGGCGCGGGAAACATTCCCGTACTGCGGCTTTGGTGGACATCGTTCGCACGCCGGGAGAACTTGCCCCCATCATGCTGCTCCCGCGTCTACCGCTGGCGATCGACACGCGCCGCGTCGCGAGCTTTGACGGGACGTCGATCGCCTATCACGTCACGCCCGCGCCGTACCCGGGAGCACCGTGGGTGATCCTCGCCAACGGCCTCGGCGGGACGTACGTCGCGTGGCGCGGCCTCATCGATTACCTCAAGCCGCGCTACCGCTTTCTCACCTGGGACTACCGCGGCCTCTACGCGTCGAGGCGCCCGCCGTCCGATACGCAGGCGTCGTACGCGATCCCCCAGCACGTCCGTGATTTGCAGGCGATCCTCGCCGCCGAGGCGATCGACACGGCCTCGTTCATCGGCTGGAGCATGGGCGTCCAGGTGCTGCTCGAGGCCTACCGGACGATGCCCGCGCGCGCGAAGAATTTCGTGGCGATCAACGGCACCTACGGGCGACCGCTCGACAGCCTGAGCCCGCTGCCCGGCGTCGCGGCGGTGCTCCCGTCGCTGGTGGAGATCGCGCGCCGCGCCCACGCGATCGCCACCCAGCTCACGCGCAAGGCCACGGGCCAGCCCGAGGCCGCGACCTGGTTCAAGCGCCTCGGCCTCGTCGGCAAGACCATGGACGACGCGGTGTTCGCCGAGCTGGTGATGGCCTTCGGCGGCCTCGACATGGAGCCGTTCTTCCGCAATCTGCAGGCGATCGGCGAGCACGACGCCGAGGACGTGCTGGCGACGATGACCCTGCCGACGCTGGTGATCACCGGCGATCACGATCTGATGACGCCGCCCGCCCTCGCGCAGCAGATGGCGCGCAAGATCCCCGGCGCCGAGCTCTTGATCGTCCGCGGAGGCACCCACTACACGGTGGTCGAGCAGCCCGAGCTGGTGAGCCTGCGCGTCGAGCGCTTCTACCGCGAGCAGGGATTCTGAAGCGCGGA
>JBDTXR010000246.1:0-13215 GCA_040006075.1 Byssovorax sp. | reverse complement strand
AGGCCGCCGGCGTCATCGCGAAGCCGTTGCCCGTCTCGATGCCGTCGATCATCGCCCCGTCGAGCGGCGAAAACAGGAAGATCCCGTAGCGCGTCGTCCCGACCAGCACCGCGCCCTCGATCGGCACCGGCGCCGTGATGCCGCCCTCCGGCAGGTTGCGCCGCCAGAGCGTGCGCCCGTCGTTCGGATCGAGCCCCCACAGGCCGTTCAGGCCCGAGGACGCGAGCAGGATCTTGCGGGCTGGAACGTCGGGCCCCTGGCCGCTCCGGGGCGCGTACGCGGGCTGCTCCCACAGGACCAGCTCCGTCACGCCGGTCGCCTTGTCGTTGACCCAGGCGCGCGTCCCGTTCTCGGCGTCGAGCGCGTACACGCCGCCCGCGTACGAGCCGACGAAGACCACCGTCCCCGAGGCGATTTTGTCGTAAATGGGCGTGGTGTCGACGTCGAGGTAGCGCGGCACGTCGCCGTTCGACGAGGCCTGCTCGGCCTCGACGCCGAGGTCGACCGAAGGCCACTGCTCGGAGCCGTCTTCGATGGCGTACGCCGAGACGACGCCGTCGGAGAACGCGGCGTAGACCTTGTCGCGGCCGAGCGCCGGGCCGGCGTAGCCCGCGACTTCCATCCCCGCGGCCGGCGTGCGGTGCTGGTGCCAGCGCAGACCGCCGTTGACGGCGTTGATCGCCACCAGGGTGTCGTTGGCGTTGACGACGTAGACGATGTTGTCGCGCAGCACCGGGCGGCGCGCGATCTCGGCGTTGGTGGCGAAGCGCCAGAGCAGCGCGCCGTCGACCGCGCGCACTTTGTAGAGCGCGCCGTCGTTGCCGCCGAAGTACACAACGTCTTCGGCGAGATCGTAGAGCGGCTCGCTCTGGACGGCGGCCAGCGTTTCGAAGCGCCAGATGGTGGAGCCGTCGTCGGCGCGCAGCGCGTAGAAGCCGTGATCGCTCGAGCCGACGAAGACGCGGCGGTGGGCCGGATCGATCGCCGGGCGGCCGCGCTCGTACTTCTCGCCGAGCTGCCGCGTGTCGCCCGTGAGGGTGCGGCGGAACTCGACCGAGAGCGCGCTGCCCGGGTGGTGCAACCACAGCGGCGCCTCGGGCGCCTCGGGCGGGCGCTGCGACTCGCAGCCCGCGGAGGTGATGGCCAGCGCGGCCACGACGGCGGCCCCGAGGCCGCCCCAGCGTGACGACGGCATCAGTGCTCCGGAGGCGCGTCCGCCTTCTTCTTCGCGGCGTCCTGGAGCATCTTCTGGATCTTCGCCATCTGATCCGCGGACATGGCGTTGCCCTTGGCGTCGCCGCCGAGCACCGGCGGCTTGTTCGGCAGCGCGCTCGGATCGAGGCGGCGGAGCGTGTCGTCGACCACCGTCTCGAGGTAGCGGTACGGCTTGCCCTCGGGCGTGGGGACCACGAGCTTGTCGTGGATTTGCTTGAGCAGATCCTTGGCTTTGTCCTTGTCGCCCTTGGCGAGGAGCATCCGCGCCTCGTGGTACATCCCGAGCTCCTTGAAGCCGCGCTCGTCGATGGCCTGGAGCTCCTTGAACGAGGCCGTCGCCGCGTCGAGATCGCCCTTGCCCTCTTTCGCGAGGCCCACGCCCTCGATCGCGCGGCCGCGCACGTCGGTGTCGGCGGTGGCGAGCTTCGACGCGAGGATCGCGTTGTAGGCCTCGATCGCGCCCGGCCAGTCGCGCTTGTCGAGCAGGACGCCGGCCTCGCCGAGCTTGGCGAGGAGCGCCGCGGCGGTGCCCGCGTGCTCGGTCTGGGCCTTGCGATAGGCCGCGATCGCCGCGTCGGAGCGCTCGTCGGCGGTCTTGTAGACCTTGCTCGGATCGGCCTCTTTCTCTTCGTCGGATCGCTTGTCCTCGACCATCACCCGGCTATGCTCGACGGTGATGCCGGCGTAGAGCGCGTCGGTCGCGGCCGCGGCCGTCTTCTCGGTCTGTGACGTGTAGATGGCGAAGCCGGCGGCCGCGGCGATCCCGGCGAGGACGACCCACTGGATCTTCCCGAAGTTCGCGCGGATCCACTTGCCGGCGGCCGAGGTCGAGCGCGCGAACGCGTCGTCGACCATCTCGCCGGGCAGCAAGTTGATGGGGCGCGTGGGCTCGCTGGCCTGCTCGCGGCGGCGCTTGAGGAGCTCCTTGGCGCGGGCGTTCTTGTCGCGAGGGAGCGGCGCGTCGGTGTCGGGCGTGGAAGCGGACTTGCCGCGGCGCTTGCGGCGACGCTCGGCGGCCTCGTCGCGACGGCGCGCGGCGCGGTTGGCCACGACCTCGGGCTCGGCCTCGTCGTCGGTCGTCGAGGCGCCCTGGCGCACGCCGGCCCGCTCGAGGGCCTCGTCGAGC
This sequence comes from Byssovorax sp., assembly GCA_040006075.1. Lineage (GTDB taxonomy): Bacteria > Myxococcota_A > Polyangia > Polyangiales > Polyangiaceae > JANYGI01. The sequence goes on along the minus strand of JBDTXR010000246.1, from coordinate 10,874 downwards.
GGAGCGCCGATTTCGCCGAGATCGTGGCTTTCGTCGACCCCGAGCGCGTCCGCGACGCGGTGGGCGGCGGCCTCGCCGTCGACCTCGTCGTCGCGTTCTTCGGCCTCGTCGTCGGCGTCGCGGTCCTGGTCCTCGGCGTCGTCCTGGGGTTCCTTGTCAGCCACGGCGGCGACCTTAGTCGCCTGGTTTGCGGCGTCAATGACGCCGCTGTGGCCGGACGTTCAGGGATGGCCGCTATGGAGTCGGGGTGGGGTCGGGCGAGGGCACCCAGGGCTCGGGCGGAGGCGGCGGCAGCTCGTCGCTGAGCGGGACCACCGCGCACGCCGCGAGCTCGACGTTCTGGGTGGCGTAGACGACGAAATCGCCGAATTCCCCGGGGCGAACCGCGACCGCGCGGGGCAGCGTCGCGAAGGTCTCCGTGGGCGCGTCGCCGGCGGGGACGACCAGCGTCGCGGTGCGCGCGGCGTCGAGCGCGGGCGCGTCGGCCGGGACCAGCGAGTCGTGGTCGCTCTTGGCCGGGGGCGGGCCGGCGCGGAGGCCGACGCGGATCTCGCCGGCGCGACCGTCGGTGGCCCGCGCGCGGCAGAGCACGCGGAGCCCGGCGCCGTTGCCGCCCTTGGGGACCACCATCCCGATCGCGACTCCGCTCGTGGCGAAGCGCTTGAGGCGGCTGCGATCCTTGTCGCGGGGGCCGCCGACCAGCTCGAGCACGCCGGCGTCGAGCGCGAAGCCGAGGCCGCCCGGGAGCGGATCCGGCGTGCCGAGGAACCGCACCAGCGGCAGCCGCAGCTCGGGCCCGCCGCCGAGCTTCACCAGCGCCGCCGCGAGCGCGATCCGCGCGACCTGGTAGCGCTCTTTTTCGAGCTGCTCCGCGAGCGCGGGCCGCGCCGCCTCTTCGCCGATCGCCGCGAGCGCCCGCGCCAGGTACGGCCGGAGCCGCACGTCGCCGAGCGCCGCGAGCAGCGGACCGACCGCCGTTCGCGCCTTGATTTTCCCCAGCGCCGCGGCGATTTCGCGCGCGCGCTCGAACGCGATCGGGGCCTTCGACGGCGGCGGCGCGAGGGCGCCCTTCTCCTTCGCGGGGAAGCCCTCGCGCCACCAGGCGATCAGGATCGCCTCGCCGCGATCGTCGCCGGCTTCGGCCAGCGCGAGCGCGGCGAGGCGTCGCCATTTCGGCTCGGGATCCTCGAGCAGATCCCGCGCGCGCGGGGCGCCCTCGCCGAGCCGGGTCAGCGCCAGCGCCGACCACCGCTTCACCTCGTCGTCGTCGTCGCGGACCATCGCCAGACGGAGCGGCGCGGCCGCGTCGATGCGCCCGAGCTCGAACAGCACCTCGGCCGATTTGCGGCGGATCGCGACGTCGGCGTCGTCGAGCAACGCCGCGACGTCGAGGGCCGCGTCGCCGTCGCCCGAGAGCCCGCGCCGCAGCGCCTCGGGCCACCCCTTCCCCTCGCTGCGCAGGCCGCGCTGCTCGTAGCGGCCGTGCGAGGCTTCCATCGCGCGGAGCTCGGCGCGCATCGTCCCCACGTCGCCCGGCCGCGCCGGCGCGAGATCGACGGTCTCGCCCGGATCTTTCGCCACGTCGTAGAGAGCGCAGGCGGCGATCTTCCGCGCGCAGAGGAGCCGGAGCGGCCCCTTGGCGAGCATGGTCTGCGCGTCGGTCTCCGCGAACGCGAGGCCGGGCGCGTCGGCCGGCGCGGTGCCGGCGAGGAACGCTCCGAGATCGGCCCCGCGGATCCGCGCCGGCCTCGGGATTTCAAGCCCCGCGAGCACCGTGGGCAGCAGATCGACGAGCTCGACCGGCGCCGCGACGCGGTGCGGTTTGAAGAGCCCGGGCGCGTCGATCACCAGCGGCACGCGCACCTGCTCTTCGTAGACCGTGGTGCCGTGGTAGCGCCCGCCGTGCTCCGAGAACTCCTCGCCGTGATCGGCGGTGACGATGGTCGTCGCCTCGGGCCGCGCGGCGCGCATCACCGCGATCACCGCGCCGATCCCGGCGTCGGCCGCGGCGATCTCCGCGTCGTAGCGATCGACGTCGCGATCGCCGAACGGGTGCTCGGGGTGCGCTTCGTAGGGCTCGTGCGGCTCGAAGAGGTGGACCCAGACGAAGACGCGGCGGTCCGCCGGCACGGTGCGCAGGTAGGCCTCGACCTGCGCGGCGCGCGCCGACGCGGGGGCGAACTCGACCTTTCGGTATTCGAAGTCGAGGCCGTGATCGCGGAAGCGTTCGAAGCGCTCGGCGTCGATGAAGAACACCGCGGGCGGGTAGAACGCCGCGGTGCGGAAGCCATAGCGGCGCAGGTGATCGGCCCACGTCTCGGAGTCGCCGCCCATGTCCTGGAGCACGAGCGGGCGCATGTATTTGCCGGTCATCAGGGAGGTGACGGCGTACGAGGTGTGCGGCGTGGGCGAGTACGCCGCGTCGAAGACCACGCCGCTCTCGGCGAGGCGATCGAGGTTCGGCGTGGTCGGGCGCGCGTAGCCGTAGGCGCCGACGTGATCGGCGCGCAGCGCGTCGACGGTGATCAGCAGCAGATCGCGCCCGCGCAGATCGACGGCGTGTCCGCTGGCGAGCGGCGCGGCGTCGGGCGCGGCGTCGAGCGGCTCGGGCGGCGCGAGCTCGGCCGCGAGCTCGACGACGCGACCGAGCAGCGGCGCGTGGTCGAGGTAGATCAGCCGCACGTTGTCGAGCCGCGCGAGCTTGCGCGCCGCGCCGGGCGCCGTCGCCGCGCCGAGCGCGAAGAGGCCGAGCGCCAGCGCGGCGCGGATCAGCCGCGCCGCGCCGAGCGAGCGCTGCGGCGCGCGTCGGCGCAGCGCCGCGTCGAGCGCGGGATCGACGGCGATCCACGCCAGCGCGGAGAGCGCGGCCACCAGCAGGGTGAGCGCCGCGAGCCCGAGATGAAACGCCGGGTAGAGCCGCGGGAGCACGCGCGCGCTGGCGAGCTCGAGGCCGATCGCCGCCGCGACGACGACCGCGACGAGGCCCACCGCGCCGCGCGCGCCGGGCCGCGGGACGATCGCCCGCGCGAGCCGCGGCGCCGCGGCCGCCGCGAGCAGCGCGGCCAGGATCCCCAGCGCCGCCGCGAACGGGATCCGCCGCCCGCCCTCGAAATGCCGGCCCGCCGCGACGCCGTAGCCCACGGCTCCCGCGAAGATCCCCGCGAGCGTCGCGAGCGCGATCCGCGCGGCGCGTCGCTCCCCGATCCGCACCAGCTCGACGACCACGCCGGCGACGATCGCGCACGGCGCGGCCGCCGCGAGCGCGATCGGCGTCAGCCCGCGCCAGGCGATGGTGATCTCGAAGGCCCCGGCGAAGTGCCCGAACCAGAGCGCGGCCACCGCATAGAGCTCGACCTGCACCAGCAGCGCCAGCGCCAGGTACGCGTCGGCGAGCCGCCACCCGAGCGGGATCGACGCCACGAGCGGGCGGCCGCGCGAAGGGCTCGGCCCCGCCTTCGGCTTCGGCGGGGCCGGCGCAGCGGCCCGCGTCGCGAGCGGACGCGGAGCCGACGGCGCGACGACGCGACGATCGCTCAAGGGCCCTTCAGGTGAAGCTCACCGCGAGGATCTCGTAGGTGCGCGGGCCCGCGGGCATCACCACCTTCACCTCTTCGCCGACCTCGTGACCGAGCAGGCCGCGCGCGAGCGGAGAGGCCACCGAGATGCGACCAATCTTGATGTCGGCCTCGTCGGGCCCGACGATCTGGAAGGTGGTCTCCTCGTCGGTGTCGACGTTCATGAGCTTGATCCGGGCGCCGAACTGGATCTTGCTCCCGCTGAGCTTCGACGGATCGATGACCTCGGCGCGCGAGAGCGACTGCTCGAGCATGGTGATCCGGGCCATGATCATGCCCTGTTTGTCCTTCGCGGCGTGGTACTCGGCGTTCTCTTTCAGGTCGCCGTGCTCGCGCGCGATGCCGATTTCCTTGCTCACTCGCGGAGCCTCGACGTCGCGGAGGCGCTTGAGCTCCTCGCGGAGCCGGATCTGCCCCTCGGGTGTCATCGGAACTTTGTCGGCCATGGCCGAGGTCTTAGCAGGGTTAGGGCAGCGCGCGGAAGGGGTAGCGAGCACCCCGCCCTGCCCGGCCGATCTCGTCCGGAGATCTCGTCCGCCGCTCGGCGATCCCCGAGCCGGGCCGCGCGAATCGCGCCACCCGCGCGATCGGCCCGTAGTAGCCTGGATCCGTGAGCCTCTCCCCGACGTACCGATCGACCCTGGCCCTGGTCTCCGTGCTCGCAGCGGCCGCGTGCAGCTCGTCGGGGGGCACCGGAAACAGCGGCGGCGCAAGCGCCACCAGCACCACCGCGGCGGCTACCGGCGGCGCCGCGTCGACCACGGGCGCGGGCGGCGGCGCGGTCACCGCGAGCGCCTCGGTCACGGCGAGCGCGAGCAGCGGCGGCCCCGGGGCCCCCACCGCGGCGGATCTCCTCGCGCTCGTCACCGCGTGCAACGCGGTCTCGATGGGCAACTACGCCACCGACTCCGATCCTGGTCTGCCGGCCAACATCTCGATCTGCGGCCTCAAAGGAGCGGTGTTCTGGAAGGCCGACCTCGACGTCGACTGCGATGGAAAGCAGTCCGCGCAATGCAACCTCCAGACAGATCCCGCGTTCCAGGCCCAGACCAGCGCGACCGACTCGAACGGCGATCCCCTCGACGCCGCCACCCTGCCCTACGTCGTGGTCCCGCTGCCGAGCAGCCGCTTCGATTACGCCGCCGCGGGCCTGTCGTTCGGGAGCGTGATCGCCGTGATTTACCAGGGGAAGGTCGAGTACGGCGTCTTCGGCGACGAGGGCCCCAAGGCGATCATCGGCGAGGCCTCGTACGCCATGGCCGCGAGCCTCGGGATCGATCCCGATCCGTCCACCGGCGGGACCGACAGCGGCGTCACGTACATCGCGTTCACGGGCGCCGGCGCGGTGGTGCCGAAAATCGAGGATCATCCCGCCGCGGTGACGCTCGGGCAGCAGCTCGCCGCGACGTTGATCACCGCCAATTGACGGCCCCGCGGGCACCATCCCGGGTGATCCGTCGCCCGTCGTGTGCTTAGATCGCCCGCATGCGCTCTCTTGCTTGCTTCGCGCTGGTGGTCGCCGCTCCCCTCGCCTTCGCCACCGGCTGCTCCAAACCACCGCCCACGACGGCCGCCGACTACGCGTACAACGGGCCTCCGATCGGCTGGCGCGACCCCAGCCTCGGCAAGGAGACCCGCAGCGGCGCGATGGTGGTAACGGGCGCGGTGGTGGTCTCGATCGCCGCGACCATGCTGCCGATCGGGAGCGTGATGGCGGCCTCGGGCCGGCAAGACTGCATCACCGATCCCACCGGCAGCACCCTCACATGCACGCCCTCGGCCGGGATCCGCAGCGGGCTCGGGGTCCTCATCGCGGCGGCCGGCGGCCTCGCGGTCGGGATCCCGCTCATGGTGCTCGGCGCGCAGAAGGTCCCGGTCGAGATCCCTCGCCGCGCCGCCGTCGTGCTGACCCCCGGCGGCGCCGCGCTTCGCTACGATTTCTGACGCCGCGAGGCGCGCCCACCCATGGCCACCGATCTGCTCGCGGCGCTCCTGCCGTCGCTCGATCTCGCGACGTTCTTCGATCGCCACTACGAGCGCGAGCCGCTCCACGCGCGCGCCGTCGCCGCGCCTTCGAGCCCGCTGCTCACCCACGACGCGCTGCTCGACGCGCTCCTCGCGCAGCCCACGCCGCCCGACGGCGTGATGGCCTTCCCCGAGCACCTCGCTCTCGATCTCGATCCCCATCTCGATCTCGCCGCGCTGCTCGCCGATCGCGCGCTGCTCCGCGCGTACGTCGACGCGGGCCACCCGCTGGTGTGGAACCGCGCGCGGGGCGTCGCGCCGGCGATCGACGCGCTGGCGGCTGCGCTCAGCGACACGTTCGGCGCGCACGTGTGGCCGAACATCTACGCCACCGGCAGCGCGGGCACGCCGTTCGAGATGCATTTCGACGCGCACGAGGTCCTCGCCGTGCACGTCGAGGGCGAGAAAACGTGGCAAATCTCCGCGGTACGCGTCGATCGCCCCCTCGACGCCGCCGAGATGGAGCCCGCCGTCGCGGCGGCCCTCCGCGCCCGCCGCGACGAGGCGCGGGCGCGCGTCGCGCTCACGATCGCCGTGGCCCCGGGCGACGTGCTCTACATCCCGCGCGGCCAGTTCCACAACGCGTCGACCCCGCGCGGACGCTCGCTCCACGTCACCTTCGGGATGCGCCAGCTCACCGGCTTCGACGTGATCAAGCTCCTCGGGACCACCGCGCTCGCCGAGCCGCTCTTTCGCGAGTACCTGCCCGCGGCGGCGGCCGACGTCGACGGCGCGCGCGCCGCGGCGCTCCTCCAGGAAATCCTCGAGCGCGTCCGCGAGCTCACCCGCGGGCCCGGCCTCGTCGCCGAGGTCCTCGCCGCCCGCGCGCACCTGGTACGCCGGGGAAGACCGCCTCCCGCGTGAGATCGCGCCGGAAGTGTTGAGCCCGGGGCGGCGGTGCTGCTAGCGTCACGAACGAGCCGGCCGGCCCGACGCCGCGCCGCCGATGGAGCCATGTCCGGACCGATTGATAGCTCTGGGGACTTCGAAGTCTTCGCCCACGTCGCAGGCGCGGCGCACAGCCGCAGCAGCGTCCCCTCGTACGACTCGATCGGAGTCGGCGATCGCGTCTCGCTGCTCTTCCTGCCCGGCGACGGATCCACGCCGCCGTACACGCTGAAGATCTTCTCGCCGTCGGGCGTGAACATCATCGACACCATCGTGCGCGACCTGCCGACGGGAGCTCCGCAGAGCCCGCCCCCGTTCGAATTCGTCGTCTCGGCGGCCGGCAAATACCGGATCGAGATCCGCGAGATGAAGGGCCGCCAGCGCGGCGAAGCCACCCTGCGCGTCGGCTAGCCGCAGGCATCGGGGGCATCGCGCATTTCAGCGCGCGGCAGCCTCGATGGCTCGTCGCAGGATGCGCACGGCGATGCGCGCGTCGTCCGAGCGGCGGACCAGCGGGGCCTCTTCAGCGTCGCCGCGCTCGGCCACGCCGAGACGCCGTGACGCCGCCGCGACGAGCTGCGCGGCGCGCGCGTGATCGCCCTCGGCGCGCGCCTCGGCGAGCTCGAGGTGGCCCTGGTGCACCGCGATCACCTGGCCAAAGTACGAGTTGCTCGCGAGCAGCTCGCGCGAGAGCGTGAACGCCGCGCGCGCCTCGTCGACCAGATCGACCGAGGCCAGCACCGCGCCGCGCATCCCCTCGAAGATCCCCTCCACCCGCAAATCGCCGACCGCGCGCGATCGATCGACCGCGCGATCGAGCCAGCGCTCCGCCTCCTGGAAGCGGCCGGCGTCGAAATGGGTGACGCCGAGGTAGCCCATGGTGATCCGCGCTGCGCGCTGCATCCCGAGCCGCCGCGCGATCAAGAGCGCGCGGTCGTAGTCGTGCTCGGCGCGATCGAGCCGCCCGGTCTCCAGGTGGTACGAGCCGAGGCCCATCGACGCGCGCGCCTCGGCGACCTCGTCGTCGTGGTCGAGCGCGAGGCCGAGCGCCGCCTCGTAGTGCGCGCGCGCCCCCGCGAGCTCGCCCATCGCCTCGAGCACGCCGCCGATCTGCTGCAGCACCGCCGGCTCGGCCTGGCCATCGCCATCGGCGCGCGCCTGGAGCAGCGCGGCCTTCCCGTGCGCGAGCGCCCACTCGAGGTCGCCGAGCTGGAACCGCGCCGCCCCGACCGCCAGGCACATCGCGGTGATCTGTCGCCCGTTCTTCGCCGCGCGCGCCAGCCCGAGCGCGGTGAACGCGTCGCGATCGGCCTCGGCCAGCCGCCCCACCGCCCGGAGCGCCCCGGCGCGGAGCGCGAGCGCGCGCCCCGTCAACGATGGATCGAGGCTGGTCGACGTCGTCAACGCTGTGTCCAGCCGCGCCAGATCCGCGCGCGAGAGGCCGGTCCCCGCTGAGATGACGTCGAGCGCGATCGCCGCGCGGATCACCAGATCGGCGCGCCGGCTCGTCGCGCCGAGATCGAGCACGGCCTCGAGGTTCTCGCGATCGGCCGCCAGCTCGTCGCGGGTCCGCGCCGACGCCGCGGTGACCGGAAAGTCGGTGAGCGGGCCCGACGACCGATCGAGGAAATACTGCGCGTGCCGCAGCCGCGTCGCCGCGGCGTCGGCGCCTTGCTCGAGCAGCTCGGCCGCCGCGAGCCGGATGCCTTCGCAGAGCGCGTAGCGGGCGCCGGCCTCGGCGCGCGCGGTCTGGATCAGGCTCTTGTGCAGCAGCACGCTGAGCACGTCGGCCACGGTGCGCCCGTCGTGATCGAGCCGCACCACCCGGGCCGCCGCTTCGGGCGTGAAGCCGCCGTGAAAGACCGAGCACTGCGCCAGCGTCTCGCGCTCCCACGGGAGCAGCCGCCGGAAGCTCCAGGCGATGGATCGGGTCGCGCCGCGCGCCTCGACCGCGCCGAGCACCGACCGCACGTCACCCGAGCCGAGGCGCGACGCGCAGATCTCGATCGCCAGAGGCACCCCGCGCAGCCGCAGCACCAGCTCGCGGATCGCCGCCGGCTCGTCGCCGGTGGGCGTGTAGGCCTCGCGCAGCGCGCGCACGCGCTCCACGAAGAGGCGCACCGCGTCCCCGTCGGGCGACGCGCCGTCCGGGAGCGAGAGCGCCGAGAGCTCCACCAGCTCTTCGCCGAGCAGGTAGAGCGGCTCGCGGCTCGTCACCAGGAAGCGCACCTCGCGCGCGAGATCGAGCCAGCGCAGGACCACGCGCGCGCCGTCGGGGAGGAGCTGCTCCAGGTTGTCGAGGACGACCAGCGCCCGCCCCCGCGTGGCCAGCGCCCGCCCCACGGCGGTGACCGCGCCGTCGCCCACGATCGTCGCCTCGTCGGCGATGTTCAGCGTCCGCGCCAGGGTCGAGCACATGGCCTCGGCGTCGCGCGCGTCGCGCAGATCGCAGAACCATACCCCGCCTGCCGTCTCGTAGGCCGAGCGCTGCTCGTGGGCGAAGTGCTGCGCGAGCCGGGTCTTCCCGATGCCCGCCTCCCCGCTCAAGGTGACGAGCCGGCCCTCGGCTACGGCCCTGCGAAGGAGACCGAGCTCATGAAGGCGACCAACAAACAGCGAGTCCTCGTGTGAGAGCAAGCTCCGCCGCCGCTGTCTTGGCAGGAGATCCGCGTCCACCGGGGATCCACGCTATCACCTGGTCCCATGCACAGCCTTCGAAACAAGCGCATTCGAGCACGATAACGCCGGGGCGAATGTGGGGAAACAGCGCTCTTCAGGCGCCAATCGAGGGGTCGACGCCTGGCCACGACTGACCGCCTCGACTGACCATCACCCGCGCCAGCGCTCGATTTTCCGCGGCAGCGCTTCGCCCGAGGCGATCGCCGCCTTGGTGGCCGCCCGCACCAGCGCCGCGGCGACCTTCTCGTGCTCGGGCGTGCCGCCGGCGACGACCGCGCGCGTTGCCCCGGATGGGAGCGTGATGGTCACTTCCAGCGGCAGATCTGCGTCCGGGAGGCGGACCAGGCCGCGGTAAGCGACGCTCCCCTCCCCACCTTCGACTCGCTCGGCGATGTAGCGCGCCCCGCTCGCCGGGCGCCCGATCGGCTGGCTCATTGCTTCGCGGGCGCCGCCGCCGGGCGCTGATGCGCCTCGAGATCCTTGATCTCGTCCAGGAAGCGCTGGGCCGTCGTCAGGAAGGGGCCCTTGAGCTCCTTCACCACCCGCTCGAACACCGCGCGCGCGTCGGCGAGCCGCTTCATTTTCATGAGCGTCTCGCCCTTCAGCACCAGGGCCTCGGCCGTCAGGCTGGTTCCGGGATAGGTCTTGAGGACGTAGTCGATGCGCGCCACCGCGGCGTCGAAGTTGTCGCCCTTGAGAGAGTACCTGGCGACATAGAGCTCGTGGCGCGCCATCCGGCCAGTGACCACGTCGAGCATGTAGGTGACGTCGCCGCGATACCGACTCTTCGGGAACTCGCGCTGGAAATTGCGGAGCTCTTTGTAGGCCTCGGTCGTGGTGGCCTGATCGCGCTCCTCGGCCGGGGGGAGCAGGATGGTGTCGTCGATGTCCGAGAACAGCGCCTTGGTGAGCCGGTAGCGCGAATACTCCACGTCGGGATCGTTCTTGTGGTTCTGAACGAACTCGCGATATCCGCTGATGGCGTCGGAGAACTTCTCTTGCTCGAAGTCGGCGTCGGCGAGGCGGAGCTCGGCCAGGCGGGCGTAGCGGGTGTACGGGAACAGGCGGCGGACCTCGGCGAGGAGGGCGCGGGCGTCTTCCCAGTCGCGGCTGCGGAACGAGCTCATGGCCTCTTCGTAGGCCGCGCGGGCGTCGTCGGTGTAGGTCAGCGTGGCGTGCTTGGCGCCGATCTCGAAGCTGTCGCAGCCGAGCGCGCCGGCGGAGACCACGACCCCGACCGCGAGGCCGAGCGCGGCGGTGGTGAGCTTCGGGGCGAAACGCGAGCGCATGACAGCGCCGTCAGTAGTCAAGAAATGTCCCGCGCGCCAGCCCTTCCCTCCAAACGAGCCGATCGGCAGCCCGGGGGTGCTGATAACCTCGGCGGCATGCCTCCTTCGATGGGACCTTCACTCGGCGTCGCGGCCTCGCAGCGCGGCGCGCCTCCGCCGAGCGGGGACGGATCTCCCGGGGGCGCGGAGGGCCTCGTCGAGCCGACGATCCTCGTCGTCGACGACGAGCGCAACATCCGCCGGACGCTGGGCCTCGTGCTCCGCGGCGAGGGGTATCGCGTCGCCGAAGCCGAGAGCGCGGAAGAGGCCCTCGCGCTGATCGAGAGCGGCCAGAGCCCGGTCGATCTGGCGATCATCGACATCATGCTCCCGGGCATGAGCGGCCTCGAGCTGCTCGCCCGCCTGCGCCAGGACGACA
>JBDTXR010000245.1:0-13251 GCA_040006075.1 Byssovorax sp. | reverse complement strand
CGAATTCGGAGTTGGGAACGTCCGACCGATGCCAACTCTCGCCGCAGACCAGTCGGCCGCCGCCCGCTCCGAGGTACCACACCAAACCGATATCCCAATCGAGCTCGGCGCATAATGCCGCGAAACAAGGCCTGAACGCGCCCGATCGCGCCGCGGCGAGCGGGCCCGCTGCGCCGTTCCAGGCGACGGCACAGCCCCTGCTATGGAGCTCCTGCGACGCCCACCGCTCCTCGTCTCGCGGTTCGCGCAAAGCCTGTTGCCATCTCCACTGCTGGAGATCGCCTTGGCCCGCTCCCCCGACGACGCCAGGCAGCCTCCCATGCACCTCGCCTCCCACATTGCCGCGCTCGGCACCGAGAGCGCGTTCGAGATCTCCGCGCGGGCAGCGGCCCTCGCCGCGCGCGGCCGCTCGGTGATCAACCTCGGGATTGGCCAGCCCGACGCCTCGACGCCGCCCCACGTCGTCGAGGCGGCCTGCCAGGCGCTCCGCGACGGCCACCACGGCTACACGCCGGCCAATGGCATCCTCGCGCTGCGCGAGGCCATCGCCGCGGACGCGGCGCGACGACTCGCGGTCGAGGTCGATCCTGGCCAGATCGTCGTCGTGCCCGGAGGCAAGGTGACGCTGTCGTTTGCGATGCTGATCCTGGGCCGCCCCGGGGTCGAGATCCTCTATCCCGATCCCGGCTTTCCCATCTACCGATCGATGATTGATTTCTCGGGCGCGACTCCGGTCGGCTATCCGCTCCACGAGCGCGACGGCTTCTCGTTCTCGGCCGACGAGGTGCTGGCGCGGATCACCCCGCGCACTCGGCTGCTCGTCCTCAACAGCCCGGCGAACCCCACCGGCGGGGTCGCGCCGCGCGCCGAGCTCGAGCGGCTCGCGGCCGGGCTCGCCCACCACCCCGAGGTGTTCGTCCTCTCCGACGAGATCTACGCGCGGATCGTCTTTGGCCCGGCCGGCCACGCGAGCCTGCTCTCGTTCGCGTCGCTGCGCGACCGCTTGATCGTGCTCGACGGCCTCTCCAAGACCTATGCAATGACGGGCTGGCGCCTCGGCTGGGGCATCTGGCCGGGCGAGCTCGCCGAGATCGCCACGCGCCTCTCGATCAACATCCATTCGTGTGTCAACGCCGCGACCCAGCACGCCGGGATCGCCGCGCTGACTGGCACGCAGGAGCCGGTCGATCGCATGGTCGCGACCTTCGCCGAGCGACGCGAGGTGATCGTCGAGGCGTTGAATCGCCTCCCCGGCGTGCGCTGCGCGAAGCCCGGCGGAGCGTTCTATGCCTTCCCCGACATCACGGCCACCGGCTTCTCGGCGCGCGAGCTCCAGGACCGCTGGCTCGACGAGATCGGCGTCGCCACCATCGCCGGGCAGAGCTTCGGCGCCCGCGGCGAGGGCCATCTCCGCTTCTCGTACGCGAGCTCACTCGACAGCATCCGCGAGGCGATGCGCCGACTCGATGCGTGGCTTCACGACCACGTCGCACCGCTCCGACACTCCGCCTGAAACCCCACAACCTTGCACGAGGCAAACCATCATGGCTACCACCATCCACTCCATCACGCCCGCGCTCGCCCACGTGGGCTGCGAAGAGAACCTGCTCGTCCGCAACGTCCAGGCCCTGGCCGAGGAGCACGCCTACCGCAGCGTGTTCTCCATCGACGGCGCGCACCCGTACCTCTACGAGAACCCCTCGATCGCCAACCACGTCTCCGGCACCACGTTCATCGACATGGGCCGCCAGCTCCTCAAAGCGATCTCCCACCTCTATTACGGCGCTCCCGTCGACTGCCGGTTCGTGCTCCACACCATCGACATGGAGTTCGTGCGCTGGGCCAAGCTCGGCGTCGATATCGAGGTCACGGTCACCGTCGACGCCGACGCCGCGCGCCGGGCCGACGCCCCGCGCGGCTACGGAGCCAGCCTGGTGTGGCGGCAGGAGGGCCACCTGATCGCGCGCGCCAGCTCGCGCTTCACCCTGCTCTCGGCCGCGCTCGAGGCCAAGCTGATGTCACGCCAGTACGGAAAGGCGCCCGTCGAGCGCGAGCCGATCAGCGCTCGGGAGCCGGCGATCGCCCGAGCCGAGGAGCACCGCGCCGAGGCCGCTCAGAGCACCTGACGCCGCGCCAGAGTCTTTGCCAGCAAATGCGCCAGCAGATCGACCCCGCTGGCCGAGCTGACCGAGGTCGTCGACGCCGTCGACGTCCCGGAGCGAGTCAATCGATTGGTCGCCCCGCGCGGATTCAAGAGCCGCTCGTCGTAGGCCGCCTCCCCCGCGTGCTTGCGGAGGTGGGCTATCGTGGCGAGGAAATTCTGCGCGCTCGACACCGTGAGCGCCGCGCCGAGGCCGGCATACGACGTCCCGCGCTCGCGCAGCAGCCAGGGAGTCTCCCCGTCGCCGCGATAAATATAGAGCACCTGCTCGCTCACCTGGGCCGCCGTCTTCTCCTCCTTCGTCACCGTCTTGATGAAGGCCAGGCCACCGGTGAGCAGCGCTTTGCCAGCGCTGAACTGCCGGGACTTGGTCTCACTCTGGGTCTCGGAGCTGGTGCGGTGCATGGCGCGGAGCAAGACCGTGATCTCACCATAGGGCAGCTCGTGCTCGCCGACGGTGATCCCTTTTGCGTCGAGAGAGAACCCCTTCATGGGGATCATCGCCTCGTGCGGGACCACGTTGTCGGCGTCGACCAGCAAGGCCCGGTGCTTGCGGGCGCGGATCTTGGCGACCAGGGCCTGCGCCGCGGCGCGATCGACCGTCGTCAGCACCACGGACGGCAAGCCGGTGAGCAGGTTGAGCCGCTCTTCGTAGGCCGTGGTGCCGAGATCCGCGGCGAGCGCCGCGGCCTCGACCTCGAGCGGGGTGGCGAGCTCGGCGATGGCGACGATGTGCATGGGGCGCGAGAGTAGCACTGAACGGTAGCTCGAACCTAGATCACGCGCCGACGCCGCGGCTGGGCTAGCGTTTTCTTTCAGCCAAGGCCTTGGCGGCCACGTCGAGATGAGGATTGCTCGCGAGTGCTTGCTTATAGGCGTCTTCCGCGCCGTTGTCGTCGCCCAACCTCATCCTGGCAACGCCTAGGTTGTAGAAAATCTCTGCGCGATGGACGGGAGGAATCGTCGTATCCGCGACGAGCAAGCTGAGGGCCTTGAGCGCCACCTGGAGTGCCTCCGAGCTGCTCGCCTCCAGATAGGCATCAGCCTTGAGCCGAGCTACGAACCAGGCAGGGAATTCGAATTGCGCAGCCCGTGCATCAACAACTTGAGCCGCCCGCTCGAACTGCTCGCCCGCTGCGAGCGCTCGAAGCAGAGCCGCGACGCTGTGCGCTTGCGGGTGCGTCAATGCGGCTAGCCGCTCGATCGCAAATTTATTCTGAGCATAAATCGCGGAAAGCTCGGGCCAAGCCTCGCGGTAGATTCCTGGGAACTTGTTGCCCATCGAAATACATTCGTTGGCAGCAGTCATATCGTTGCCCATGAGGAGATAAATTCGAATTCGCGCAACAACGGAAGACCTATCAGTAGGCTGAATCTGAGCTATCAGGCTATTCGCCCGACCAGAGGCCCCCAGCAGATGCAAAATAGAAGCGTAACGAAATAAGGCATCAATGCCTGACCTATTCGGGTCACTCACAAACGCGCGGTCGACCATGCTCAAAATGTCTGAAGGCGTCAGAGTGCCCCGTATCATATGCAAATGAGGTGACCACTCCAGGGAGTCGGAGCCATCCGCTCTCGCATTCTCCTGCATCTCCGCCAGCCAAAGGACTGACAAACACGGACGATGCGCAGGCAAACTACGTCGTATCGCGGCTGCCATCTTGCCATTGAGCAAATACTGCGAGACGCTGGTAGCAGGCGCGAGCTCTGCCGCACGCCCATTCAAACATATCGAGAGCCCGGCGGTACGAACCATCTCCAGCATTCGCAGCGCCCCCACTCGAAGCCGCGGACGCGACAAGTAGAACTCGAACTCTTGAAAAAGCACCGAGTTAATCTTGCCAGCGCGATATGCACGCAGCAGCAGCCACGCCAGCGCATATGGTCCCTCGTTTTCCGGAACGTTAGCCAAGCTGCCATCTGGCATTCGAGTGCGCGTTAGTGGTCCGCAGTTTACTGCCGCAACACGGAGTCCCGGCGTCTCCAAAAATGCGGCAACAAGCGGATTCTCCTTGTCATACTCCGAGAGAATGATCGTGCCTACCGAACATACTACATATTGATTCTCCGTTAGCGTTGGAAAAAAAATGGCCGGCGGTAAGTTACCCTGATTTATCAGGGAAGTGTGTGTCCCGCCGACAGATATAAGGTCGGGCCACACACTCGGAGAATCGTTGTCCATCCCATAGTCATGTGGCCCCGGAATTGCCCGACCATATCGATTCTTCGGGCACTTGAGTCTTCGCGACAGCTCACCCGTATCCGGATCCGGCCAAAGCTCGAGTTCGAAAACCAGATCGACGACAAAAGGGAGCCATGCTTCCCCCCTAGTCCCCGCCTCCTCGATCAGAATCGTCGTGATCCCTGCCAATTCAAGTGTCTGCACCAGCCCGAGCAACTCGTTTCGCAAAGCCTCGTCGTCGTTTTCGATCTCAGGCAATCCGAAGGCGTCAATGACGACGGCGCGCACAGGCGGGCCTGCTTGCATCTCGGCCGAAGGCTCGTCCTTGTCGCGCGCCAGCAACTCCCATACCGCATCGATCGCAGCGCGCTTGCGGCCCGCGACTGTCTTCACGTCTGCGCCGGCCTTGGTCCGGAGCAGGTGCTCGGCAAGGAGCGTCCCGACGGCGTGCTCTTTGGGCGACTGCCACGAGGCGACCGAGCCCTCCGGCAGCTTCAGTGTCTTCGCCTTGTACGTCAACTCGGTCGCCACGAACTCGGTCGTGAGGTAGAGCGCGACACCCTTCTGCTCTCGGGCGATGGCATGAGCGAGCGCGACAGCGAGCGTTGTCTTGCCGGCCCCCGCTCCACCCCGAATGAGGATTGATGTAGTGGCGGGGGCATCGACCGTCTTCGTTATTAGCGGCAACCCCGGGGGAACGAAGACATACTCCAATCCCGTGATCGGGAAGCTCTCGATCAGCACGTCGGTCACGCGGCCACCTGGTCCAAGAGAGCAAAGGATGCGTCAACGGCTCGACGCTGGAGTCCAGGCCTGACAGGTACGGGCTTAGGCAGCTCCAGCTTTGGCAGCGTTTGTCCGGCTGCGTCGACCTTGGCGGCTCGCTCTAATTCAGTGCCGCTCCGCACCCCCGCGTCGAGCAGGGCCTTCCAGTGTGGATACGACGCCTGCCGCAGCCCCGCGGCGGCAAGGTACATATCTTCATCTCCGGCGGCAGCGCGGGACAGCCAGAAGCTCGCCTTCTTCAACTCCGCTTGGTCAACCTGCCTTGCCGACCGGAGCACCTCATCCCGCGCCAGCGTCGCGAGCCGCTGCCAGAGCGCCCGCGCCTCGTCCGGTACGCAGCACCACGCGACAAGATCGCCGATGTGCTCGCAACGAAGCCGTTCCAAGCGAGGCTCGCCCGTCGCGAGCCACGCAAGAAACGCCGAAACCTGCGCCGGCTCGTCCTTCACGAACGTCGCCGCGAGCGCGCTCGCGTGGTGCGTCTCGCGAGGGCCGAGGATGACCACAACGTCGTCGAGCCGCGCCGGCCACGGATGCGCGATCCGCGTGCCCGTGCTCGTCCAGACGTCCTCGGGGATTGGCCGCGGCATGACCTTGGCGAGCACGGTGCGCTCCCCCTTTACGCTCTTCTTCGTGGACGCCGGGCGTACGGCGACGATGTCGACGAGCCGGTTCTCGACGTCCGCGTAAACGGGGGCGCGCTTCGCCGGCGTCTGATCGGCTCCAAGACGGCCATGGTACCCGACCACCCGCAGGTCCGGGACCAAGCCGTCCGCCTTGGCTTGCAGTTCTCGCGTTCGCGTCATCATCTGATCAGTTCCCGCAGGATACTCCCCGAATCCGCATAGAGCGACCGGAATGACGCGGCGACACCGGGGGGCAAGGGCTTCACCTGGGGCCGTACGCCCGTACGGCGTTCGAGCTCGTCCGCAAAATCGTTCACGTGCTCGAAGGCGTCGAACGGAATGTGCAGGAGCGCGATCTTCTCGAACGGCAGCGCCCCTTCGATCCGTATTTCCCAGGTCCAGGCGCGCCTATCGCCGCATTCGTCTTCGCCGTACCTGGCTCGCCCCCTCGTGCCATTGTGGTGCAACAAGAAAGCTGGTCTGGTGCGCTCCGGCTCGCCGGCCGCGTGGCGATCCGCTCCGCTGTCCAGGTAGCTGTCGGGATCGTCGAAGACGAACGCCAGCCAATCCGCGAAGCTCTCGCGCCAGTCTTCTAGACTGACCTGATATTTTGTGAAAAAGCGCCATCGCTTGTCCTCGTCTGCGTTCGTCGCACGGAACGGCTGCAACCGGGCGGGCGAGTGTTCCAGGGAGCCAGAATCAAACGGCGTAGCGCCGCCCTTACATCCGAGCTCGACACCAGGAGCGAAGTAGATGACCGCGTCCCCAATACAGCCGTCGTGGTAATAGCAACAAGGGCCGCCATACACGAAGACGTGGCGGTCGCTCAGATCTCCGAACCGATCTTGCCTCGGGGTTTTGCCCTGCTCGACCTTACTTTTGAGACTGTAACCCGGCCACGTCGACCATTCGTCGAAGCGTGCGCTCGCCGGAAAGTGCACGAGCGGCATCATCGCCGCCAGCTCCGCGGCGCGCAGTCTAGCTTGCACTGACGCGACATGGCTCTTCGTGCCGGCAGACGCCCTCCGCTGGGACGTTGGCTTGGGGGCGCGCGCGGGCGCTCGACGTTTGGTAGCGGGCAAGGTGCGGGCGAAGGTAGCCGGTTCGGGCCGATGTGACCAGCCCCCGCTTCGTTTCAGTTCGTCGCCCCTCGGAGCCAGCAGTCTCTTACTTTTCCCCGTTGCACGCGTGCCCCGGTCCCGGATAGCCTCCCGTGGTGCCGAAGACAAAAGCAAAAGACTCGAAGATCGACAAGGCCGCCAAGAAGTCCCCGGCCAACCCCGAGACCATCGCCGATCAAGCGCCCGCTGCTGCGCCGGGGACCTCCTCGGCCTCGAAGGTCACCCGCCGCCTCCTCGACAAGCATCCTCCGCTCCCCAAACCACTCCGCGTTGCGCTCCGCTCCCTCGCCACGGACGCCCAGCGCAGCGATCTCGGCCGGCAAACGAAAGCGGTTGGCGTCCTCGCCGATGGGGTGACGATGGCGGTCACCATCGATCAACACTTCGCCACGTTCCCGTACCTCACCGAGACGTATGCGCCCCAGCGCTTCGTGTATCTCCTCGAATCGCTGCTCGCGCTCGACGCTCTCGTCGAAGCCAGCTCGGCCCGCGAAGCCAAGCTGGGAGCTGCCCGCGGCGTCGCGACGACGGGTTACGAGATCGCCGCGAATGCGCGGAGAAAGCTCTTGAGGCGCCTCGAGCGCTTCGCCGGCAAGCGCGACGCCGAGCGACAAGCCCTCAACGATCTCCCGCGGCAAGGACGAGGCAATGACGCTCTCCGCGAGGCCACCGAAAAGGCCGTCACGCTCGCTCGCGAGTGGTTACGGCGGAGCGACCCCGTTCAGGTTGCCCTGGCGGAGCTCGCCGGCCTCGATCAAGCCGTCATCGAGATCGCCGAGCAAGCCGCCGCCGCGCTCGACGCGGCCCACGTCGACGCCACCCTCGAAGGCCGCAAATCCTCCCACGACTCTCCGATCGTGAACCTCGAAGAAGGCAACGTGCTCCTCGAGATGGCGTACGCAATCGACATCTTCGACGAGGCCCACGACGACAACGACGTGGTCCCGCGCCTCGTGCCCGGGCCTGCCACCCGCCACGTGCTCGCCTCGTCGCCGCGCCGCGCCCCGGCCGACGCCGCGCCCGAGCCGGTCGCCGCGGCCACGCCGCCCGCCGGCTGAGCGAACGCGACTGCGCGGGGAACCGCCACGACCGCGCGGGGAACTGCCACGACCGCGCGGGGAACTGCCACGACCGCGCGGGGAACTGGCGTGATCGTGCGGGGAACTGCCACAACAGCGTGAGGAACTGGACGGGCGGTGCCTCGACCGCCCGTTCCAGAACGTGGTACTGAAAAATCCATGGCGACTGGAGACACCCCCGCGAAGCTTCGGCTCTTGAAGCTGGCTGTCCGCAACTTCCGCGGCATCGAGAAGCTCGATCTCGATTTCACCGACGCCGACGGCGAGCCGCTCGACGTCATCGTTCTCGCAGGGGGCAACGGCTGCGGCAAGACGGCGGTGCTAGAGGCAGTCCTCCTCGCGGTCGGTAGGCTCGATGTTCTGCCCAAGGATGCTGCACCTCTGCGAGAGCAAATCCGCTTTGGCGCACGCGCGTTCGAGTTGACCGCCGCGTTGCGCCGCGTCGAACCGACCGATAGCAACCAGGAGCCCCTATTCGAGTACGAGAGCGCTCATGCATCCATCACGGTGGACTTCATGACGCCAGAGCATTCCAACCGGTTCATTCAACGCTCGGACGGCGTTGAGCAGGAAATGCCGTTTGGCTGGAGCTGGACGAATCAAAGCGTGTCCTTGCCCAACGTCGAGTACTTCTCCGCGCGCCGAGAGCCTGAGGCGCTCGGCGAAACACCGGACGTACGCGGAGCCAAGTCACTCGCCGAAACGAAAAGGATCAGAGAGCTGAAGCGTCGCCTCATCAGCGCGCGCTATCGAGATCTGCTGGCCGCGCGTCAACCTGGCGACAGCGGCCCTTTCGCGCGTATCCAACGCTTCTGGCAGCGCCTGAACAACGACGGCCGAGTCCTCGACGTCCTGCCGGTCGACAACGATCCCGGGTCGGGGGAGGAGGTTGTTCTGCGCGAGCCAAAGGTGATCCCCGAGGACATCACCAGCCTCGCGATGGCGCGCAGGCTCGCACCGAGCCGCCCCGCCATCCCGCGCATGGTCCCGCTCGACCGGTTGAGCTCGGGTCAGATGGCGATCTTTGCGTTCGCCGGCCCGATTGTGTTTCGCGATCAGCCGGCGGACATCGTGCTCATCGACGAGCCCGAGCAGCACCTCCATGTCCAGTGGCAACGCTTCCTCCTCGACGCGCTCCGCGAGCTCTCACCTTCAACACTGTTCATTGTCGCGACGCACTCCGAAGAGATCCTCGATTCGGTCCTGAGCTACGAGCGCTTCATCCTGGTGGACGACAGCGATCCGCGGGCGCCGGAGCATATGGCGGCAGCCGGCACCGAGGAGCCCGCGTCAGTATGACGGCCACCACGCTGTTCTCGCTGTACCGCGCGCCGTTGAACGTCTGGGTCGAGGATCCGCTGAGCCACAGCGTGCTCACGGCGCTCTGGAGAGATCCTCAGATCAACGTCGTGATCACCCAGGGAAAACCCGGCGTCCGGCATATGGTCCGATCGAACCCCGATCCCGAGCGCTACTGCGTCTACGGCCTCGTGGACCGGGATTTCGACGACGACAACCAGGCTCAATGGTCGAACGCGGGGTGCCAGATCCTGCACTTACCCGCTCACGAGCTCGAGAATATGCTCCTCGACTTCGACGTGCTCGCCTCCCTCGCCAAGGACACCACGGTCGCCGCAATCGAGGCCGTCGCGCACCAGCGAGCCGTGGCGATGCACTGGTGGATGGTCCACAAAGCGGTCCTTCGCGAGATGCAACGAGAGCTGGGCGCCGGCTTCCCCGAGGACGTGAAGGTGGACGACACACTCCTGAATGCGGCAGATGTCGCGCTGCGCCTCCGCAGCAGCGCCTACTGGACCGATCACGCTGCGGCTCTGAAGCTCTGGATCGAACCCGCAAAGCTCGACGATCGGATCCAGGCGTGGGGACAGCAGCTCGACTCCGATCTCGCTGGCAACGCCTGGAAAGAGACCTTCTCGGGCAAGGAGATCTTTCGCCACCTTCGCTCCCACGTACGCGGCCTGGATGAGGCGCCGATCCGGCCCCCGAACCCCAGCGCGGCGGAGCGCGATCTCAATCTCGGCAAGAGGATCGCGCGCCGAATGACGGAGATGCAGCGCGTCCCGGCCAAGCTCACCGAGCTTCGTCAGATCCTCCGGACCAAAGCCGGCATCTGACGGAGGGTTCGAGGTGGCACCCGCCGCCACCTCTCACCCAGCGCGCCTCTCGATCAGGGGTTCTTCAGGGCGAACCAGGGCTTGGGGAAGATGGCCCAGTGGCCGTTGACGAAGATCAACCCGTCGAACGCGGTGCCCGTCTTGCTGCCGGGCTCGACGAACTTGAAGCAATAGACCGTGAGGCCCGCCGTCATCTGCGGAGCGGCGTCCTTGTAGCCGCCGGGGCAGTTGGGGGAGCCGGCCTTGAGCTCGTCGGTGGTGGCGCTGAGCACCAGCATCTCGGTCTGGTTCGGGTGCGCGGGCCGGACCAGGAACTGGCCGTTGGTCCAGGCCGTCTCCATCACCTTCTGGATCTTCGCCGCGGCGTCGGGCGTGAAGACAGCGGCGTAGTCGGCGGGCTCGGCGCGCAGGCCCTGGGTCAGCGGGGCGAGGTTGGCGCCCGGCTTCACGAACTCGGCGAGCAGCGCCTTGGCTCCGTCGGCCGTGCCCGGGAAGGCGGGGTGGGTGATGACCACGGCTTTTTTGCAGCCGACCGCCGCGATGCTCAGGGCCAGCAGCGAAATCGCGAAGACCGTTCTCATGCGTCCCATTCTCCTCTGTCGAGCGTTGCGGCGTCGGCCGGCCGCGCGGCAGGCGTCTCCGGGTGACGCCCATGATTCCGCTATCTCAGCGGCGTAGCACCGGCAAGTCCTTCGGCGCGGCTCACGGGCCCACCGCGTGGAGAACAGCGACCCACGCCGGGATCGTGACGACCCCGAGGAGCGTGGTGAAGACGACCGCCGCGGTCCCGAGCTTTCCGTCGCAGCCGTAGCGATCGGCGACGACGGCGGCCATCATCGCGCTCGGCATCGCCGCCTCGAGCACCGTGACGTCGCGCACCGGGCCGCGGAGGCCGAGCGCGACGGCCACGCCGAGGACCAGCGCGGGCACGATCGCCTGGCGGATCGCGGCGACGGCCAGCAGCGGGCGGAGGCTGCCGCGCACGCCCTTCCAGTCGAGGCGCAGGCCGAGCGCGAGGAAGACCAGGGGCACCGTGGCGCCGCCGAGGAGGCTTACGAGGCGCGCTACCGGAGCTGGAAAACGCACCCCGAAGAGGCTCATCGCGAGCCCGGTGACCACGGCGATCGAGGCCGGCGTGACCAGGAGCCGGGCCACGTGCGGCGCGCGCTCGCCGCCGTCACCGTGCCGCCGCGCCCAGAAGACGCCCGCGGTATAGAGCCACAGCGTGGTCACGAAGGCGTCGATCAGCACCGCGGCGGCGCCGGCCTCGGCCGCGTCGGGGTAGAGCCCGAGGATCAACGGAATGCCGAGAAATCCAGTGTTGGAGAAGCCTGCCGTCAGCGCCGCCGACCCCTCGCCGGGGCGGCCGAGGCCGAGCGCGCGCGCCGCGAGCTTGCCGAGCAGCAGGCCCGCGACGAGGCCAACGCTCGCGGCGATCACCGCGCGCGGCGCCGTGGTGGGGACCGCGCGCGCGCCGAGCGTCGCCAGGATCAGCGCCGGCATCGTCACGTCGGTCACGACGGCGTTGAGGGTATCGGCGGCGGTGGCGGGGAGCCGCCCCGAGGCGCGCAGCGCGTGGCCGAGGACGACGACGGCGACGAAGCCCACGAGGAGCCAGAGAGTGTCGAGAGGGAGCATCGCGGGCGGGAATTGAGGTGATGGCGCGGCCTGATCGAGTACGGTGCCCGCGTGCGTAGGCGGGTTGCGACGGCGTGCATAGTCCTCGTGGGGATCGCGGGGTGCGAGCGCTGCGGGGCCCCGCGGCCCGCGCCCGACGGAGGCGCCGCGCCCTTCGCGATCACCACGCTCCCGCCCCCGGCCGCGTGGATCTTCTCGCCGGTGCGCATGGACTTCGACGTCGCCGCGCCCGAGCGGTGCGCCACGCGAGCGCCGCTCGTGCGCGCCCCGGTCGCCAGGACCACGCGCTTCGTCGCCGAGCCGCGCACGCTCGGTTTTCTGGCGATCGCCGACGGCGCCGAGGATCCGCCGCGCCTGGTCAGCGCCGCCGCGCTCGCCCTCGATCCCGCGGGGCCGACCCACGATCCAAAGCCGATCCCGTGGCTCGTTCCGTCGTCCGCGCCGCGGCTCGGTCACACGCCGGCGGGGCGCTGGATCGCCGCGTTCGAGCGCCCGGGCGACGGCGGCGCGTCGCGCGTCGGCCTCTTTCGCGACGGCGTGATCGCGCTCGTCGGCGAGGGCGACGCGTTCGAGGCCACCGATCTCGCGTGCGCCGGCGAGCGCTGCGCGCTGCTCACCAGCCGCGTCGGCCGCGTAGCGATCCCCGGCGCGCTGATCTGGTCGGGAAACGCAGCCGATCCGGCGTCCCTGTGGCACCCGACCGAGCTCGCGCCCGCCGAGCCCGAGAGCGAGGCGCGGCCCTTCGGTCTGGCCTCGGTCGAGGCCGCGCCGGACGGCGGGCTGGTCATCACCGCGACGCTGATCGACCGCGGCGAGATCGTGATCGATCGGATCGAGGGCGGAAAGGCGCAGGAAAAAGGCCGGATCCCCGCGCACCACGGCCTGATCGACGTCCTCGATTTACCGGCGCGCACCGTGGCGATGACCTACGGGACCCCGCTCGACGACGACGGCTGCGTGAAGCCCGGCTCCATCGGCGGCGCGTCGATCCGCTTCGAGCGCACCGGGCTCCCGAGCGTCGAGATGAAGACGCCCGCGCCGCCCCTCGGCGGATCGCTCCGTCGCCTCGACCGGGGCGCGCTGGCCACGTGGATCGCGCCGCTCGGGTGCGGCCGCGCGCGGCGCGTGGTCTACGCCGTCGTGCTCGACGGAGACGGCGCGCCCGTCAGCGCGCCGATGGCCGTCGCCGACGCCTCGAGCTTCGCGGTCGCGGCCTCGGGCGCCGACGTCGATCTGTGGATCCAGAACGAGGCCCGCGTGACCTGGATGCGCCTCCGCTGCGCGGCCCCGTGACCGGGCGATCGATCCTGTTTGCAAGGCGGCTTATCGCGGCTAGTGTCGCGGCCCCGCATGGCGCACGATAAGCCCAGGTCCCCCGAGTCGAACCGCAACGGCCCCCGATCCGGCCCCCGCTCCGATCGCGCGCGCGGCCGCGTCGTCGCCATCACCGGCGCGTCGTCGTTCCTCGGGAAGAACCTCGTCGGGGTCCTCGAAGAAGATCCGCGCACCGCGCGCATCGT
>JBDTXR010000244.1:0-13390 GCA_040006075.1 Byssovorax sp. | reverse complement strand
TCTCGGGCATCACCGCGCTCGAGCAGCTCGACGCCCAGCGCCTGCGCGCCGGCCTGCGCCGCGAGGTCCGCAACGTGCTCCGCGGCGTCGACGTGCTGGCGATGCCGACGACCGCGATCACCGCGCCGCGCTACACCGAGGCCGACGCGACGACGTCGTTCAGCGATCCGGTGAGCCTCGACGGCCTCTGCCGCTACGCGTTCCTCGCCAACCTCACCGGCTTGCCCGCGGGCACCGCGCCGGTTGGAACCGACACGGATGGATTGCCGATTGGCCTGCAAATCGTGGGCGACGCGTGGGACGAGGCCGCGGTGCTCGGCGTGCTCGCGCACCTGGAGCGGAGCGAGATCGCGCGGGTGCCGCGGCCGGTTGGCGCGATCGATCTGCTCGACGGCTGAACCGCGAAAGGCTGATAGGAGCGACCTATCCGCCTTTCGAACACTCCCCCGAGCGCCGGGCCCGGGTGATCGTCAGTTGATCGAGAACGACTTCGGAACGGCCACGGGGGAGCCGTCGAACGGGGGGACGTGCGCTCCGCGGAAGGCTGACGCGACGCAGCCGCCCACCGGCGTGCCTGCGAACGGAGGCCCGTCGACGACGGCCGACGTCACGTTGCCGCTCGGTGCAAAGGTGACGCGCACCTTCCCCGATCCGGTCGGCCCGTCGTCCTTCTTGCAGCCCTTCGCTGCGCCTGCGGCCTTGTTGAGGGCCGAGAGCGCCGCCGCGCGATCGAACTCCTTGCCGCCGCCCGCCACCGGATCGGCGGTCTTCACGGGCTCTGCCGTCTTCACGGGCTCGGGCGTCTTGTCCGGCGTCTTGTCCGGCGTCTTGTCGGGGGTCTTGTCCGGCGTCTTGCCTGGAGTGACGGCGCCGGTCGGCGTACCCGGCTTCACCGCCACTGCGGCCGTTGGCGTCGCGGAGGGCGTCGCCGCGACAGTCGCCGTCGGATCTGCGACCGGCGGCGCCGTCTCGGCCGCCGTCGGCGCCGTGGTCGGCGCCGCGGTCGTGGTCGTGGATTGATCCGTCGTGCCCGGCACCGGCGTCGGCGCCTTGCCCATCAGGAAGAACGCAGCGAGGCCGCCGACCACCGCGAGGCCGGCGAGGACGCCGATGATCAAGCCCGCCGGGCTCTTCTTCTGCGGCGTCATCTCCGGCACGATCATCATCGGCGAGGCCGGCGCGCCCATCACCGGCGCCATCTGCTGCGGCGCCGGCTGCGGCGCTTCCATCACCGGCGCGAGCAGCGGCGGCGGCGCGAGGATCGGCGCCTGCGCCATCCCGCCGCCGAGGTTCATGATGTCGTCCATGCCGGCGCGCGCGTTGTTGCGCGGCGGCGATCCGCCCGTGGGGCGCATGTCGAGCACCGCGTCGTCGTTGCCCGACTTCTTGTTCGAGCGCCCCGCGTTCTCGGTCGCCGTGAGCGCCGAGAGCGAGAACAGCACCGAGTTCTCGTTGCGCTCGCCGACCAGCCGATCGGCCGACGTCGTCGCCGACGAGAAGCCTGGCCCGCCGCTGCCCGACGCGTTGGGATCGACCCGGGGCCGCTCGCTCGTCGCGAACAGATCGACGGCCGGTCGATTCACCGCGCGCCGCGCCGCGGCCACGCCGGGCGCAGGCGTCGCGGCCAGCGGCGACGGCTGATCCATCATCATCGTGCCGCCGAGGCCCATGCTCTCGGCGTTCGCGGGGGGCGCCACGACAGCCGCGGGCCGCGGCGCAGGGGCCACAAAGGGAGCCGGCGCTTGCACCGGCGCGGCGGCCTGCACGGGCGCGGGCACGGCGGCGCCTGCTGCGGGCCGCGCGTTGGCGCCGACGACCGCCATCAGCTCCGGCACACCCGAGAGCGGCAGCCAGTCGGCCATCCCGTCTTTCCACACGTACGAGTCGGTGGTGATCAGGCCGCGCTGGAACTCGATCAGGATCTGCGCCGGCGTCAGCGATCGCTGATCGTCATCGGTGATCGTGACCGTCCACTCGTCGGCGCCGAGAGCCGGACCGCCCTCGTTGCCGAAGACGCGCGTGTCGCCCTCGCCTTCGCCGTCATCCTCGTGCGACGCCGCCGCCGGTGCCGCCACGAGGCCCGGCGCAGCAGCCGCCCCGCCCTCGCCGTGGACGACGATCGTCTCTCCACATTTCTTGCACTTGATCTTGACGGTCTTGCCGGCAACTTTGTCGTCGGCAATCGTGTACTTCGCCTGGCACGACTGGCATGAAATCTTCATCGCTGCCCTTCCAGGGCCGGCCGTGAGCCGGGTGCAGACCCATCAAGCGCGCGCCAAGGCGGTATGGTCGTCATCGATCCCGAGGATAGCTTTTTCACGCGCAGGCGATCAAGGTTACGGCCTCGATCTCCCGGAAGTCGCGCAGCCGTCGCGTTCGAGCGCCGGGCGACTTGCGTTCAGTTGAGCAGCACCAGCGAGGTCGCGTCCTTGCCACAAAACACGGCTTCGCTCGGGTAACGCTCGCCGCAGGTGGGGCAAATTTTCCCCCGGCTCGCGGCCTTCCGCGGCGCGGGCTTGGCCACCCCGGCGACGGCCTGGACCGGCGGGATCGGGGCCGCGACCGGCACCTCCGCCGCGGACGCCTCGGCCCCGCTGCTCGGATCCTCCTCGTCGTCGTCTCCGGCTGTCGGCGCCGCGACGCCTCCGGCCGGCTCGGCGGCGGGCTCGCTCCGTCGCCCGCGCCGCGCGAGCACCAGGCCCGCGAAACCAAGCGCCAGCGACAAGCCGACCACGATCGCCAGGAACGTCGTCTTGCGCTCGTGCGCCTTGTCGTCGGCCACGGCCGTTCGCCCGCCGATGGTCCCGGTCGCGATCACCGCCACCGCGGCCTCGCTGTCGTCGCTCGCGCCGTCGTGGCCCGCCGCGAGCAGCGCATCGTAGTGATCGGCGCTGGTCACCTCGACCGGCACCGTCACGCTCTTCCCGAGGATCGACGCCACCACGTCGAGCTTCCCCTCGTCGGCGCCCGCCTCGACCACCAGCGTCCCCGCCGCGTCGATCGTCGCTTTCGCCGCGATCGGTCCAGGCCCGATCGCCCACGTCGGCCGCGCTCCGGTCGGGCAGCCGTCGGCGTCGAGCACTGCCGCGCGAAATGCGAAATGGTCCCCCGCGCGCAGCAGCTTTCTCGCCGGGTGCACCTCGAGCCGCGCCGGCTCGCCCGCGCTCCCGGCCACGCATTTCGAGCTGGGTTTCGGCTCCGGCGGCGGCTTCGGCGCCGCCGTCGCCACGGCCACCGGCGCCGCGGTCGCCGACGCGCTCGCGGCCGGCGGCTCGTCGCCGTCGCGCTTCACCAGCGAGTACGATCGCGCGCGCGACACCTGCGCGGTGCAGGTCGTGTCGTGGATCAAGAACTGGTACTGCCCGGTCTCGCTCAGCGAGATCGACGTATCGGTCGCCTGGATCCGCGTCACCACCGCCGCGTGCCGCGGATCGTTCGCCGGGCTGCTGCACCGGGTCGTCCACGAGCGCCCGCCGCCCGACGCGGAGTGGCTGGTGCGCGCGAGGCCGGGCATCTGCTCCCAGCACTCGGCGGTGCTGAACGATCGCCCCGCGCCCGAGAAGCTCAGCTCGCCGCCGCCCTCCTGCACGCGCACGGTCCCGCCGCCCGCTCCGTTACCTGGCTGCTTGGGGCCGCATGCCTCGCCCCAGTCGCTGTAGGTCCACGACTCGCTGAGCCCGCTCGCCGACCACGTCCCGTTCAGCGTCGGCTTCCCGTCGCTCCGGGCCTCGCGCGCCGAGAAAACGCCTGCGATCGCGAGGAGCAGCGCCACGGTCGCCGCCGTCCAGCGCACCGCCGAGAGCCCGTACCGTTGGCCGTCCACCGGCGAACGGTAGCAGGGCGAGCACCGCGCGACGCGCAGATGTTGGGCGGTTCTCTGCGTCCGCGCTACGGTAGCCGCGCCCCCCGGTCCGCGGGAAAATCGACCCTCAAGAGGATGACCTTGTTCGAGAAATCCCTGGCCCAAAGCCTCCGCGCCGCGGCCCTGCTGACCACCTTCGCGGCCACTTTCACGACGGGCCTGGGCGAGGCTCGGGCCCAGCCCTCGAACCCGCCGCGGATCGCCGACGGCAACGGCAAGGGCGTCGACGCGCACCTCTTTCGCCCCGCGGTCGACAGCAAAGGGTTCTTCTCGGTCAACGGCGCCGACATCCTCGGTCACAAGGACCTGAGCTTTGGCCTCGTCCTCGACTACGGCCATGGGCTCCTCCCGCTCAACGCCGGTCACAGCACCAATTACCTCGTCGAGCACGCCCTTCAAGGCACGTTCCTCTTCGACGTGGGCCTCTTCAACTACCTCGTCCTCGGCATCTCCGCGCCGATCGTCGTCAACGGCGGCAAGACAGCCACTGACATCGGCGCCGGCCCCGGCCAGAACACCAACGACGTGGGGCTCAACGCCCAGGCCCTCGGCAACCTCGCGATCCACGCCAAGCTCCGCATCCTCCGGCCCGAGGCCCCGATTGGCATCGCCCTCTTGGCCCAGGCCGGCTATGGCGTCGGCGAATCGCAGAACTTCGCCTCCGAGCCGGGCTTCTTCTACTGGCCTCAGGCCATCTTCGAGTTCCGCACCCGCAACGCGCACGTGCTCCGCGCCGCGCTCAACGGGGGCTACCGTGGCCACACCGGCGCCGCCTCGAAGATTGGCCTTGGCACCAACGGCACCAGCATCCTCAAGAATGGCATCTTCGAGAATGGCAATTTGCTCACGGGAGGCTTCGCCCTCAGCTTCCGCGTCATCCCCGCTCTGGATCTCACGGCCGAGACGTACACCACCTACGAGCTGGGCGCCGCCGCCTCCGACGCCAAGCAAAAGCTCTCCGCCGAGGCCATCGGCGGGATCAAGCTCTTCATCGACAAGAACTCGTATCTCATGGTCGGCGCGGGCGCGGGCTACCTCCCGGGCTACGAATCCGCCGCTCAGCGGGTCACGCTCGGCTTCGTCTTCGAGCCCTCCATCGGCGACAGCGACGGCGACGGCATCAAGGACGACGAGGACGACTGCCCCAACGATCCGGAAGACTTCGACGGCTTCCAGGACACCAAGGCCGACTCGCCCCCGGGCAAATACGGCTGCCCCGATCCCGACAACGACGAGGACGGCATCCCCGACGTCGACGACAAATGCCCCAACGATCCCGAGGATCGCGACGGCTACCAGGACGAGGACGGCTGTCCCGAGGCCAACGACGGCGACCGCGACGGCGACGGGATCCTCGACTCGCACGACAAATGCCCCGATGTCCCCGAAGACAAGGACGGCTTCGAGGACACCGACGGCTGCCCCGACCCCGACAACGACAAGGACGGCATCCCCGACGTCAAGGACCGTTGCCCCAACGAGCCTGAAGACAAGGATGGCTTCGAGGACGAGGACGGCTGCCCCGATCCCGACAACGACAAGGACGGCATCCTCGACGCCGTCGACAAGTGCCCCAACGAGCCCGAGACCTTCAACGGCATCGACGACGAGGACGGCTGTCCCGATCAGGGCAAGGTCGTGATCCAGGAGAACAACATCCTGATCCTCGACAAGATCCTCTTCAAGACGGGCAGCGCCGAGATCTTGAAGGCTTCGTTGCCCATCGTGGACGCCGTGGCCACGACGTTGACGCACCACACCGAGTTCACCCTGATCGAGGTCGGCGGCCACGCCGACGAGCGCGGGGCAGAGGCCTTGAACCTCCGCCTCACGCAAGATCGCGTCAACTCCGTCGTCGAAGCGCTGGTGAAGCGCGGGGTCAAGCGCGAGAGCCTCCGCGCCACCGGCTACGGCGCCTATTGCCCCCTCGATCAGGACCACAACGCGGCAGCCTGGGAGAAGAACCGACGCGTCGAGTTCAAGATCGTGAACGGCCCCGACGGCCCCACCGGCGTCACCCTCGGGTGCGACAAATCGCAGGCCAAGGGCGTCGGCTCCAAGGCCCCCTGATCCGGGGGCATACGCCGCTCGACCGCGGCGAAACGCGGCGGTTCCCGCGCGATAGCGGCGCCGTCGGGGCGCGCGGCTCCCTCAAGAGAGGATATCGGCCGCGGTCTTCGCCCCGAGCACGTTGTCGATCCACCGATCCAGAGTCGCCAGGTCTTCGCAGGTCTGGACACGCGCGCGATCCCCGTCCGAGAGCGCGATCCCCGCCCGCGCAGTCAACCGCAGCAGGGCCTCTCGGAGCCCGTCGACCTTGCCTTCGCGGAGCCCATCGACCTTGCCTTCGCGGAGCCCGTCGACCTTGCCCTCGCGCAGCCCCTTGATCTCACCCTCGCGTCGGGCGCGCTCAAAGAGCGCCTCCATGAACGGGGGAAACTTCGCTCCGCCCTCGGTCTGCCGCTCCATGACCATCGCCTCCAGCGCGCGCTGCATGGGCGCGCGCAGCCCGTTCCACAGGACCTGAAAGTACACGGCCGCGTGCTCGCGGTCGAGCCGATCCAGGGCAACCAGCGCGGCCTGGACGACGAGGAGCCCGCTCGGCCCGTTCCCGTGCGCCGCCGCCGACAGCACCGAGAGCTCGACTTCCCGCGCAGCTTCCACGGGATCCGTCACCTCGGGCACGCTCGCCGGGCCGAGCACCAGCGCCCGGAAGGTGCAGATTCCAGGGCCGAGATCGATCGGCTGCGCCGCCCACCGCGCGACCTCCGCGTCGGGCGCGACCACCAGCAGCACCACGGGACACCGCTTCTTCGAGCGCACGATCGCGACGTACACCGGCCACGAATACAGTTTGTCGGGATCCTCGTCGCGCTGCACTTCGAGGATGATCGCCAGCACGATCGCGCCCGACGCGTCCCGCAGCTCCAGCACCAGATCCGCGCGAAACTCGGTGGGGAGGAGCTGATCGAGCGACGACTCGACGACGGCAACCGAGGTGTGCGGCGGGATGTCAACATGAAGCACGCTCGCGAGGAGGTGCGGCGCGAGCCCAGGCTTCACGCGGAACATCTCGACGAGGGCGTTGTGCTCGAGCGTGGGCATGACGCCGGGCGCTCTTCACGGTGTATGCCAGCCCGTTATCGCGAGAAAGCAAGGCTGGGAGCGCGAGATCGGGGTGACGGCGCCAGGGCGGAGGATGGCAGTCGCCACCGGCGCCGCGCTGCGAAACGCCATGTTCGGCCGCGCAAGGGTGTTTTCAAGGAGCGAACATTTCCTGAAGGACGGTGAGAATGCGCGTGAACGTCGGCGGAGAAAGACGTCCGAGATGGCGAACAAGTCGCTCTTGATCGACCGTGCGAAGCTGGTTGACGACGACCTGGCCGCTTGCGTTTTGGAAGCGACACGGGACCCGGAACGGAGACGGTTGTCCCCCTGTTGTAAGAGGCGCAATGATGACGGTGCGAAGGTGCGCATTGAGCTCATCAGGAGATACAACGACACATGGTCGCGTTTTCTGGATCTCAGCTCCGCGGGTCGGATCGAGGGCAACAAGGAATACCTCTCCGCGACGGACCATTTTTGCGGCTACCACTGCCACTCTTCCTCGTCGAAGCGGGTAGGCGTGCCGGGGTCGAGTAGCCTATCGCCGCCCTCTTCGTGCAGCTTCCGTGCAGCGTCTGCCCACCCGCTTCGTGGGGCCTTCTTCGCGACGATGACGATCGTCTTCCCATGCACTTCAAGCTCGACCTCGTCGATCAGGCCCGCCTGCTCGATCAGCGGCTTGGGGAGCCGAACGCCTCGAGAATTGCCCATGCGAACGAGTCTTGTCTTCATGACGGAGGTACAATGTACCTACCTCGGCCGCCAGGATCAAGGCCAACCATCCGCCACGCCCCAGAGCCCGAGGTCGACCGACCCGATCCCGCCCCCGCTCGTCCTTGATTGCAGACGTCGGAGGCGGACGCGAATAAGGACGAACCAGAAAGCAGGGATCGAGAGCCGAGATCAGGCAACGTCGCCCGCCGAACGTCTTGCGGCTCAGCCGCGGGGACGCGCGTAGCGCGGCACCGTCGGCCTGCAGCCGCTTGTTCGGCGGCGTTGCCGAAGCTGGAGAGAGAGGGTGCCAATAATGCAAACGAAGCGACATTCAGACTTCGATCGCGTCGAGAACGAAGTGCGGTTGTTCGAGGTCATTCACTTGGATCGGAAAGCGAGCCTGGTAAATGCGTTGCCACCCATTCTGAGTTGCGACGTTCGCGACCTTCCGGCTGTAGGCGTCGAGTTTGTCGGCGGAAGCCCACCAGAATGTAATTAGAAACCCGCGCGCGTCCTGCTGGCTCTTGAAGTGTCGGAGTTTGCTAATGTCGTGTTCGAACAATACCTCGGCCTTGCCGTAGTTCCACCACTTGGCCTCGAAGGCGTATCGAGGTTTGTGTTCGTTGAACACGACAAGGTCCATCGCGCCTCCATAGCCGCGTGCCTTATGCGCGTCCCATACGACTTCCGTCAGCGGGAGCCAGCTTTTGAAGATAAGGTAAACGAGCGTGGTCTCATAGAGATGGTACGCAAGGCCTTGGTTTACTCCTCCATAGAAGGCAGCACTTCCGCGCTCGAAAGCCTTGTTGAGAACGTGCTCTTCGCTCTGTAGAGCCTCGGCGGCAGCGCGCAACAGCCGCATAAGATACGTGTCCGCTTCCAACCCGAACGAGTCTTCCTTCATTACGAATTGCCTTATGGGTAGCTCAGGGCGATTTGTTCCACGGGTTCTCGGAGTCCGGTGGGCTATTGTCTCGGTCGACGTATTCCGGCTCTCCAGAGCCATCGTAGTCAGGGAATCCCTTATTGTTCTCGTCGACCTCCTCATCGGTCAAGTCGTCGTCTTCTGCATCATCTTCATCGGGATCACATAACAAGGCTATCTCTACCTCTCGCGGTTCGTGCCGTCGCTCGGCGTTGCTCGGGCATCAAGCCCCGCCTCCTGCGCGATCCTTCCCGTGCGCCAGCCGTCAACGTCCAACGTCGGGCCGCCGAACGGAGTGCCGTTCAGCGTCGGGACGCGCTGCCGAGCGGAGCGCGATGGGGCGGCGCGCCTGATGCAACGGCTGGTTCAGCGGCCGCTCCGAGGGAGGAACTCGGAGTCAGCATACTTTCACGACTGCACGATCGAAGTGTTCATTAAGTTCTGTGAGATCCTTCGGATCTTGCGTATACACAGTATCACCTTCCTGATGTGCGAGTGCCATCACGACGGCGTCCACAACGCTTGGTCCTCCTCGAACAGCACATTGCTTGCACGCCGGGTGTCCAACACCCTGAAGACCCTTTGCGGCGGTCCTTGCCAAGTCTTCCGTCAATTCGATGATGTCCACGAGTTCGAGAACGCGATTCAGATTCGCCGTAGACCCACCTGCCAGCCACTCGACTAGGACCGGCGCAGGAACCATAATTGCCAGATCCTGGTCTTGAGCTTTCCTCAATTCAACGAAGAGTTTTGAACCCCATTTCTGCAATTCGATGAGCGCGGCCGTGTCGAGCACGAAACCCGGACGAGTGCCCCATTGACTCAGTGGCATTGTCAGTACCCAGCGGCCTTCTTTTTCGGAGCGACGTCCTCCTCCAAGGCGTTGATGGCGGCAGCACGGCGCTGTCTCCAAGCCTCGTATTCGCGCAGTTTGTCGGGGTAGCTCGGATCGATCGTGCCCCCGTGGTCACGGCAGTAAACGCGTTCGCCGTCGACAACGAACGGCATACTCCGTCCTGAAGCTGTGACGCCCACGTTGCAGATCGGACATCGCGGCGGCGGATTCCAATTGATGGAGCTTGCGGACTTGATGGGCATGGTTCTCACCTCGGGGTCGTACAGAAGCTACCCGCCAAGAGCGGCGAGGGCAAGGGCACGGTTCGGGTGTGCTCGCTGGCGAGGAAGACGTCGTCGCCGAAAAACTGGCTGCCCGTCGGCCAGCCGAGCCCATCGCGCCTGCGGGGCGAGGTGGCTGGTGACGGCGAGAGCGAGGTACGCGGAACGGTCTGGGGCATCTTGTCGCTGGTTGATGCGCGCCATGGCGGTGGGGTCGAAGCGCCGCGCCGTCAGCACTCAGCAAGCCACCGGCCTGTTGCCCTACCTGGGCACAACCTCCGCCCGCCGAACGATCTGCCGATGAGCCGCGGGCGCGCAGCGCCCGTCGGTCTCCATCGGCTTGTTCGGCGGCCTCCATGCCTTCGCGACCGCGGAGGCGAAGCTGGACCCAATATCGCAATCGCTCCTTCGACGTTACCGCTGGCTGCCGCTCCCTCGGCGATCGGTCCGCGCTCCCAGATCTTCTTGCCCTGATCGGACATGCTCTCACCCCTGACGTCGGGACCCTTGATCTCAAGATACATGTTCTGCATGAGGAATTCCTCATCCGGCGGCGGCCGGCAGCTCGGCCACGAGACGCAGCGAGATGGTGAGCTCGTTGAGCTGGAAATGCGGCCTCAGGTACGCTACCGCCTTGTAGACTCCGGGCTTGCCGGGCACTTCGGTGACGTCGACGCGCGCCTCCCGGAGCGGATACCGCGCCTTCGTCTCCTGGCCTGCGCTGTCGGCGAGCAGCACGTAGTCGCCAATCCAGTTGTTGAGGAAGCTCTGAACATTGGCCATCGCGGCGAAGCTGCCGATCTTGTCGCGCACGATCACCTTGAGGTAGTGCGCGAAGCGAGACGTCGTGAGGATGTACGGGAGCTGCGCCGAGAGGATCGCGTTGGCGGAGGCCGCGGGCAGGAAGTACTCCTTGGGCTTGTTGGTCGTGCTCGACCCGAAGAACGCGGCCTGGCCGCTGCCCTTCTTGTAACAGAGCGCGAGGAAGCCGAGCTTCGAGAGCTCGTTCTCGCGGCGATCGGTGATCGCCACCTCGGTCGGGCAGTTGACGGCGATCTCGTGATCGCTGGTCTCGAAGGTGTGCACCGGCAGGTTCTCGACCAGGCCGCCGCCCTCGACGCCTCGGATCGCCGCGCACCAGCGGTGGAGCGCGAAGGCGTTGGTGACACGCTGGGCGAGCGCGTAGGCCGCGTTGCCTAAGAGGAAGGCATTGGGCTTCTCACCGGTCCGCACCTGGATGAAGCGGCCACCCTCCTTGAGGGGGACGACTCCCTCCCCGGGGCTGGCGTTATTCTCCGTGAGGAACTTACCGGCCTCATCCCTCTTCAGGAGGACGTCGCTCTCCGACGTGTAGCGTAGCGCCTCCGCGTCATAGACGTTCTCGTCGTAGATGAAGTTCTTCACCGGGTTGTTCTCCTGGCTGTACGGAAGCCGGAGGAGGACCCGCGGGAGCGCCAGAGACACGTAGCGCGAGTCCTCGGTCTCGCGGAACTCACGCCACTGGATCAGCAACGACCCCTCGAAGAGCTTGGCGAGATCGCCGGGCACGGCGAGGTCGTCCCAGCTCCCCATGTCGAAGAGCGCCGGGGCCGGCGCGGAGAGGAACGGCGCGTGCGCCGCGGCGGCAACGTTCGACAGCCTAGTGAGGAGGTTGATGTGGGGGCTCGACCCGCTGAAGTAGTAGTCGCCCACGAGCATGCTGAAGGGCGCGCCGCCCAAGATGCCATACTCCTCTTCGTAAACCTTCTTGAAGAGTACGCTTCGGTCGAACTCGGGCGCCGTCTCGAAGTCCGTGATGAGATCGTCCATCGAGGCGTTGAGTACGCGAATCTTGAGGTGCGTGCTGGTCTCGGTGTTCGTGACGAGGTAGTGGAGCCCTCGCCAGCGCGCCTCAAGCTTCTGGAAGTTCGGGTCGTGAAGGATGGTGTCGAGCCGCTCGCCGATCTGCGTGTCGAGCTCGGCGATGCCGTCCTCGAGCGCCTTGCGCCCAGCCTCGTCGGTCGTCGAGACGAGCTGCCCTGCCAGGGACTCGTTGCCGTCGAGCTTCACTGGTATCTCGATCAGCGCTGTGCGCTGCGCGATGAGCTTCTCGAGCTCCTTGTCCTTCTTCACGAGCGAGTTGGGATGGAAATCTTCCATCGCCTCGAACAAGAGCTTGAACTTGTTGGCGCCCGCGCCGCCCTCGACCTGGGGCTTCATCGTCTTCAAGACCTTGTTGAAGTTGTCGCGATCGATCTCGACGAACTTCCGCGCCTTCAACTTCGGCTCAGGGTTCACACCGCCCGTGTCTGCGCCGGAGAGATCGCTCATCACCCCGACGACTAACGGGAGCTCGCGCTTCTCGATCGCGCCCAGAGTCTCGACGTCGTAGGTGATCTGGACCCGCGGTGGACGGTTCCGGTCCAACCAATGCTGCTTGCTCTCTGCCATCGGAGAATCCCTTTCCTCTCAAGACCGTTCATCACCCGCCGCGGGCGCGGCGCACGCCGCTGGCTGCCTGGAAGGCGCAAGACACGACAGGACCCGCGAGCCACGAAGTAAAGTGATATGCTCGCCCGCCGAACATCGCGTTCTACTTCGCGTATCCCTATTCCATGAATCCCCCCGATAGGCCGCGCCCCTATTCCATGTTTCCTGGCAATAGGCCGCGCGCATATTTCTAATCGCCCGCCAGAGCCTTGCCCGACGCTCTTGCGCCAGCGCCCCACTCCGACCCTTCATCGCCGCCTCTACGCTCGACCGAGTCACCAGCACCCCGGGCACATTCATCCCCAGCTTCTGCAAATCCGCCGCGGGCCCATCCAGCACTCCTGCGGGCAACCGACGCTCAGCGCCGCCTTGCAATCTCGCCCCAGCACCGGCGCCTCCAGCCCCCGCTGCGTCACCGCGCCAAAGTCGTTCCCCGTATGCCAATCCTCCGTCGCCGTCGCCATCGCAATTTCACCCCAACCACGAGCGTGCGTACCCGCCCATCCACAGCCCGCGATCTAAGGTACCGAAGACGTACCCCGTGTCACTACGCAAAATCACGTACCCGACAAAAAAGAAGATCCACGCCCGACACCGCCCTCACCGGCGCCCCCACGTCCTCGAAGCACGCAGCACCTCAAATTGCCCCCGATCGCCCCACCCGCGATAAACTCCCTCCTCGCTCCTCCCCCCGCCTCGCCCCCATGCCCACCCACCCCGCCACCCCACCCAACGACCCCCTCCTCGACCGCAGCCGCGAGCTCGCCGAAGCACGCGCCACCATCGCCCGCCTCCAGGCCGAGAACGACGCCCTCCGCGCCCACGCCGGCTCCCCTCTCCCTCTCCCTCCCCCGCTCCCGCCCGATCCCGATCCCCCCGCGCTCCCCCACCCCGCCTCGCCCACCGTCTACCGGGGCGAAGACCCCCTGGTTCGACTCGACCGCGAGCTCGCCGAAGCCAACCTCCAGCTCGTCAACCTGGGTATGGACAATGCCATCCTCCAGAACCGCGCCGAGCCCTCCGGCGACGCCCGCGGACGCTCCCTCCGCACCGCCGCTGCCGCAGTGTCCGTGACTGCCGGGGGCGGCCTCCTCTGGCTCGTCACGGGCCACGTCGTCATCCTCCTCCCCGCGCTCATCCTCATCGTCATGCTCTGGGGCCTCCTTCGCCTCATCGACACCATCAAGCCCAGCGATCCC
>JBDTXR010000243.1:0-13393 GCA_040006075.1 Byssovorax sp. | reverse complement strand
GCCCTGGAGAACGCGCTCTGGGCCTTCGAGTTCGGCGCCGACCGCGTCCACGGCACGGCGCTGGGCATCGGCGAGCGCGTCGGCAACGCGCAGATGGAGCTGATCCTCCTGAACCTGAAGCTCCTCGGCCTCCTCGAAGATCAGGATCTCACCCACCTGCTCGAGTACTGCAACGTGGCCGCGAAGGCTGTCGGGTGGAACGTGCCGATCAACTACCCGCTCGTCGGCCACGACGCGTTCCGCACCGCGACCGGCGTGCACGCCGCGGCGATCATCAAGGCCGAGGCCAAGGGCGACTCGTGGCTCGCCGACCGGATCTACTCCGGCGTCCCCGCGGGCATGTTCGGGCGCAAGCAGGAGATCTGCATCGGCTACATGTCCGGCGCCTCGAACGTGAACTACTGGCTGCGGCAGCGGAAGATCGAGACCTCGAAAGAGCTGGTCGAGGCCATCCTCGCGGTGGCCAAGAGCGCCGATCACATCCTCGCCGACACCGAGATCCAGGCCGTCGTCGACCGGGTCCACGCGCCGCGCTGAGGCGGATCGAGGAGGGGGCGCGCGCGGGCATCGTGACGGGGATGTCGAGAGGGCGCCGCGGGCGCGTGGGCGCGGCCGCGATCGCGGCGATCGTTGCTGCTGCAACGAACGGGTGCACCGCGCCGCCGGCCGTCGATCGCTGCCCGCCGCCCGCGAGCGCGGCGATCGTTGCTGCTGCAACGGTGTCGGCCGCGCCGCCGGTTGCGCCGCCGCCGCGCCGGCGCGATCCCGGCGAGCGCGCCCTCGACGACGGCGCGATCGTGGCCCTGGCTCCGGCCGCGGGGATCGGCCCGAGCGCCGGGATCCTGGCGGCCACGCTCGCCGATCCGGCCGGGAGCGCGACGGTGACGCTCTCGCTCGTGAGCGCGCCGACCGCGTACCGACGGCCGCTGGCGTTCGCGCGGCTGGCGACGGCGCTCGGGATGCACGTGGTCCCGGCGACGGTCGCGCGTCAGCTCGGCGCCGGGGAGATCGCGGCGCTGCTCGAGCCGCAGCCGGAGATCGCCGCGCTCCTCGGCGGGCGCCTGCGGGTGCTCGCCGACGGCACCGTGACCGCGCTGCTCGCGGCGCCGGCGCCCGGCGCGCTGCTCGCGGCGTGGGATCCCGCGGCGGCTCGGCGCGTGGAGGCGCGGGCCTCGTACGAGGTGCGAACCTGGGAGCGGTGGGCGGCGTCACCCGATCCGGCGGCCGGCGAAGATCGCGGCGTGACCCGCGATTTCGTGGAGATGCTGGTGCTCGACTACCTGGCGGCCAACGCGGCGCGGAGGACGGTGCTGATGGCTCCGGGGCGCGACGCCCTGGTGCTCGACGACAACCGCGAGGCATTTCCCGTGGCGGCGGAGCGCGTCGCCGTCGATCAGCTGCTGCGGCGGCTGAAGCCGATCGCTCGCTTTCCCGGCGCGCTGCTCGCGGCGCTCACCGCGTTCGATCGGGAGCGGGCCCGCGAGGTGCTCGCGCCGCCGGGCTCGTTCGAGGACTGGCTGGTCTCGCCGCGCGGCCTCGTGGAGCTCGACGAGCGCCGCGCCGGCCTGCTTTCGCTGATCCAGGCGCGCGTGGCCGAGCGGGGCGACGCCGCGGTGCTCTCGCTGTAGTAAGCTCCTCGCCGTGATCGACGTCGCGACGCTGCAAGGGTGGATCGAGAAGCTCGGCTACGACACCGCGCCCGACGGCGCGTCGATGCTCCGGCTCACCGCCCGCGAGGGCGCGCCGCTGCCCTCGTTCTTCGTGCAATGCACCGAGAACTGGGTGCTGCTCTCGATCCTCGGGCTGCTCTCTGCCGACGAGTTTCGCGCCGACGATCTCGGGCGCCGCCTGCTCGCCGCCAACCGCGAGATGCGCGTCGCCAAGTTCGCCATCGACGAGAACGGGGAGATCGTCCTCTGCGCCGAGCTCCCGACCGAGTCGCTCGACTTCTCGGAGCTCGCCGACGCGGTGAGCCGCCTCGCCGCGACGGCGAGGCGATTTCGAGGCGATTTCCTCGGCGGCTGAAGCCTCAGCGCTCCCGGGTGGCGCCCAGCGAGGTGAGCGCCTTCTCGGCCTCGGTCACGTAGGGGCTGTCGCGCGGGGCGAGCTCGAGGAAGCGTCGGTAGCTCTCGATCGCCTGGGCTTTGTTGCTGTTACGCACCGCCTCGGCGAGGAGCAAATGGGCGTCGTAGAGCCAGCCCGGCGCGGGGTGATCGGCGACGTCGGCGAGCTTCACGGCCTGCGCCAGCTCCGGCGCGGAGGCGAGCGCGCTGCCGTGGCTGGCGATGATTTTCCCGAGGCGATAGTGCCACTCGGCGATGCCCGCGTTGCCGGCGATGGCGCTGCGCCAGGCGGCCTCGGCCTCGGGCCAGCGGCTGAGATCCTGGTAGCAGAAGCCCATGCTCGCGTAGGCCTCGTAGCGCGAGGGGCGCTTCTCCAGGGCCATCTTCAGATCGTCGAGCGCGTCGTTGGCGCTGCCGCTCTTCTGCCGGAGGATGCCGCGCTGCCAGTAGGCGTCGCCCAGGCCCTTGTCGAGCTCGATCGCCTTCTTCAGGGCCGACTCGGCGCGGGCGGGCTGCCCCGCTTCGTTCGCGGCCCAGCCCACGTAGAGGTGGTACTCGGCGCGGTTGCCGTCGATGTTCACCGCGGCCTCGAGGTACTTCATGGCCTCGGAGAGGTTGGTCGCCTTCACGAGCAGCGCGCGGCCGAGGAAGTGGTTGGCCTCGGCCGATCCGGGGCGCTCTTTCACGACCTGGCGCAGCGTCGCCTCGGCCGCGTCGGCGTGCCCGGCGATGACCTGGGTCGAGCCGACGCGGAGCTTGAGATCGATGTCGTTCGGCGCCTTGCGGAGCGCGTCGGAGTACGACTCCAGCGCCTTGTCGCTCTGGCCCGTCTCCTCGAACATCAGGCCGCGCTCGAGCGCGAGGCCGGGGTAGTCCTTGTCGGCGAGGCTGATGGCGTCGAACACCGCGGCGGCCTCGGTGAACGATCGCATCCGCCGCTGGGCGACGCCGAGCTTGAAGCGCGTGCCGAGATCTTCGTCGTTGGCGAGGGCGGCCTTGAACTCGTCTCTGGCCTCTTCGTAGCGGCCCGTTTGCAGGGCGACGTCGCCCTTCGCGCGGTGGAGCGCGGGGAGCTCGGGGAACTTCTGCGAGGCCTCGGCGAGCTTCTGCGCGGCCTCGTCGGTGCGGCCCGCGCCGCTGAGCAGCCGCGCCAGCGCCACGTAGGCGTCGACGACCTCGGGCTTGTCGCCGCCGACCTTGATCGCCGCGCCGTACACGGCCTCGGCGTCTTTCTTGTTGCCGAGGGCCTCCTCGGTGCGGCCGAGCCAGTAGAGAATGAGCGGATCGTCGGCGTGCGTTTCGCGCTGCTTTTTCAGCAGATCTTTCGCCTCTTTCATCCGCTCCAGGGAAAGCCACGTCTTGGCCACGCCCACCTTCGCGGGGACGTTGTCGTCGTTGGCGCGCGTCGCGGCCTCGAAGCGGGCGAGGGCCTCGGAGTAGCGGCCCGATCGGTAGAACAGCTCGCCGTTGCCGATCAGCGCCTGCACGGCCTGCGGATCGAGCTTGAGCGCGGCGGCGAAGGCCTGCTCGGCGGCGCTGACGCGCGAGCGGGTGAGGTCGATGCGGCCGATCAGGGTGTAGGCCTCGATCAGCTCGAGATCGCTCGACGCGGCGCGGACCTCGGCGTCGTCGGTGACGGCCTTCAGGAGCGTGAGCGCCTCGGCCTCGTGCTCCGGCGCTTGCCAGATCAGGGAGGCGACGAGGATGCGCGCGCCGGCGTGGAGCTTCGACGCACCGAGCGCCGCGCGGGCGTCGAGCTCGGCGTTGGTGGTGTCGCCCGCGGCGACCTCGGCGCGCGCGAGGCCGAAGAGAGCGCGGGCGCTCTTCTTCTCGCCGCGCGCGGCGATGGCCTGCTTCCAGGCCTTCACCGCGTCGGCCGGGGCCTTCGCGACGAGCTCGATCTCGCCGACGAGATCGGCCGCGTCGACGTCCTTCGGGGAGCGTTGCAGGAGCGGGGCGAGGGCCTGTCGCGCCTCGGCGAGCTGGCCTTTGCCGGCGGCCTGCGCCGCGACCGCGAGCGAGCGCGCGTCGCTCGGCTCGGCGCCCGCGGTGGCGAGGAGCTGCTCGCCGCGGGTGTCGTCTTCGCTCCGGTGACCGAAGCGCAGGCCGCGCGCGAGGGCCACGTAGGCCGCGTAGGCCGCGGTCGCGTGGTGGCGCGGCACCACCTTCTGCGCGGCGAGCGCCGAGGCCAGAGCGCGCTTGGCGCCGGCGGCGGTGTCCTCGTCGGCGTCGGCTTGCACCTCGGCGCGGACCGCGTCGAGCCGCGCGGTGTTGGCCTTGGCGTTGACGCGATCGCTGATGAAGTTGATCCCGAACGGGCCGATGGACGGCTCGAGCGTGAGGGCTCCGCCGCCGACCGCGATCGCCACCGCGGCGAGGATCGCCACGCGTCGTGATCGACTCGCGCGCGCGGCCTTTGCGGTCGGGCGCGGCGTGGTCGGCCGCGCCGCGCCGCTGCCGTCGACGGCGATGTCGCCGGTGATGTCGGCCTCGCCGCCGACGGGCGCCGCGCGCGGCCCCTCGTCGAGGCCGAGCGCGCCGTCCATGTTCGGCCCGGAGCTGGTGGAGATCGCCCGATCGGAGTCGTCGAACGCGCTGCGCGAGCGCGCGTTTTCGAGCGGCGCCTCGCCGCCGAGATCGGCCTCGTCGCCGTGATCGTACGAGCCGTCGCGACGGCCGCCCTGGAGCGCCGCGGGCAGCCCGCCGCCGGGTATCGACATCGGCAGCCCCGGCCCGCTCGTCGGCGCGGGGAAGCCCGACGCCACCGCCGGCGAGGGGAGGCCGGTGCCCGTCGTGGCGATCGGCAGACCGGACGCCGTCGCCGGCATGGGCAGGCCCGATCCGCTCGGCGACGCCACGGGCAAGCCCATGCCCGTCGCGGGCGAGGGGAGCCCGTACGCGGCGATCGCCGGCAGCGACGCCGCGGGCGTGGGCAGCGACGCTTCGCCGAACGAGAGCGGCAGATCGATGTGCCCGAACGAAGGCTGGCTCCCGCGGCTCGCGGGGAGATTGCTCTCGATGTTCCCGAACGACGGCTGGCTCCCGCGGCTCATGGGGAGGCCGCTCTCGTCGTGGGCTGACGGAAGATCGATCTCGCCGAAGCCGCCGCCGTCGTGATCGGGAGGCGCGGGGAGATCGATGTCGCCGAAGCCGCCGAGCGCCGCCGGAGGCGCCGAGGGCGCGCGCGGGGCTCCGCGGAACGGAGGCGGATGCGCGCCGCGCGCCACGGGGAAATCGAGCGCGCCGCCGGGGAAGCTCGGCAGCTCGGCGTCGGCGTGGACCGCGGGGAGATCGACGTCGCCGAAGTCCGCCTCGAGGCTGCCGCCGTCGTCGAGCAGATCGGACGCGTCCTCGAGATCGGCCTCGCCGAGCTCCATCGTTCGGTTGCGCGTGACGCCGCGCCCGTGCGGCGGCCGCGCCGGCGTGGTCGCGTGGACCACCGGCAAATCCTGGGAGCCGAAGTCGTCTTCGAGCTCGCTGGTTTCGAAGCCCGTGGGGGCCGGCAGATCGATCATCAGATCGATCTCGCCGAAGCCACCGCGCGCGGCGGCGCCGGGCAGGGGACCGAAGCCGAGGCCGGTGCGCGGCCCGGCCAGATCCGGCTGATGACGCGTGGCGCTCGGTAAATCGAGGAGATCGTCCTCGATCGCCGGCGGCGGCGGCGCCTTGGCGGCGGGCCGCGGCGGGGCCGCGATCGGCGCGGGGCGCGGCGGCTGCGCGCCCTTGAACGGGCTCGGCTTCGGCGCGGCGGCCGCGGGCAAGTCTGCCTCGGCGCCTCCGCTCTCCGGCTTCATCACGACGAGATTCGTCCCGCACTTGGGGCAGCGCATCTTCAGGCCCGTAGGCGGAATGCGCTTCTCGTCGATCTGGTAGGGCGCTTTGCACCCGTCGCACTCGACCTTGACCATGCTCAACCCACACGCCTCGAAAGTAGGCTCTGATCTACCAGGGATCAGCCTACAGCGGTCCTTTCTGTCGCGTCTCGCCGACAAAGCCAAGCGGCGCGTCCAGGTTTCGTGGCCGTGGCCCGAGGATCTGTGCTAACGCCACGCCGCCCTATGCAAAGGTGGACGGCGCTGGTGTTCGTGGCCTTGATGGCGGCCTTCGTGGTCGCGGTCGTCCTCGGGCGGACCACGTCGAAGGGC
Source organism: Byssovorax sp. (assembly GCA_040006075.1). Lineage (GTDB taxonomy): Bacteria > Myxococcota_A > Polyangia > Polyangiales > Polyangiaceae > JANYGI01. The sequence goes on along the minus strand of JBDTXR010000243.1, from coordinate 7,185 downwards.
CAGGCCGTCGTCTTCATCGAGGCCGACGCCGGCGCCGATGCTGCTGTGGACGCCGCCTTGGACGCCGCGCCGAGCGCCGATGGCGGGGACCTCGCCGACGCGGGCGACTCGGTCGACGAGCCCCTCGCGGTCGATCCCCAGCTCCTCGGCGGATCCGACGCGGGCGCGCGGTTGCTCACCGGCGAGCCGGCCCCGGCGCTCGCGGCCGAGGCCCCGAAATCGATCTTGTTCGGCGTGATCCTCGTGACTTACAAGGGCGCGCAGGGCGCCCCGAGCAACGCCCGCAGCCACGACGCCGCGCTCGAGCTCGCCAAGCAGCTCGCCGAGGCGGCCAAGCAGGACTTCAAGGCCACGGTCGCCAAGGGCGACAAAGGCTCCATGGAAAACGCCGGCCGCATGCCCCGCGGGATGCTGGAGCCGGCGCCCGAGTTCGTGCTCTTCAGCCTCGCCAAGGACGGCGTGAGCGATCCTGTCGACACGCCGCGCGGCTTCTGGATCGTCCGGCGCATCGAGTAACGGCAGACACCCCCCAACCGCAGCAGAGCAAACCATGGCGACGATCGACATCAAGCGGGCCCACACCCTCGACCTCGAGGAAGCCAAGAAGCGCGCCGAGGCGCTGGCGACGAACATGCAAGAGAAGCTCGGGATCCGCTGGAGCTGGGTCGGCGACAACATCAAGTTCGACGCCCCGAGCGGCGCCGCCAAGGGCGCGACCGGCACGGTGACCGTCGACGCGAGCCAGGTGCGCGTGGAGATCGATCTCCCGTTCCTGCTCCGCGCCGTGAAGGGCACGATCGAGGGCAAGGTCACCGAGAAGCTCGACAAGCTGATCGCGAACACCTGATTTTGCAGGCGATCATCGCCGCGATCGCGTGAAGGCCTCCTGCCGCGCGGCGAGCTCGTACACCCCGAGCTCGCCGAGACGCGCCGCGGAGGCGCGCCTCGAGCGTCGCCAGTCGGGGCCGTAGCTCGGGAAGCGATCGACATCGTGGTTGCCGTCCCAATCGGGTGGATAGATGGCCGCGAAATACGCTTCCGTGTGGTCTTCGGCCGCGGCGTCGGCGGGATCGACGACGTAGTCGGCGCGCCACTGGCGGCGGATCTCGCCTCCTGCGCTGGCGTGGAAGAGGTGCTCGTCGAAGACGATGACGTCGCCGGGCTCGGTGGCGACGACGTGCCCCGGCAGCGCGTCGGCGGGCATTCCGGCCGCACCGAAGGCGCGGAGCGAGGCCGTGAGCTCGGGCCGATGGGAGCCGGGGATCACGCGGAGAGCGCCGGTGTCGGCGCCGAGCGGCTCCAGGTAGGCCGCGAAGCCGAGGCTGCCAATCGGGAGCGCGGAGTCGGCGTGCCAGGGCGTGTCGCCGCGATAGCAGACCGCCTTGGCCCGCGTCGGCAGCACCGGACCCCCGAGCAGCGTTGTGGCCACGGCTTCGAGGCGATCGAGCAGCGCCAGGCTGAACGGGGTCTCCGCCGTCATCATCGGGAGATAGCGAAACCGGATCTCCCCGCCGTCGGGAGCCTCGGACGAGGTGCCTTTGAGCAGGGACTCGTCCATCTCGGCGCCGAGCCGGCGCGCGTCGAAATAGCGGCGCAAGACGAGGAATCCAAACGTTTGAAAGCGGGAGACGTCGATCGCCGGGAAGAGGGAGGGTGCTTCAGTGCTCATGAGTACGCGCGCTCTCGAACGAGAATACGCGCCAGGGGTTCGGGTTGCCGGGGCGCGCGGACACGGTCGCCGTGCCGTGGGTGAAATCGGCGATGATCCTCGCCCAGAACGGGATAGCGGCCGGGTTCCCCTCCGAGACGCGGACAGTCCACTGGCCAGGGAGGCGACTCCAGAGGAGGAGCGCCGCGTCTCGGCCCACGCCGGAGCGACGGTAACGACGGAGGATGAAGAGCTCGGCGATGTCCAGGACCTCGGGATCGTCGCTCGCCGGCGAGCCGCGGGTGGCGAAGAGAAAGCCGGCGATCTGGCCGTCCGCGTGGATGAGGAACGGGAAACGACGCTCGGGCTCGGACCAGTAGAGAGGGAGCTTGGGATAGCTGTACAGGCCGTCCGGGCCGAGCACGATGTTCGGGAAGGCCTCGCTGAGATCGTGAATGTAGAGCTGGAGCAGATTGGCGAGCAGCGGAGCGTCGGACTGCGCTGCTTCGGTGAGGGAGATTTCTCGCGGATGGAGCATGTCGACGGGTACGGCCCTTCCTCGTACGCGGCACCGATGGCCGCCTCGGCTGCGAGCATCTCCGGTGTGGGTTCCCCAGAGTACTCGAACGGCTCGGGCGAGGCCTGGATGAGCGTCTGCACCGGCGCGTCGGGATCGGGCCCGCCCGTTGGCTCGGCGAGAAATGCTTGCCACGACGGAGCGCTCAGGGATGCCTAGACCTCGAAATTGAGCTTCTTGGCGGCGCTGCTCACGTGGGGACGGTAGCACGAGGGCCTCGCGCGAGGCTTGTGTCGATCGAGGCTCGGCCCTCGGCCCCGCGCGACGTGAGAGGAGCGGCCCGCCGGCCCTCGGGAGGGCCCTGCTTGCCGGGATGGGATCGATGGCATGACAACGGCGTCGCGCTTGGTTTACTCTCCGCTCCCGCATCACGAGGAAATGGCTTCGGAGGCCCGCCCACCGACATGACAGTCCAGACCCCCGACGGCGCCGCCGGCGCTCTCGTCGCCCGGCTCCGCGCCGAGCATGCCGCCCACCAGGACAAGAGCGCCCAGGCGCTGCTGCTGCACGAGTGCGGCGTCCTCGAAGAGATCAACGGCGAAGAGCCCGTCGCCGCGCGCGATTTCCTCGCGGCGTTCAACGCCGACCCGCAGTTCCGCGAGCCGCTCGAGGCGCTCGTCCGCATCCTCTCGCGCCGCAAATCGATCAAGAACCTGGGCAAGCTGCTCGACGCGCTCACCCGCGCCGCGGCCACGCCGGAAGAGCGCGCGCGCGCGTTCTGGGAGCGGGCGGCCTACCTCCAGGCGCACGAGAGCAACGTGCCCGGCGCGAAGGAGCTGCTCGAAGAGGCCATCGGCGGCAGCCCGGAAGATCCGGCGCTGTGGCTCGAGCTCGAGCTCTGCGCGGCCAAGGTCGGCGACGCCGACGGCCGGCTGCGCGCCCTCGAAGCGCGGGCCGAGCTGGCGACCGATCCCACGTGGCAGGCGCTCCTGTTCATCGATCTCGCCGAGCTCTCGGCCGCCGCGGGCGACTTTCCGCGGGCCTACCAGCTCCTCGGCGCCGCCGCGGCGCTGGAAGGAAAAGCCCGCTTTCGCACGCAGATCGTGCTCGAGCAGGTGGCCGCGAAGGAAGACAACCACGAGGCGCTCGCGCGCGCGCTCGAGGGTCAGGCCGACCTGATCGAAGAGGCGATCGACGACGGCGAGCGCGGCGACACCACCGGCGTCCCGCGGCACATGCGCAAGGCCGAGTTCGCCGCGGACGCGTGGCTGCGCGCCGCGGCGGCGCACGGGCGAATGGGCGACACCAGCGGCGCCGGGATGATCGAGCGCGCGGCGCAGCGGCTGCCCGACTCGACGGTGATCGGGCGGGCGCGGCTCGCGACCCTCGAAGCGGCGGGCGACGTGGCCGGCGCGGCCGAGCTCGCGAAGAAAGAGCTCGCGCGCGGCGCGGTGGGCCCGAGCGCGGCGTCGCTGTGGCTCCGCGTCGCCGACGCCGCCGGAGCGGCGGGCGATCGCGACGGCGCCCTCGACGCGCTCCGCAACGCCTTGCAGTTCGATCGCGACTCGATCCCGGCGCGCGCCCAGGAGATCGATCGCCTCAGCGACAGCAGCGACGCCGCGGGGCTCGCCGCCGCGTACGAGGCGCTGGCCGAGTCGTTCACCGCGCCCGCGCCGAAGGGTCGCGCTTACCTGTTCGCCGCCCACGTGTGGGCCGTGCAGGCGGGCGAGGTCTCGGCCGCGAAGAAGGCGCTCGCGCACGCCGGGCAGAACGGCGTCGCCGCGACGACCATCGCCCGCGTCGCGCGCACGCTCTCCGCGCTGCGCAAGGACACGGCCTGGTACACCGAGGCCACCGAGGCCCTGCTCGCCGCGGGCGTCGACGCCGCCGAGCAGCCGAGCCTGTGGTTCGAGCTCGGGCGAGGCAAGCTGCTCCGCGGCGATGAGGCGGGCGCGGCCGAAGCGTTCGTGCAGCTCGCGGCCTCGGGCGGCGAAGAGGCCAACGGATCGGCGTGGCTCGGGCGCGCGCTCGGCGCGTACGCCATCGGGCTGGTCAGCGCCGACGAGGTCGAGCCGGGCGATCGCCAGCCGCGATCCCCCGCGGCGATCCAGGCCCTGGCGCAGGTCGAGACCGACGCCGGCATGGCGCGGGCGCTGTGGATCGTCGCCGCGCTTCGAAGCGCGCGGGCCGGCGACGTCGAGGCGGCGCGCGCCGGGCTGCGCACGCTTCATCAGCAGCTGGTGGCCGATCCGGTGACGGCGATCTTCCTCGCCGAGCTCGAGCGTCGCGCCGGCGATCCCCGCGCCGCGGCGGCCGCCCTGTCGGCCTGCGCGGGCGAGAGCGAGGACGCCGATCTCGGGGCCGCGCTCCGCCTCGAAGCCGCGCTGCTGCTCTTCCGCGCGGGCGATCGGCAGAAGGCCGTCGACGAGCTCGAGGCCACGCGCGCGAGCGTGCCGCGCGCCGGCGCGACCATGCTCACCTGGGCGCTGCGCGGCGCCGACGCCGACACGGTGGAAGGCCGGCGGCGCGCGCTCGAGGTCGCGGCCGACGCCGGCGCGGACGCCGAGGTGGTGGCGATCGAGCGCTTCGGCCTGGAGAGCGCCATGGGCGATCCGGTCGAGGCGCTGTCCGCGCTCGAAACGCTGGAAAATGCGGCCTCGGGCGATCTCGAGCTCGCCGCGGCGCTGGGCCGCGTGCTCTGGCCGGCGGCGCTCGAAGCGCGCGGCCCGGTCGATCGCGCGCTCGACGTGCTCGACGATCGCGGCGGCGAAGCCGCGGCGATCGCCGCGGCCGAGCGCTTCCGCCTGGCGCGCACGCTCGATCAAGATCGGATGGTGACCACGACCCGCGCCTCGGCGTGGGCCGCGGCCGATCCGCAGCTCCACGCGGCCCTCGAGTGGATCGGCGCGGCCATCGCCGCGGAAGATCGCGACGCCGAGATCGCCGCCCGCCGCGCCGCCGCAGCGCACTTCACCGGCGCCTCGCGCGCCGCGCTGCTGGCGAGCGCCGCGCTGGTCGAGCTCCTCGATCAGCCGACGATCCCGCAGGGCTTCATCCAGGGCGACGAGGCCCCGGCCCAGCTCATGAACCTCGAGCTGGCGTTCCCCGGCTGCGATCCGCGGCGGCGGTCAGCCGCGCTCCACGGCCTCGGCCTCGCGCTCGGTGAAGACGCGCAGATCGACGCCATCGGGCTCGCGGGCTGGTCGGATCTCGCCAACTCGAATTTCGAGGCGGCCCGCGCTTCGTTCCAGACGGTGATCGAGCACCGCCCCGAAGACCTCGCGGCCTGGGAGGGCGTGCGCAGCGCCTCGACGGGCCTCGGCGATCACGTGCAGGCCGCGCTGGCCACCGCGCAGCTCGGCGCGCTCTGCAACGACGACGAGCGCGGCGCCGAGTTCTGGGAGGCCGCGGGCGTCATCCTCCTCGAGCACACCGACGCCAAGGACGACGCCGAGATCGCCTTCTCGCGCGCCTTCGATCGCGATCCGCGCCGCGCCGTCGCCTTCGACAAGTTCTTCCGCGCCGTGCGCTCGCGCAACGAGGACGACAAGCTCCTGGCGATCATCGAGCGGCGCCTCGACGTGTCCGAGGACGATCAGGAGATCGGCAAGCTCTACTGGGAGCGCGCCCGCGTGCTCCGCAAGAAGGGCGATCTCGACGGCGCGCTCGCCGCCCTCGAGAACGTGACGATGCTCGAGCCCGACCACGTCGGCGCGCTCGCCCTGCTCGGCGAGGTGCAGATGAAGAAGGGCGCCTTCGCCGAGGCCGCCCCGTTCCTCGCCCGCCTCGCGGTCACGCAAGACGCCCCGAACCAGCAGCGGCTGATGTCGGGGATCATGGCCGTCGACATCTACGAGAACAAGCTCCAGCAGCCCGAGAAGGCGCTCGAGGTGCTGACGAAGCTGCACCAGGCCGGCCTCTCGACGCTGCCGGTGCGCGAGCGCCTCGCGCGCGTCGCGGCCCGCGCCGGCGCCTGGGGCGAGGCCACCAGCATCCTCGAAGCGCTCATGGTCGAGCGCGACAAGAGCGAGGGCCGCATCGAGGCGGCGCGGCTCGGGATGACGTTCTGGCGCGACAAGCTCAACGTCCCGGTGCGCGCGCAGGCCGCCGTGGAGAAGCTCCTGGAAGAGGCGCCCGACGACGGCGAGGCCATCGATTTCGTCCTCGCCACGGGCTTCGATCCGGCGTTCAAGATCCGCGTCCTCGGGCGGGCTCGCCAGACGCTGATCAGCGCGCTGGCGAGCAACCCGTGCGACGCCGATCGGGTGCTGCTCCTGGCCAAGCTCGCCGCATTCGGCAACGACGCGGGGCTGCGGCAGGCCACGGTCGGGGCGCTGGTGGCGCTCGGCCGCAACACCCAGGCGCTCTCCGACGAGCTCGCGCAGCTCGATCGCCGCGTCGCCGCGCAGCCGCCCAGCGCGCTCGACGATCGCGCGCTCGCCGAGATCAGCGATCCGCAGGACGGCGGCCCGATCGCCGAGCTGTTCCCGGCCATGGCCGAGACGGTGATGCTCGCGCTCGGGCCTTCGCTCTCCTCGCTCGGGGTCACCAAGAAAGACAAGATCGATCCTCGCGGCGGCCACCCGCTCCGCGTGGCGGTCGTCGAGTGGGTGGGCGCGGTCGGCCTCACGGGCGACTTCGATCTCTACATCGGCGGGCCCGATCCGCGCGGCGTCCACGCCATCGCGGGCGAGCAGCCGGCGATCGTGCTCGGCAGCGGGATCACCAAGCCCTTCGACGCGGCCACGCGATCGGCCGTCGCGCGCGAGGTCTTCGCGCTCCGCCGCGGCATCACCGCGGTGCGCACCCGCGACGACAACACCATCGCCTCGCTGGTGATCGCCGCGTGCCAGGAGGCGGGCTTCAGCGTGCCGAACCCGCAGTACGCCGTGTTCGGCGAGGTCTCGCGCGCCGTGAAGAAAGAGATCCCGCGCAAGGTCCGCAAGGCCATCCCCGACATCTGCCAGCGGATCATCTCGAGCGGTCAGGATCCACGGCAGTGGGCGGCGATCGCCCGTCG
>JBDTXR010000242.1:0-13492 GCA_040006075.1 Byssovorax sp. | reverse complement strand
CTCCGGCGCCGCCATAGACGCCGATCGAGCCGGAAAAGCGGGCGGGATCGATCCCCGCGTGCTCCAGCGCCTCCCACGCGCACTCGAGGAAGATGCGGTGTTGAGGATCGGTGGTCGAGGCCTCGCGCGGGCTCATGCCAAAGAACGAAGCGTCGAAGTCGGCGACGCCTTCGAGCCGGGCGCGGGCGCGGACGTAGCGCGGGTTGGCAAGGTGCTCCGGGGACACGCCGGCCGCGCGGAGATCGGCGTCGGTGAGGGTGGTTATCGACTCGACCCCGTTCGAGAGGTTCTGCCAGAACGCGTCGAGGCTCGCCGCGCCGGGGAAGCGACCCGCCATCCCGATCACCGCGATGGCCAGGCTCGATTCGCCGCCTTCCCCCTCTTCAGACATCGCTCTTCCTGCGGGGGAGGGCGCGGCGACGCTGCTGATCGAGGGCGGCGCGCTGCTTTCTGGCGCGCTCGTCGAGATCGTCGGCGTGCAGCGCCTCGCGGGCCCCTGGGTCGGACGAGAGGTGCGCGGCGAGCGCGGCGACCGTGGGGTGGCGGAACATCTCGACGATGGGCACGTCGCGACCAAATGTCCGAGCGAGCCTGTCGCGCACCACGGCGAGGAGCATGGAGTGGCCGCCGAGATCGAAGAAGTTGTCGCTCGATCCGACCCGATCGAGGCGGAGCGCGTCGCGCCAGATCGCCGCGACGATCGACTCGGCGTCTCCGCGCGGCGCGACATAGGTTGGCTCGACCCGGGATCTCCCCGGCGCGAGAGCGAGGAGAGCGCGGGTGTCGAGCGTGCCGTCGGCGCGGAGCGGGAGATCGTCCACAGGCCGGATCGCGCAGGTGATCGCCGTGCCAAAGCGATCACGGAGATCGAGAGCGAGGGAGAGCGCGGCAGGGCCGGCGCCGGGAGCGGGCGTGACGAACGCGGTGAGGGCTTCGATCCGACGGTGGCTGTCCCCGGTGTGGCGGAGGATCTGCGGTCGGGCCGCGTCGAGGCCAATCAGGAGATGACCGTCACCGCGGCGGAGGGCGACCAGGATCGAGGTTTGCCCCTGTTGCGGCGAGATGGCGTGAGATCCGCGATCGTCCCGGCGATAGCCGCGGCTGAGGCCGACGTCGTCCCACGCGCTCCACGCGAGGCAGTGGGCCCGCGCGTGGCCAGCGCGACGAAGCGCGTGGACGTGATGCTCGAGGGCTCGATTTGCCGCGGCATACGCGCCCGCGGAGAGGCCGCCGAAGAAGGCGTTGACGGAGGAGAACGCCACGAACAGGCACTCCGGGCGCGTGGCGAGGAGGCCACTCAGCGCGACCGCGCCAGGGAGCTTGGCGTGGAGAGCGGCGGTGAAGCTCGCGACGGTCTCATCTTCGAGACCGCGCTCTTCGTACGTGCCTGCGAGGTGAAATATCCCCGAAAGCGGGCGGTTTGCGCGCGCCTCGGCGCGGCGGACGGCCTCTTCGACGAGGCCTCGAGCGGCGACGTCGGCCGACTCGTACACCACCTCTCCCCCCGAGCGCGCGGCCGTGGCCAGGAGCTCGCGGAGGGCGAGAGCGCGGGGCGGGGCGCTCACCTCGGCGAGGGTGGAACGGCCAATCAGCACGACGTGGGCGCGGTGCTGCGCGAGCAAATGCTCGGCGAGGTGGGCGCCGAGACCGCCGAGACCCCCGGTGATGAGGTAGAGGCCACCCGGCTCGAACGGCGGTGGCGCCAGCGGAGCCGCGGTGAAGTCGACGCTCTCGAGGCCGGCGATCAGGCGCTCTCCCGCGCGATAGGCCACCTCGCGATCGCGCTGAGCCGCGCGCTCCTCGGCGAGGACGGCGGCGAGGGCCGCGTCGAGATCGCCCGCAGGGACGTCGAGGTGGGCGGCGGAGAGCCACGGGTGCTCGTGAGGAATGGTTTGAACGAGGCCGAGCAGAGGGGCCTTGTCGACGACGATCCGGTCATTTTTCAGCACCGGCTGGGCGTCACTGGAGACCACGAGGAGGCGCACGACGGGCGGTGACGCGGCGACGCCTCGCGCGGTCGCCAGCGCTTGAACCAGGAGGAGCAGGCTTTGCCAGGGCGGCGGCGCTCCGGCGGTGTCGCGCGCGGGATCGTCGTACGTGGCGAGGTGAACGATGGACTCGAGGGGGGTTTGCGCCGAGGCGACCCGGGCCCGGATCTCCTCGAAAACAAGGCCCGGCGCGACGGTGATGACCTGACGGCCGGCCGCGCGAAGCGCCTCGGCCACCCGGACGCCGAGGCCGAGCTCGTCGAGGATGACGACGGTGACCCCGCCCGGGAGGAGCGGCGCGGCGGCGAAGATGCCTTTGCGCCGCCAGAGCCGGCGATGAAACCAGTCGGGGACGGTGCGCTCGTTCTCGAGGTGGAGATCGATCTCCCGCTCGATCGCCTCGAAGCGCCCGTCATCGAGGGCGCGCCGGAGATCCCCGCGCTGAAGCTTACCGCTGGTGGTCTTGGGGAAGCTGCCCTGTTCGAGCGGGATCACCCGCGATGGAGCGACGCCGAGGCGCTCGGTCACCCGGGCGCGAATGGCCGCGGCGACGCGGGCGCCCTCGGCGAGATCGGGAGAGCGCGGGACGAAGAAGATCGCGACTCCCTCGGTGCCGGCGCCTTCGTCGTCGGCGGCGCAGGCGGCGACGAAGGTGGGGAGGACGCCGGGGACCGCGCTGACCACGTCCTCGATTTCGTGGCAATAGAGGTTGGCGCCGCGGACGATGATGGTCTCTTTCTCGCGCCCGGTGAGCGTGAGTCGGCCGTCCTCGAGGAAGCCGAGATCGCCCGAGTTGAACCAGCCGTCGTGGGTGAACGCCTCGCGGTTGGCCTCGGGGTGGTTGACGTACCCCGGCGTGACGACAGCCCCCTGGATCTGCATCCGACCGATGACGCCTTGCGAGACCGGGCAATTGTCAGTATCGACGATCCGGATCTTCACGCCCGGGATCGGGGGGCCGAGATCGATGAAAGGAATGGATCCAGGATCGTCGGGGAACGCCGGCTCGAGGACGCCGCCGAGCGAGGATTTGGCGACGCGATGAACGCTCTTGCCGAGATCGAAATGGTTGTTGTAGGCGATCCCGGTGCACGACTCGGCCATTCCAAACGCCGGCTCCATGACCTGCGCGGTGACGCCGAAGGGCGCGGTGAGGCGGAGAAAATCGCGGATCACCGGGAGAGTGGCCTGCTCTCCGCCGTTGGTGAGGCGCTTCAGCGATCGAAGATCCCACGAGGCGCCGGGGCGAGCTTCGAGGCGGCTCGCGACGAGCTTGAAGCCGAAGTTGGGCGAGAAGCCGTGGGTGACGCGGCGCTCGGCCATGACGTCGAGGAGGCGGAGCGGCTCGGCGAGGATCAGATCGGTGGCGATCTGGATCTGCTCGCAGCCGAGGTAAACGTCCCTGAGGTGGCAGGTGACCATGGCCACGACGTGATCGACAGGGAGCCAGTTGAGCGAGACGTCGTCGGGCGAATGGCCGTTGTGGAGGGTGACGCCGTGGGCGTGGTGGACGATCCCTTCGTGGGTGATCTGGACGGCCTTGGGGAGCCCGGTGCTGCCCGAGGAGAGCTGGAGAAATGCGACGTCGGAGGGGGAAGGCGCGTGCGGGGGCGAGGCCGGCAGAGCGCCCGCGAGAGACTCGACAGCGAGCACGGAGAGGCCGTCCATCGGGAAGAGGGACTTCAGGCCTTCGAGAGAGGGTGCCAGTCGTTCGCTGGTGAGAAGGGTCGGTCGATCGAGGAGGCGCCAGGCATTGAAGAGCTTGGCGACCACGGCGTTCTCGACCTCGTACGACGGGGCGATGGCCACCGTCGCCGGGACGACGCCGTGGAGGAGACAGGCCCAGAACGCGGTGAAATGGCCGCGCAAGGTGCCTTGCTGGAGGATAACGCGGTCGCCCGCGCGGAGCCCGGCGCGCGCGAGGCCGCCGCAGATCGCCGAGGCGTCGCGGAGGAGCTCGGCGTAGCTCTGCGTCGAGCTGACGCCGCCTTCTTCGAGGTAGGAGATGCCTTTGCCGAGCGCGGCGGCGCGGGTGAGCGCGGCGACGAGCGTGCGCGGCGCGCTGTCCGGGAGGTCGAGCGGGCCGCCGTCGGCGAGGGCGAGAGGCCGTGAGCGAGCGAGCGTGATCAGCGAGACCGGAGGAGGCGTGTCGTCAGATCGAGACGGAGGCGTGGGAGGGGGCGAGGAGCTCCGCGCGGCCTCGGGCGGGAGGACGTCTGTCAGGTGGAGGAGAGCTGGGCGATCGGCGCTCGCGCGGCGGAGCACGGCGGCGCGCGCGACCGCGGGCGAGGCGCGGAGCTCGGCCCCGGCGCGAGAGAGCGTGTCTTCGTCGAGGATCGGCGCACGCTGGAGGGCGGCTTCGTCGACGTCGCCGCGCTCCGTGAGCGGCAACGTGCCCATCGCGACGAAGGTGAGCGGCCGCGCGCCGGGCGGCAGCGGAGGTGCCGTGAGGCGATCGGGGAGCACGCCGCCCGAGGCGACGACATGGGCGATGAGCGCCGGCTCGCCCGCGAGCGTGCGGCGGTACCGGACAGCCACGTCGGCGAGCGCGGGATCGCGCAGCAAAGCGCCCTCGATCGCCGCGGGCGAGGCCAGCGGAGAGTGGCTGTCGACGGGGCGATCAGGGTGAGCGAGGAGCTCGCCGAGGAGGTCCTGATAGCCTGTGATGAGGCCGTTCACGGTGGAGGCGTCGAAGAGATCGGTATCGTAGGCAAAGCACCCTTCGAGCCCACCGGCGCTCTCCCAGAGCTGGACGACGAGGTCGAAGGCCGAAGCCCCGTTGTCGCGCTGCGAGAGCGAGAGGCGGAGGCCGGAGGCGGTGACGGCGTCGGGAGGCGGGTTTTGCAGGGCGAAGAGGATCTGGAAGAGCGGTGAATAGCGCGGATCGCGGTCGGGGCGGAGGGCCGAGACCAGGCGCTCGAACGGGATCTCGTCGTGGGCAAAGGCGGCGAGGGCGCGCTCGCGGATCCGGGCGATGAGCCCGCGAAAGGTGGGAGCGCCGCGGAAGCGAGCGCGGATGACCACGGTGCCGGCGAAGAAGCCAATCAGCGGCCCGATCTCGCGGCGGTTGCGGCCAGCCGTGGGGGTGCCCACCACGATGTCGTCCTGGCCCGAGGCGCGGTGGAGGAGCGCCGTGAAGGCCGCGAGGAGGACCATGAACGGCGTGGCGCCCTCGGCCCGCGCGAGAGTGCCAATCTCGGCGGCGACCGCGGCGTAGAGGGAGAAGCGGGCCTGAGCGCCGCGACGGCTCGGGACCGCGGGGCGAGGGCGATCGGTGGGGAGCTCGTGGACGAGCGGGGCGCCGAGGAGATCGGCGCGAAAATGCGCGAGGTGCGGCTCGTCGCGGGCGTCGTCGTCGAGGGCGCGCTGGGCAAGGGCCCAGTCGGCGACCTGGAGCGAGAGCGGCGCGAGCGGGGACGATCGGCCCTCGCGGAAGGCGTCGTAAAGGGCCGAGAGCTCGCGCAGGAGGACCCCCATCGACCAGCCGTCAGAGACGATGTGATGGGTGGGCAAGAGGAGAGCGTGGCTGTCGGGTCCGAGCTGGATCAGGACGGCGCGGAGGAGCGGGCCGCGGGCGAGATCGAAGGGGCGAGAGAACTCGGCGACGCACCGCGCTTCGAGGCGGGCTTCGCGCTCGACGGCGGAGCCGGGGGTGGAGGCGAGATCTTCGCAGGTGAGGCGAACCGGGTACGGAGGGCCGATGAGCTGGACCGGGCCGCCTTCGCGGGCCGCGAAGGTGGTCCGGAGCGACTCGTGACGTTTCACGATCTCGTCGAGGCTTCGTTGCAAGGCCGGTACGTCGAGAGGGCCCGTGAGGCGGAGGGTGCAAGGGAGGTTGTAGGCCGAGGCCTCGGGCGCGAGCTGGTGGAGGAACCAGAGGCGCTGCTGGGCGAGCGAGAGCGGGATTGTGGCCGGGCGCGGGCCGGCGACGAGCGGCGCGACACCCGCGCTCGCGGCGGCGCCGAGCCTTTGCGAGAGGCCTTTGACGGTGGGCGTTTCGAAGAGGCTTTGCAGCGCGAGATCGCGGCCGAGGGCCTCGCGCGCGCGGACGACGACGCGGACGGCAAGGAGGGAGTCGCCGCCCAGCTCGAAGAAGTCGTCGTTGGCGCCGACCGGCTCGACGCCGAGGATTTCCTCCCAGATCGCCGCGAGGGCGTGCTCGTCTGCCGTGCTCGGAGCAGCGTAGTCGCTGGCGAGCTCGGGGCGGGCGCGGCCCGGGGCCGGGAGGGCGCGGCGATCGATCTTGCCGCTTGGGGCCAGCGGGAAGGAGGGCAGCGCGAGGAACGCCGCAGGCACCATGTAGCCCGGGAGGCGCTGGGCGACGAACCGGCGGAGATCGACCGGCTGCGGGCCGCCGCCGCGGAGGGTGACATAGGCGACGAGGCGCCTTTGCCCGGGCGCGTCTTCGCGCGCGAGGACCAGGGCCTCGCGCTCGGCCGGCTGCGCGACGACGACCGCCGCGACCTCGCCGAGCTCGATCCGGTGGCCGCGGATCTTGACCTGATCGTCGGCGCGGCCGAGGTACACGAGATCGCCGGAGGGCAGGAGTCGCGCGAGATCGCCGGTGCGGTAGAGGCGGCCTGGATCGCCGGGGACCACGCCGGTGACGAAGCGCTCGGCGGTGAGCTCGGCGCGGCCCAGATACCCGCGCGCCACGCCCGGTCCGCCGACCCAGATCTCGCCGGGCTCGCCGGCGGAGACTGGCACTCTTCCGGCGTCGAGGAGGTGGATCCGGAGATCGGGTATCGGCCGGCCAATGACGCTCTCGCCGGAGGCGTCGGCGCGGCTCATGAGCCGGTAGGTGACGTGGACCGTGGTCTCGGTGATCCCGTACATGTTGACGAGGCTCGGGCCCTCGCCCTCGCGTCGACGGGCCCAGAACGGCCACAAATCTGCGGGATCGAGGGCCTCTCCGCCGAGGATGACGGTGCGGAGGGCGAGCCGGGAGAGGGCCTGTTCGGAGAGGGCCTCTTCGGCGCGGACGAGCTGCCGGAAGGCCGAGGGCGTCTGGCAGAGGACAGTGACTTGCTCGTCGCAAAGGAGCTGATGGAACGCCGCGGGAGAGCGGGAGATCTCGTGGGGGACGAGGACGAGGCGACCGCCGTGGAGGAGCGCGCCCCAGATTTCCCAGACGGAGAAGTCGAAGGCGCAGGAGTGAAAGAGGGTGAAGGCGTCGGTCGGGCCGAAATTGAACCAGGGCGCCGTGGACGCGAAGAGCCGGGTGACATTCCCGTGCTCGACCATGACCCCTTTGGGACGGCCGGTGGAGCCCGAGGTGTAGATGACGTACGCGAGGCGGTTCGGGCCGATGGGGCGGGCCGGGCGCGCCCTGGAGCAGCGGGCGATTTGCGGAAAATCGGCGTCGAGATCCACGACGCGAGCGCCGCCGCTCGGGGCCTTTGCGCGGCCCGCGGTGATCCACACCGGGGCGCGGGCGTCGTCGATCATGAAGGCCAGGCGCTCTTCGGGATAGGAAGGGTCGAGAGGCAGATACGCGCCGCCGGCCTTGAGAATGCCGAGGATCGCCACGATGGTCCGGGGCGAGCGAGGCGCGGAGAGGCCGACGATGATCTCCGGGCCGACGCCGAGGCCGACCAGGTGATTGGCGAGCTGATTGGCCTGCTCGTCGAGCTCGGCATAGGTGAGGCTTCCGCCCGCGGAGGAGATCGCGATCGTGGCGGGAGCGCGGTCGACCCGAGCTTCGAAGAGGCTGACGAGACTGATGCTCTCGCTTGCGGCTTCCGGGGGCGCCGCATCGTGGATGGGGGGCAGTCTCGTGGTCGGTGTCCCGACATCCGCGCTGTTCATCACATCGATCCGAAGCTCGGCACGCTAACAAGCGCGATTTTCTTTGGCAAGGCGCGCGGCGCACGCGTCGGTGATTTGTCGCGCATCCTGGGCGGGAGTTAAGATCCGCGGCGGCGCCGGCCCACCGGGCGACGGGAGACGACGATCGTGAAGATGAAGTCCGATGATCTGCCGCTCAACCTCGAGATGCGGCGGCGGTTTCTCGAGCGCTGCCCCGATCTCGGGGGGAACGTCGACACCGCGCTCGCGGAGAAATTCGAGCTGGTCAAGTACGACCGCGATCACACGCTGTATTCGTTCGACGATCCGGTGAGCGAGCGGCCGCTGCGGATCATCCTGCTCGGTCACGTGACCCTGGTGCAGCGGCGCGGGCGCGAGCAGGTGACGCGCTCGTGCGGGCCGATGGCGACGTTCGGCGAGGAGAGCGTCAAGGCCTGGAACGACGAGCGGAGCGGCGGCCGGGCGCCCGAGGTGGAGGCCATCAGCGCCATCACCAAGGCGGTGACCTACGTGCTCGAGCTGCCCGCGGCGCGGTTCCCCGAGGTCCTGGGGCGCGCGCGCGGCGGCGAGGATCCGCTGCTCGCGCGGCTGCTGACGGCGTACGACGTGCACGACCTCGCCGCGGAGATCGTGCAGACGCTGGAGCTGCGGTCGGAGCTCGTCGACGTGGACGAGGAGGGGCTCTATCAGCTGCTCGAAGGGGCCGACATCCGTCAGGTCGAGGCCGGCCAGATGCTGGCGCCCGCGGGCGCAGTACCGACCGAGCTCTTCGTGCTGCTCGACCGGGGAAACAGCTTCGAGCTGCGTTCACCTCCCCGAGGAGAGGCCCCGGGCGACGCGACGCTGGTGCCCGCGCCGTCGTGCTCGGGCCTCGCGTACCTGATCAAGGAGCTGCCGCTCGACGCGGCGATCCACGTGCAGCGCGAGGGGAAGGTGGTCGCGCTCCGCGCCGACACGTTCTGGTCGCTGTTCAAGTTCAACACCGATTTCCAGCGGGCGATCATCCGCGGCAACGAGCTGGACGTCAGCGCGAGCAGCGGGAGCGGGCGGCGGCCCTCGGTCGATCCCTCGGCCACCAGCGTGTTCCTGATGATCCCGACGCTCGGGCTCGATTTGCCGATGCGCGGGCTCACCGATCTGCTCGCGGAGAGCATCGTGACCCACCTCTACGACAGCGTGCTGGTGGTGCACGCGGTACCGAAGGCGCGGCCGGGCGAGCCGTCGCGCGCGCGGCCCGCGGTGCGGCTGCCGCTGTCGGATCGGGCGTGGCTCGAGCACTGCTGGGTCGAGGTCGGCGACTCGTTGATCCAGGATCTGCTCGCGGGGCGAGAGCGGCGCGCGGCGGAGATGGGCGGCGCTCCGGCGCGGCCCGACGTGACCCTGATCGAGGTGTCGGAGCTGGGCGATCTGCGGCGGTTCCTGCGCGAGTTCGACGACATCAACTTCGCGTTCAAGGTGGTGCACCTGATGGATCGGCCGGACGCGCTGCCGCCGCTCCCGTTCATCGTGGCCGGCGCGGGCATCGTCTACACCGGGCTCCTCGACGCGACGCCGCCGGTGCTCGGCGTCGGCGCGGCGGCGCACCACGCGCACGGCGCGGGCACGACGCGGACGGCGATCGAGGTGACGACGTCGGCCGCGAAGAACGTGGGGACGTTCGCGAAGCGCATGTGGCAGGGCTTTCGCGACGCGCAGTCGCTCGCGCGCGGGCGCTTGCCGCCGGCGTGGCCTCTCGGGACGGTGCGGCTGCGCTTGTCCACGGGGCTGCTCGCGGCGCTCGCGCCCGCGCCGGGGAGACCGCCGCTGCGGCTCGCCGATCTGGGCGAGGCGCTCGCGAGCGAGACGCGGCCGACGATGGAGCGCTGGGCCCGCGCGGTGACGACGAGGCGCGTGGGCCTCGCGCTCGGCGGCGGCGGGACCTACGGCGACGTGCACGTGCCCTTCATCCGCGCGCTCGCCGCGCAGGGCGTGCCCATCGACATGGTCTCGGGATCGAGCGTGGGATCGACGATCGGCGCGTACTACTGCGGGCTCGATCTCGCGGGGCTCGATCTGTACTGGAAGCACCGCGGGCTGCTGCTCGCGGCGGGGAGCGTGGGCTTCGTCAGCAGCGCCGCCGTCGAGGTGGCGATGACCTACGATCTCGGGCAGCTCCAGCTCGATCAGACCGCGATCCCGTTCTTCCCGGTGGTCACCGACGCCGACGTGGGCGTGGAGTCGTACCTGAGCAAGGGGACCTACGCGTTCGGCGTGCGCGCGAGCGGATCGCTGCCGCCGCTGCTCGGACCGACGGTGCAGGGCGACCGGCGCTACCTCGACGGCGGCCTCGTGGCCAACGTGCCGGTCAACGTGCTCACGGCCGAGGGCGCGGCGCTGGTGATCGCGTCGAATCCGATCGCCAAGCTGGCGCCTCGACCGCGGCAGCAGCCGCTCCGCTTGCCGCTGTTCGGCGTGCTCCTTCGCGAGAGCAACCCGCTGGCGCGCCTCGACGACGCCAAGCGGATGGTGCCGATGATCTTCGGCGTCGCGGGGCAGTCGCAGGCCGCGAACGCCGACGTGATCTACCGGCCGGCCTCGACCGACGCGAGCTTGACCGCGAGCCACGTGCCCGGCTTCGAGAAGCGGGCGCTGGCCTCGGTGCTCCTGCGAAAGGCGGTGGCCGAGGTGGTGAACAAGTGGCGCGCGAGCCTGGGCAACCCGCCGGCGCGCGTGCGGATCGTGCAGCGCGCGGGCGGCGGTCGCGCGCTCGAGGTCGACGGGTGGATCGGCTTCGTGGGGACCAGCGCGACGATCGATCCGGTGAGCGTGCCGCTCCTCGTCGAGGCGGCGGAGCTGCTGGCCGATCACCCCGAGGTGCTCCGCGTGCAGGTGGTGGTGAGCAGCGCGAACCGCGTCAGCGCGCAGAAGCAGGCGGAGCGGATCAAGGCGCTGTTCGAGGATCACGGCGTGCACCCGACGCGGGTCACGCCGACGTCGGTCGGCGCTCCTGCTGCGGCCGATCCCGAGGCCGGGCCCGCCGAGCCGACGGTCACCTTCCCCGTGCTCGGCTTCGAGGAGGCGGAAGACGCGCAGGCGAAGCTGCGCGACGCGCTCGACGAGGCGAGGCGCGAGACCCTCGAGGCCGCGCAGCGCGCCGACGCGGAGACGCTGACGCTGGCCGCGAAAGATCAGGCAACGTCGGGCGATCTCGATCTGGCCGGGCTGCTGGCGATCGAGGCGGCGAAGCGCGGGCGCTCGCCCAGCCTCGACGAGGTGCTGCGCCTGGTGCTCGGGCGGCGCGGGCGCATGGATCGATCGATCGCGGTCCCCAGCAAAGGCGAGGCGCTCTGCGTGGCGTGGAGCCCCGACGGTGATCTGCTGGCGGTCGGTAGCCGCGACGGGCTGCTGCGGATCTGGGACGCGCGGCGCGCAGAGCCGGATCCGGTCGCGACGATCGACCACAGCGGCGGGACCGACAAGGCGATCCTCGGCGCGGCGTTCTCGGCCGACGGTCGCCGCATCGCCGCCGCCGGGCTCGACGGGCAGGCCAGTGTGCACGAGCTGATCCGCGCGCCGGGGAAATCGTTGGAGCTCAAAGCAATTTTCCGGCAGCACGTCGGGACGTGGGATCAGTGGGGCGTCGCGCTCTCGCCCGACGGGGCGCGGCTGCTGGTGACGTGGCAGGCGCGATCGGGCCTGGCGATCTTCGATCTCGCCGCGGCGACGACCACGCCGCTGCACGTGCTCGAGGGATCGTCGGACTGCCGCGAGGCCGCGTGGGAGCCGGGCGGCGCGCGGATCGCGGCGGCGATGAGCGACGGCACCGCGGTGCTCTGGAGCGCGACGACCGGGGTGAAGCTCGAGACCATCGTCACCGGCGAGCGCGGCGCCGCGCGCGTGGCGTGGCGTCCGAGCGGCGGCGCGCTGGCGATCGCCTGCGACGCGGCGGCGGCGATCCACGATCTCGGCGCGGCCTCGGCGGAGCGCGCGGCGCCGGTGCTGCTGGAAGGGCACCGGCGGCCGATCGTGGGGATCGGTTGGAGCGACGACGGCTCGCGCCTCGTGACCGCGAGCCAGGACATGACCGCGCGGATCTGGCAGGCCGCGAGCGGCGTGTTCCAGATGAGCCTGCGATCGATCAAGGGCCATTTCGTGAGCGCGATCTTCCGCCCCGGGAGCGTGAAGATCCTCGCGACGGGCGACGATCTCGGGTCGATCGCGGTGTGGAACGCCGAGACGGGCGAGGCGCTCACGAGCCTGTTCGGTCACACGGGGACGATCCTCGACGCGCGATGGAGCCCCGACGGCGCGCGGCTGGCGACGGCGAGCACCGACGCGACGGCGCGGCTCTGGGCGCCCGAGGCCACGGGGCAGATCGCGTACCTGGGGCACGCCGACGCGCGCAAGGCGCTGCTGATCGCGGCGGCGTACTCGCCGAGCGGCGCCGACCAGGTGGTGACCGCGAGCATCGATGGATCGACGCACGCGTGGCGGCCGAGCGACGGTCGGCGGCTCGCGGTGCTGACCGCGGCGTCGCCGACCGCGGGCCCCGCCGACGCGAGCTTTTCGCCGACGGGGAAGCTCATCGCGGTCACGCAGGCCCACACGCCGGTGCCGCTGCTGTTCAACGCGAGCGATCTCGGCGCGGCGATCGCGCTGGCCGATCCGGGGGCCTCGGGCGAGGCGCCGATGGACAACCCGGAGCTCGTGCGCTGGAGCCCCGACGGGAGCCGCCTCGCGATGATGCGGCGTCGGAGCGTGGTGGTGTGGAGCGCGGCAAGCGGCGCGCGCGAGCGGGTGATCACCAGCCCGTACGACGTGCGATCGCTCTGCTGGAGCCGCGCGGGAGATCGCCTGGCGCTGGCGCAATGGACGGCGGGCGCGGCGGTCGCGATCTGGGACGCGACCGGCGACGGCCCACCGCGCCTCGGCCTGCAAGGTCACGGCGACGGCGTCTGGAGCGTGGACTGGAGCGTCGACGGGCGCCGCGTGGCGACGGGCTGCAACGACGGCGTGGCGCGGATCTACGACAGCGAGAGCGGCGCGCTGCTGCTGTCGCTCGCGCGCGGGTCGGCGGTGCGCGTGGTCGCGCTCAGCCCCGACGGTCGCTGGCTGGCGACGGGCGACGTGGGAAAGACCGCGGCGATCTGGGACTGCTCGGGCGCGTCGACGACGCCGGTGAGCGGGCCGAGCGCGCACCGGAGTCGGATCCGACGGATGACGTGGTCCGCCGACAGCAAGCGGCTGGTCTCGATCAGCGCCGAGGGCATCGTCTGCCTCTGGGAGCGGCGCGACGCGGGCGCGACGACGACGTTCGTGAACGTGGGCAAGCTGCGGAGCGCGCGCTGCGGCTACGAGGTGGCGGCGACGTGCCCCGATGGGCACTGGATCGTGACCGGCGACGACGAGGGCACCGCGCTGGTCCACCCGGTGTCGCAGGCCGATCTCGTCGAGGCGGTGAGCCGTCGACTGAGCCGCTCGGCGCTGACCGACGCGGAGTGGGCGCGGTATCTGCCAGGCCGCAAGCCCGCACCCGCGGCGACGCCGCCGAAGCAAGGGTGACAAAGACCTCGGCCCGGCGACTCTTGCGAGCGGCCGGGCCGATTACCCACTGATTCCGTAACGTTGCGAAGGAGGGGACTTGAACCCCTACGGTGTTACCCGCTAGCACCTCAAGCTAGTGCGTCTGCCAATTCCGCCACCTTCGCGATGCGGCG
>JBDTXR010000241.1:0-13604 GCA_040006075.1 Byssovorax sp. | reverse complement strand
GCGGGCCAGCCGATGCGCGCGGCGCCGCCGTGGAGCTCGGCGCGGCGCGCGAGCTCGTCGAAGCCGGGGAGCTTGCCCGTGGCCGCGCGGATCACCTCCAGGCCGTAGAACGAAGGCACGCGCGGGCGCGACTGATCCATGTCGACGCGCGGGTACGAGAGCACGATCCGCTCGCTGGCCGCGCCGACCGCGAGGCGCAGCGCCAGGCGCTCTTTCTCGATCCGCTGGGCGTTGGTGTCGAGCCCGAGCGGCTCGCGCGCGCGATCGAGCAGGATCGGATCCTCGCTGACCTTCTGCGGAAAGAGCTTCTCTGCCAGGCCCGGCACGAAGACCACGTCGAACGAGAGGCCGCGCGCCGCGTCGACGGGCGCGACGTAGATGTGACCGGCCGCGCGCGCCTCCGGGAGCACCACGAGATCGGTCAACCTGCGGCCTAAAACCAGGCGGATCTCGTCGAGCGTCACCGGCCCGACCGCGGCCATGGGCAAGAGCTCGGCGAGCGCGGCGAGCACCCGTTCGGGCTTGCGGAGCGCGCGCGTGGCGAGGGCCGAGAGCCGCACCGTCCACTCGCCCCACGACGCGCGCGCGGGCAAGAGCTCCAGCTCTTCGAGCAGCGGCAGCGCGAAGGCCAGCAGCGCCGCGAGATCGCCGAGGGCGCGGCGCACGCGATCCTGAAGCGGATCGTTGCCTTCCAGCCCATCGAGCTCCTTCACCAGCTTGTGGTGGAGCCCGTCGAGCCGGGTGTTCCACCGATCGAGCCCGCCGAGCACCGCCGACTCGATCAAGAGCTGCTCCCAGCGGCGCGGCGCGGGCAAGCTGCCGGTCGGGGCCAGCAGTGAAAGCGGTGTCAACGACGGGGGACCCTGGGCGACGAAGCGCTCTTCCGCGGCGATCGGCCCGTCGAGCGCGTCGAACGCGGCGCCGCGCACCACCGCGGTGCGAACGATCTCGTCGTCGGGCGGGATCCACCGATCGCTCGCGGGGATGGCCTGCGGCGGCGCGCCCTCGGCGGTGGCCTCGGGCACCTGCCCGAGCGAGAGATACTCCGCGAAGCGCCGCGCCGAGAGCTTCTCCGCGCCGCACGCGAGCAGGGCCACGAAGGCCCGACCGCCGGAGTCGGGCCTCACGCTCCCGCGCGCGAAATGAGCCGGGATCCCCGCGCGGCGCAGCGCCTCTTCGAGGTGCGCGCGGTACGGGAGCGGCGCGCGGAGCAAGATCGCCATCCGGTCGAAGGGCACGCCGCGCGCGGCCTCCTGCTGCGCCAGGCGCGAAAGCTCCACGCACTCGCGGCTCTCGCCCGGCGCGGAGAGAAAGGCCACGCTGCGATCGAGCGTGCCAGTCGGCGCCGGGCCCTCGGCGAACAAATACGTTTGTAGTCGTCGCAGCGAGCGCGCCGGCGCGGGATCCTCGGCGTCGCGCGATGCAGGCTCGGGCGTCACGCCCAGCGCCTCGCCCAGGTACCTCATCGCCTGCGCGTCGCCGTTCGGCACCGTCGCCAGCACGTCGGGCGCGCGCGCCGCCAGCGCCGCCACGAGGTCGCGCTCCAGCGCCGTCGCCACCGCCACGTCGACGAGCAGGAGCGGCCGCGCCACGATCGGCCCGAGCCCCGAGGCCGCGCCCATGGCCCGGCTCCCGCTGTTGACACCGTTGACGACGTCGGCCGCGATCCGGAGCACGAGGGCGCGATCGGCGATCTTCGCCCGCGAGAGCTCGGCCTCGTAGGCGGCGTGGATCCGCACCAGCTCGTCGGTCCCCTCGCCGCGCAGGTGCTCGGGATCGACGCCCGCGAGCCGCACCTCGGCGATGGTCCGCGCCAGCGCCCGCGGCAAATTGGGGAAGTCAGAGGCCGCCGCGAGCCGACCGAGCCCGCCGCTGCGGCTCAGCGTATCGACCACGCGCGCGCAGATCGCCTCCAGCGGCAGCGCGCCCGCCGCAGCGATCCCCCGCGCCGCGAGCTCCGGCCCCGCGAGCGCCGCCGCGACGCGCCCGAGCGTCGCTCTGTACCAGCCAAACGAAGCGCCGTGCTGCTTCGCCACCCGCCGCGTGAGATCAGTCGCGGCCTCCTGCGAGGCCCCGAGGATCAGGACCTCTTCCCCGCGAGGCCGCGCCGCAAGCCAGGCCTCGGCCCGCGCGAGGCGCTGCGACGCGATGGGCGAGGTGAGGAGCAGGCGCGGCACGGGGGCGGGGAGGATACGGGAGATCGGAGGGGACCGATCGGGCGATCTCCGGTGGAGGGCGATCCGGGTCACGGCGCGCAGGTCAACAATGCTCAAAGCGGAGCGATACCCCTTCGGGGAGGGGTTACGATCCACGGGAGAGCGCGCGCATTGCCGCTGCTGGCAATCTCTGCCAGCGCATCTGGCAATCTCTGCCAGCGGATCCGGCGATCTTTGCCAGCGGATCCGGCAATCCTTGCCCGGGCATCTCGAGAGGTACGACGCCTCAGCGCTCGGTTGCCTCGGCCCCGCTCGCCGTTTCGCCTTCGCAGCGCGGCTCCTGCTTCGGCCGCCGTCGCGTTCACGGACGAGGATCGGAGATGGCATACCGCGTGCTTTAGGATGCGAACGACCGGTACGGTCCCCGGTGATCGCAGGGCAGCTCGCCAACCACAGTGGATGAGAGCCTCCCGACCGTCAAGCACCCTTGAGAGCGGCGAATCTCGCCGAAGGAGCACTACCATGTTCAAGCTCGATATCTGCGCTGTCCTCCTCGCCGCCGTCGCTTCCTCGCTCACCGCCGGCTGCGCTGCACCCGTCGGGGACGACGAGAACGAAGGCACCCTTGCAGATGAGCTCACCGACCCGAAGATCCAGGCCATGAAGAGCAACATCATGGACCAGACGCTGTTTCCGCTCGCCGACGTCGCCACCGGGATGGGTTATGCCTGGGTTGAAGGCTGCTACGCCCCCACCGTCGGCTATGCGTACGACAAGGTCCTGACCGGCGACTTGAGCAACACGGAATGGACCCCCCGGGACGAGTACCAATGCAACGAGAACACCTCCGCGAAATCGGGGCAGCGCACCCACATCAAGTACGTGAACTGGCGCCTCCACGATCTCGGGGTCACGTACGATCCCGCGAAGATCAAGACCACCTACACCCACCCCCTCACGTTTCCGAGCTTCACCTACCGGAACCCGTCGAGCAGCGTTCTGAAAACAAATGTTGGCCCCGTCACCCACACGCTCATGACCGAGCTCGCGGCGACCGTAACCAACGGGTGGGACTTCACGCTCACCGCGGGGTACACGGCGGAGGTTAGCTTCTTCGGCCTCGCCAAGGAGCAGCTCAGCTTCAGCGCGACGGCGGGCGTCAACGGCTCGGTCGCCAAAGCCAAGACGACCATCAACTCCATCGAGACGTCCTACAGCCCGCCTATCGCGATCCCGGCGCACAAGAAGTGGGTCGTGACGGTGGCACTCAATCAGACGCAGAAGACGGCCCCCATACAGGGCCGCTCCGAGCTCCAGTTCGACATCGAATACGATGGGTTCTTGAAGTACAGCTACAACGCGCGCGCCGATTTCCCGCGCGATCGACCGACGTGGAACAAGAACTACGGCGACTGGTCCAATCTCGACAACACGGTGCGCAACAGCCTGGATGGCTGGAGCTGGTCTGCGATGAAGGACCGCGGGTTGCAGCTGGAACAATACGACGAACAGCCCAGCGTCAACTGGGGCCTCAATTCGCTCGCGAATTCCCTCGGTGGCGCGGCGAGCTCGGCCAAGCGCATCAACGTGATGTCCTACGGCGGGAGCACGACGCTCAGCTCGGACGCCTTCACCTACTCCGTCAAGGAGTCCACCTGCTATTCCCCGAACTGCTGACCATCCCGGCGCTGACCATGAACGATGCTGCGGTGATCCTCGTCGAGGACGCGCGGAAGCCCGCGGCTCCGGCGCTCGACGAGGATCCCGAGTCGTTTTCTTCTCAATCTCGGAGCGGGCCAATCGCACGGCGTCGGTGTGGACCTCGAGATCCGGATGCGCGGGCAACAGGCTTCGAGCTAGCTCGCCCAGGCGCTCGGGGTGGGCTTCGTCGATGAGGACGAAGACCGGCGATGCGGGGCAGCTCGGTCGACTTCCCGGTGCCGGTGGTACCGGTCACGAGGACGCGCGTACCGTCGAACGGAGCGCGGAGCAGCTTGATGATGTCGCCCGCCGGGCTCCGCGGTCGATCGGCGCGCCAGGCATGCTCGGCCGCAGGCAAGAAAGGATCGAAGCGATTGTAGATCGCCTGCCCGATCGGCTGCCGGGACATTTCCGGACGGTAGCACGACGGCGCGGCGCCCTCGCAGATGTTGAGCGAGCCGTTCCCGCGGGCGGCCTGATCTCCTGCGGCGCTCTTCCGCGCTGTCGGGTGCGATGTTCGGCGTCGCTTTCCGCCGGCTGTTCGGCGCTCCTCGGCGCCAGCCGTCCGTGAGCGGCGTCGGCCGTGTGGACGCGGGCTCCCGTCTTCCGCGTCCGACGTAGCAAAATGCTTGCATTCCGGCCGGAGTTGGGGCTGCGCGCCCACGTATCCACCAATCCGAACGCCGGCATCGAACTTATCGATTGGACTCCCGGACGGATTTCAAGGCAGTATCCCGCGCATGAACGTTCTCGGTCGATTTGGTGGATACTGTATCGTTGCTGCGATCGCGGTCAGCGCGGGCCTGGGCTGTGGCCCGGCCACGCCCGATGCGAAGACGGCTCCCCCCGCCGATACCGCCGCGGCGACGGTGGCTCCCGCGGGGACTGGCGCTGCGGCTGCGGCGCCCGACAAGGCGCCCGAGGCCGACACCGTCGGCTGGAACAAGATGAGCCACGAGCAGAAGATGAGTCACATGAAGACCGTCATCATGCCGAAGATGGCCGCGCTCTTCCAGGGCTTCAATGCCACGCAGTACAAGGACATGAACTGCGGCACCTGCCACGGTCCGGGCGCCAAGCAGGGCAAGTTCGCCATGCCGACCGACTCGATCGTCAAGCTCAACCCGGCCGATCACTTCGCCAAGCACATGGGCAAGACGGCCGAAGCGACCAAGTTCATGATGGCCAAGGTCGTCCCGGAGATGGCCAAGCTCCAGGGCGAGGCGCCCTACGATCCGGCCACCCAGAAGGGCTTCGGCTGCTTCGAATGCCACATGATGGAAAAGTGAGAGGCGCTCTCCCCCTCGTCGACGAGAGGGAGACGTAGCTCACGCCACGGGCAACCCGGGTCTCACCACCCGGCGTTGCCCGCTCCTTTTTGGAAGCTCCAGGCCGCGGGGGCGTCGTTCTGGAGGGCTGCTTTCGCCGAGCCGGTCACGCTCACGTTGCTGGCCTGGACGCCGCCCTGAGCATTGGAGTTGATCAGGATCCCCGCCGCGCCGGCGCCGCTGATCTGCACGCCGTCGAGCGAGCTGCCGGTCACCGGGTTGGGGCCCTGGACGTGGATCCCCGAGTACGTGGGATCGGTGATCCTCAGATCGTGCACGACGAGGCCAGTGATCGGGCCCTGATCGGCGAAGAGCTTCAAGGCGCCGTGCTCCTGGCTGTACATCGATCCTCCCGCGCGGGTGAGCGTGGTGCGCTCCACGTGCGTCGTCCCGTCGAAGGGGCGGGCGCTGAAGCCCGAGGAGATCAGGATCCCGGGATACTCTACGGTATCGGCGCAGACGCTGTCCTCGATCGCGCCGTCCTTGCCGCCGTAGACCGCGAAGCAGTTGGCCCGCCAGGGGAGCTGTACGGTGTTGAAGCGAGCGACGTTGCCCTCGTCGGCGATCCCGTCGAACGACGGCGACCAGAACGCGATGGCGTCGTCGCCGGTGTTGCGGAAAGAGGACTGCTCGACGATCGAATTCTTCGTGCCATTGCAGAGGTTCACCCCGTCGGCGAAGGTGTCGCGGACGCGGAGTCCATGGATGACCAGGCCGTCGGTGAGGGCTTTGTCGGGCGCGCCGGGATAGGCCCCCTTGCCGACCCAGTAGCCGCACTTCTCGTGCTCGATCCAGAGGTTCTCGAGGCGCGAGCCGGTGCCGGCGGGGCCGTCGAAGCCATTCTCTCCCTGGTCGTCGTGGCGGGCCGTGACCTCGCCAAAGACGGCGAAGTCCTTGAACTTGTTGTCGTTTCCAGACACCTTGAACTGGGCTTTTGCCCCGTGGAGCGTGGAGTACCACATCCCCGCTCCCTGGATGGTGACGCCCGAGACCACGAAGGGCGTCGAGGCGCTGTCGAAGATGCCTTTCGGTATCCAGAGCACCTTGCCCTGCGACTTCGCGGCGTCGATCGCCTTCTGGATCGCGGCGCCGTCGTCCTGCCCGTCGTCGGGTATCGCGCCGAAATCGGTGAGCGAGAGCGACCCTGCCGGCTGCGCCAGCGGCGGGGCGACCTGCTCGAAGTCGACCAGATCGATCACGTAGTAGGCGGCGGTGTCCTCCGCGTCCTTTTGCAGGGTGATCGTGGCGCCCGCGGGGACGTCGCCGATCAGGGCGTGCGCCTCGTCGAAGAAGTGGTGCGCGCCGCCGCCGGGGCTGTTGTTCGCCGAGTCCGCCTCTCCCCCGTAGAGCCACGCATAGCGCGAGGTGAGGGCGAGGCTCTGCCGGCGAACCCCGTTGATGTAGAGCCCGAGCGTGGCGTCGATCCCGCCGCCGCCGGGCGAGTCCGGCAGCGCATACCGCACCACGATGGAGCTTGTCGGATGCTCGAGCATGAATTCAACGTTCTGCCCCGTGGCATCGAGTCGCACCGCGCGCCGCCCCGACGACTCGGCCGCGAGATCGCCCTGCGCCCGGCTCGCGTCGAGCAGAGTGCCAGTCGTCGTGGCGCCCTCGGCCTCGTACTCCCAGTAGGGCAGCGTCGCCCCGCGGAGCGCCGGAGGAGGCAGATCTGGCCCGCCGCTGGACCCCGACGAGGTCGATCCGCTCGTGGCGCCGACTCCCC
Organism: Byssovorax sp.; assembly: GCA_040006075.1. Classification (GTDB taxonomy): domain Bacteria; phylum Myxococcota_A; class Polyangia; order Polyangiales; family Polyangiaceae; genus JANYGI01. The sequence continues at coordinate 6,696 of JBDTXR010000241.1, read as the reverse complement.
CTGATCCGCTGTTGCCAGCGCCGCCGCCGCTCGTCACTACGTCCGCGCCCGACGTCGCCCCGCCGCCCGACGCGGAGCTACCGCCGCCTGTCCCGCCGTGATCAGGAGAGCTGCACCCCAGGGGGATGAGGAAGGATACGAGCGCCAGATACCTGAGATCGAGGTGCATGATCGGGGGACTCCTCGCAGCGCGATAGGCAGGATCCCGGCCAGCGATCGAGGGCCCGCGATCGGCGGAAGATCGAGCGATCGCGCGATCCAGCGGATCACACCCGCGATCTGGGCGATCACCCTGTCTCGCGTCCCAGGGACGATCGCTGCCGCGGCGTCGAGCACAATCCGGAGCGGCGCGTATCTTGCCATATCGCTTCGCGGGCTCGCGATCACGCCTTCCCTCAGCTCCGGAGATCAGCCGCATGAACCGAAGAATTGCCGTCGCGCTCCTCGCCGCTGCTCTCCCGCTCGGGTGCTCCAGCGGACCGGGGCAGACTCCCAATCCCAGCACCGGGTCGGGCGGGGCGACGGCGACCTCGACGGGTACCGACGGGAGCGGCGGGACCGGGGGTGTCGATCTGGGCTTCCCCGACGCCGGACCCGGGAGCGGTGGCACCGGCAGCGGCGGCCCGACGAGTGACGCGCTCGTGGCGGTCATTCGCGACTTTCGCCTCTACAATGCGGGCGATTCGACGACGAACCCCGACTTCGAGAACGTGCCGCACACCGATCAGAACGGGAGCCCCAACGACTCTTACCTGGGGCCCTGGGACGACACGGCGATCGTCGCCGACAAGCTCGGCGCCGATGGGAAGCCGGTGTACAAGAGCTCGGGACAGACGCTGTGCACGCACGGCAAGGCCGCGTTCGATCAGTGGTATCGCGACGTCCCTGGGACCAACCTGCGCGTGGACTATCCGCTGAAGCTCAGCGGCGGCAACGGCTCGGCCTACGAGTACGACAGCAACAAGACCGGTGTTCCGTACGGCGATCCCGGGTCCGACAAGATGTTCTTTCCCATCGACGACGGCTCGATGTACGCGACGGCCTTCGGCGACCAGGGCGACGCGCACAACTACTCGTTCACTGTCGAGCTCCACACCTCGTTCACCTACATGGGCGGGGAGTTCTTCCACTTTCGCGGCGACGACGACGTGTTCGTCTACATCGACGGAACCCTGGTCATCAACCTGGGAGGGATCCACGGGCCCGAGACGGCCGAGGTGAGCCTCGACAGCCTCGGGCTGAGCAAGGGCGATGAGCACACCCTGGACTTCTTCTCGGCCGAGCGGCACAAGGGCGGCTCGAACATCCTCTTCACGACGACGCTTGGCCTGAAGCCCGTCGTTCCGAAGTGACGCTCTCAGCCAAACGTGGCTGAATCGCTGGCCTTCTGGATGGTCTCGAGCGCCTTGCCCTTGAAGCGGTCCTCGTCGCCGCCGGCCTCGACGCAGTAGACGTGGGTCTCGGTCACGTAGACCGAGACCCAGTAACGGTACGTCCGGCCCTGGTTTTGCCGGGTGTACTTCAGTCGTTTGCCCGGGATGCCGGTGGCGGACTTCACGTCTTCGGGCTTGCCGTCGGGCTTGTAGCCGCCCTGGCGGAGCTGGGTGTCGAGGACCTCGGCCCAGAAGTCGAGGTTGCCCGTGGGCTTGTTCTGCTCGACGCGGACGGCGAGGACCACGCCGTCGGCGCTGGCGGCGCGGTAGATGTACTCCGTCTGCTTCGGGAGCACGGCGAAGCCCGGCGGGGTTTGCAGGGTGACGGTGGGACCGCAGGCCGTGGCCAGCGCCGAGGCGGCGAAGAGGAGGATCGAGAGCGAGAGCGGGATTCTGAGCTTCATGATTGGCCTCCTTCTTCAGCGGACGTTGAGGAGCGTGTCGAGGCCCACGCGAGGGAGCCAGTCGATGGGGAGCGCGATCTCGCGCGGCGGAGGCGGCGGCGTCTCGTCGACCTTGGCCACGAGGACGGCGGCCTTGGGCTTGACCGAGAGGTTCACCGTCACCACCGAGAAGGCGGCGCGCGAGCGGAGGAAGCGCATCTTGCCCTCGATCGCCTCGATTTCCCCGGAGACGCGCTCGAGCTCCTGTCCGATGGTGAGCATGTCGGGGATGGTGTTGGCCTTGCCCAGGAACTCGTGCAGGCGCTTCTGTGTGGCCTTGAGGTTGGTGAGGCGGACCTCGAGATCGCTGTATTGCTCGGACACGTCGTCGGCCGTCACCGATCGATGGGTGATCTCGCCGAGCTTCTCGAGCAATTGCAGGCTCTCGCGGAAGCGCGACGAGGGGACGCGGATCTGGACGCTGGTGTCCTTGCGGCCGGCGAGGTAGCCGCCGAGCGATTCGGCCGTGTCGATGATGGTATCGATGGTCTTCGGCAAGGCGGCGTCGTCGAGGACCACCATCGCGAGATCGCCCACGTAGATGAGGAGCGGCGCGACGGGGGCAGCGGGCCTGTCGGTACCGGGAGGGGCCTTGTCGCCGCCGGCCGGCGCGCCCGCCGTCTTCGCAGGAGGAGGGGCCTTTCCGGGCGGAGGAGCCTTGGTGGGTCCGGCGGGGCGCCCCGGATCCTTCGGGGACGTGCCGGGTCGCGAGGGTGTGCTCGGGGCGCGCGACGGAGCCCCGGACGCCCGCGCCGCCGAGGGGGGCGGCTTCGAGGCAGCCGACGGCGCGCCGGACATCGCGTCGACGTCCTGCGGCTGCGGCATCGACGGCATCGGAGCGGCCATCGGCGGGGGCGCGGCCATGGCCTCGGCGGCGGGCGCGGACTGCGGCGCGCCCATCGCCATCATCGGCGCCGACTCGGGGGCAGCAGAAGCGGCGGCGCCGCACCCGGTGACGATTTGAAGGGCCGCGAGGTGCGCGAGCGCGGCGGCGATCCGGCGCACGGCCGGTGATCTTGGAGAGAGGTACGAGTTTTCCATCGGGGCCCCCGGAACGGGTGAATTCGGCGAACCTTACTACCGGCGGCCGTCCAGTGATACAAACGGAACATGCGTCGTTCGCGCTTCGTGCTCCTCGGGCTTCCGATCGTTGCCACGCTCACGGTGGGCTGCTCCAGCGGCGAGACGACGGCGCCTCCCGCCGACGCGGGGCCGAGCGCCATCGCCTGGCCGGCGATGGGCAGCACCTCGGCCACCTCGGGTAAAGGCAGCTTCCGCTTCGGCGCGGCCAGCGCCGCGACGCAGATCGAGGACAGCAACACGACGACGGACTGGTTCGTGTGGACGGCGCCGGCGCCCGACGGCCTCGGCAAAGGCACCTTCGTCGGCGAGGCCTCGAAGGGCTACACGCTCTCGCTCGCCGACATCGATCTGCTCGCCGCGATGCACCTCGACTCGTACCGCTTCAGCATCGAGTGGGCCCGGGTCGAGCCGGTGAGGGACCAGATCGACGAGGCCGCTCTCGACCACTACAGCAAGCTCCTCGACGCGCTGGTGGCCCGGCACATCCGGCCCATGGTCACCATTCATCATTTCTCCAACCCGGTCTGGGTCGACGATCCGCGCGATCGGGCCTGCGTCAACGGACCGGGCGACAAGAACCTCTGCGGCCTCGACAGCGCCGTGGGAGGCCCGCTGGTGGTGAAGGAGCTGGCCGATCACGCGCGCCTGCTGGCCAAGCGCTTCGGGGATCGCGTCGACGAGTGGTGCACGGTGAACGAGCCGGTGAACTACCTGCTCGCGTCGTACGGTGTCGGCACCAGCCCGCCCGGCAAGGCGGCGATCATCGACGACAAGGTGAAAGAGCACCTGGGCCTGGCGATGAAGAATTACATCGCGGCTCACGCGGCGATGTACAAGGCGATCAAGGAGGCCGACACCATCGACGCCGACGGCGACGGGGTGGCGGCGAGCGTCGGCTTCACCCACGGAGCGCAGGAGTGGGTCCCGGCGCGGAGCAACAAGATCAGCAAGAACCCGGTCGACATCGCCGCCCGCGATCGGCTGCTGTGGGTCTACGAGTACCTGTTCGTGGAGGCTATTCGTCAGGGCTCCTTCGACACCGATCTCGACGGCAAGCTGGACGAGCCCCACCCGGAGTGGAAAGGCACGCTCGACTGGCTCGGCGTGCAATACTATTTCCGCGCCGGCGTCACCGCGGCCAACCCGCTGATCCCGGTGCTCGACCTGACTCCCTGCTACGACATCTTCGACTTCGGCGCCTGCGTGCCCCCCGTCGATCCCACCTTTGTCGTCCCGGCGATGAAGTACGAGCACCACCCCGAGGGCCTCTACACCGTGCTCGCGGACTTCGGGAAGCGCTGGCCGGATCTGCCGCTCACCGTGACCGAGTCGGGGATCGCCACCACGGTCGGGACGCGCCGGGCCGAGATGATCGTCCGCGCCCTGGAGTCCATCGACAAGGCCCGTCAGGAGGGCGTCGACGTGCGTGGCTATTACCACTGGAGCATCTACGACAACTTCGAGTGGGCCCAGGGCTTCAAGCCGCGCTTCGGCCTTTACACCGTGGATTTCAAGACCTACGCCCGCACCGCGACCGAGGGCGCGACGGCCTTTGGAGCCATCGCCGGAGCGCGCAGCCTCACCGCCGAGCAGCGGAGCAAGTACGGTGGCAGCGGGCCGATGACCAAGGAGCCCTGAGCGAAGATCCAGAGTCCCGCCGAGGGAGAGTCGCTCGGAGGGATCCGGAGTGGGTCAGCTTTCGGCTTCGGCGGAGAGCTTGACGTCGCGGAGCTCGGCGCCGAGCAGCTCGATGGCGGCTGTGACGAGGGGGTGCTCGGCGACTCCGCGGCGGGCGGCGTCGAGCTTGGCCCTCTTCTCGGCGCCGAGGACCTGGGACACCGTGCCGCTCTTGGCGGTGGTGACGCTGAAGATCAGCTCGGGGCCGCGGCCGAAATGCGCGCGGAGGGCCGCGGCGAGGGTCTCTCGCGCGGAGGCCTCGGTGACGAGATCGATGACGTGGAACTCGTGGGCTTCGTAGCCGAGCTCGACGCGATCGGCGGTGAACGCCATGACCCCGACCGACTCCAGGCTCACGGCCAGGTTGCCGTTGCTGGTGCGGACGCGATCGAGGACGCTGCGCCACGCGGGGACGTCGAAGTCGAAGCGCGGCGCGCGCGGCGGGGCGGCGTCCGGCTTGGTCATGAACGACGGGGGCGGAGGAGCTGACGGTCGGCGGGGCGCCTGCTGGTTCGTCGGCGGGACGAACTGCGACGCGGGGATACCCCCGTTAACCGCGGGCCGCCCGGACGGAGGCGAAGAGGGGGCTTGTGGAGGCGGGGTGGGTCGCGCGGCGGCGGGCGCCGCAAAGGCGCCTGGATCCGGGGGCGCGACGTTGGTGGCAACCGGTGCTGCCACCAAAGGAGGGGACTTTGCCGCCGGAGGTGCGGTGAAGGTCAGCGGCGCGGCATACGGTGCCGGGGCGGCCGCCGCCGGTGGAGCGGATATACCGACCGCTGTCGGTGGTGGTGGCGCGGCCGCGACGGGTGGAGGTTCGACGGGCGCCGACGGCGCGGCTTCGTTGGTGGCGCCGGCGCCGCCGTACTGACGTCGTTGCCCGCCGCCAGGGGCCGGGCCACCACCACCGCTGCCGCCGGGCGCGGGGCCGCGGTTCTGCGGCGCGCCGGGGCTCCCTGCGGGGCCGCCTCCGCCGCCTCCGCCCAGGCGCCGCTCGAGATCGCCGAGGCGACGCAAGAGCTCGTCGACGGGGAGCAACGGCGGGCGCCGCGCGAGGCGCACCAGCGTCATTTCGAGCGACGCGCGCGGCTGTCCGCTCCGCACCACGTCGTCGAACGATTTCGAGAAGCCCTGGTGCAGGCGGGTGAGATCGTCGACGCTCGATCGCGCCGCCAGGGCCTTCACGTCGCCGATCTCTTCGTCGGCGAGATCGAGCAGCGGAGCCGGATCGTCGGAGACCTTGGCGATGACCAGATCGCGCAAATGCGAGAGGAAATCGCGCGCGACGTGGGGCAGATCGTAGCCCTCGCGCGCGAGGTCGCCGACGATGCGCACCGCCTCGCCCGCGTTGCCGTCGAGCACCGCTTCGGCGAGGCGATGGAGCACCACGCGATCGGCGATGCCGAGCACGCGAGCCACGCCCTCGGCCGTGAGCTTCTCGCCCGGACCGACCCAGGCGATCACCTGATCGAGCAGGCTCATCGCGTCGCGCATGCTGCCCGCGGCCTCGCGCGCGACCGCGGAGATCGCGCCGTCTTCGGCGCCGATCTTCTCTTGATCGAGGACGAAGCGCATCCGACCGGCGATGCGCTGCGCGGTGATCATCTTGAAGTCGTAGCGCTGGCAGCGGCTCAGGATCGTGATCGGGACCTTGTGGACCTCGGTGGTCGCGAAGATGAATTTCACGTGCGGCGGCGGCTCTTCCAGCGTCTTCAAGAACGCGTTCCACGCGTTGTTGGAGAGCATGTGGACCTCGTCGACGATGAAGATCTTGAAGCGGTCGCGCGAGGGCTGCGGCCCGAGGTTCGACTGGAGCCGCCGCACGTCGTCGACGCCGGTGTAGCTGGCGCCGTCGATCTCCTGGACGTCCATGTCGCGCCCGGCGGTGATCTCGACGCACTGCGGGCAGACCTGGCAAGGCGTCGCCGTCGGCCCGGTGGCGCAGTTGAGCGCCTTGGCGAGGATGCGCGCGCTGGTCGTCTTCCCGACGCCGCGGACGCCCGTGAACAGGAAGGCGTGGGCGACCCGGTTCTGGGCGATCGCGTTGCCGATCGTGGTGGAGA
>JBDTXR010000240.1:0-13649 GCA_040006075.1 Byssovorax sp. | reverse complement strand
GTCTGCTCGCTGGTCGCGCCGGGCGAGAGGCCGAGGATCACGCTGTTGGTGAGGCTCATTTTGAAGGACTTCGCCGTGGTGATCAGCGCGCGCCCGAAGTTGGTGAGCCGCATCTTCGCCGAGGCACCTGCGGTCGAGGCGTTGAGCGCGGTGATGCCGTACGAGTCGAGGTCGGCCTGCGTCGGCGTGAGCAGCGTGGAGAGGTTGCGGCCGAGCAGGTTGGTCGCCGTCTTCGCGGTGTCGAGGTGCCGCGTCCAGGTCGGGCGCCCCGCGGCGTCGCGGAGGCTGACGATGGCCTTGTAGTACGTTTCGTAGAGGTTCTTGTCTTCCTGCGCGAACAGCGTGAGCTGCGAGGCCGCGCTGTTGAAGAGCTCGATCATGCCCTGCGCGCTCGGCACGGTGGCGATCGACGGCGCGCCGGCCGCGTTGCCGAAGCTCACCGGCTCGACGCCGATGACCGGGAGCAAGCACGGCGTCGCGCGCTGGATCGAGGCCACCGTCGCGAGCATGGTCGCGTTGTTGGCGACGATGTTCGGCGTGGTCGGCGTCTGGGTGTGCGTCTCGTTGGCGCCGGCCATGAAGCCGGTGACGGGGCGCGTGGGCGTGCCGTTGACGACCCAGGGCGCCTCGGGCGCGTAGTAGAACGGCTTGTCGGCGCCGCCCGGGTTGTAGGGCAAGCCCGGCACGTCGAACGAGTGGTACGCGACCGAGGTGTCGGCCGAGGTGGCGACCTCGAGGTGAGGCCAGAGGAGCTGGAACCAGGCGAAGCTCCCGTTGCCGCCGATGATGTGCACCGAGCGGTTGGTGACGGCGCACGCCGCCGGCCCGGCGAGGGCGTCGCCGCCCTGATCGAAGAGCCAGTTGAGGGCGCGCGTGCGGTCGATCGCGTACGCGGCGGCGGCCGCGCCGAAGAGGCGAAGGAACGTGCGCCGGGACTCGCCGCGGAGGTCTTTCAAGCGGGGATTGCTCATGGTCGTTCTTCCTCGATCACTCGCAGGTGTTCGCGGCGCTCAGGAACGCAGCGACGGTGATGTTCCGCTTGATGGTGAGATCGTTGGCGTCGCCCTTTGCGGCCTGGGCCAGCATCAGGTTGCACAGCGTCATGTCGTCGGCCGTGGCGGGGCGTCCCATGATGCACGAGAGCGACTCGTAGACGCAGGCGCCGGTCATGGCGTCGAACATCGGCTTGCCGGCGCCGTTGATCTTGCAAGCGTCGACGTTCTGGATGTTGGCGATGATCTCGGGTGCGGCCTGCGTGAAGATGTCGAACAGCTTCGTGGCGCCGGCCGTGGTGTGGAAGTACGTCTCGCCTTCGCGGGCGTCGAAGCGGGCCACGCCGAGGGCGTCGGTGCCGCTCGCGTAAAGCTCGCCGGCCGTCTTCGGAGCGCCGCCGCTCGAGGTCGCTTTGAGGTTCACGCCGCGCGACGTGAGGAAGTCGCCGAGCGACGCGTAGGGGATCTTGGTGCACGAGTGCAGCCGGGTGCGGACCTCGGGAGGCCCTTCTTCGGCGCGCTCTTTCAGGATCTCGAACGGATCCTTGGCCCCGCTCGCGCCGGGATCGTTGAAGTGATCGAAGGTGTTGCCGTCCTTGCCGGTGGTGAGGCCGCCGGGCGTGGCCATCTCCATCGTGCCGGTGCCGGAGCTGACGCTCGACGACGCGGTGGTGCCCGATCCCGTCGTCGCCGACATGGAGCCGGAGCCTCCGGTGCCGCCGCTGGTCGCGGTGGAGCAGTTGCCCGTGCTGTTCGGGTGGACGGGATCAGCGCACGCCGACAGAGCCAGCGTGGCAGCAACGATCAGGCTGGGCGTCGCCCATTTCATGGTGGAGAGCTTCATGGCCTAGAACCTCACGAAGTCTTCGTGGACGAACGCGGCGCGAATCACAGAGCGGAGGTTGTACCCGTTCTGCTTGAAGTTTTTGTAGAGCGGCGCGATGACCTCGGGGGCCACCGTCGCCGCGTCGTTGACGATGTCGCCCTTGGACATGGCGTAGTTCCACACCCGGGAAACAGCGCAGGTCATGACCTCGTCGTCGGCCGCCATCGCGGCGCCGAGCTCGGTCAGATCCTTGGTGGGGACCAGGTACTTCCACGCGGGGCCCTCCGGCATTCCCGACGGCGTGTTGGTCTGCGGGAGCCAGTCGTCGATGACCGCCGCCGGGAGCATGGCGACCGGGACCTGGACCTGAATCGTCGGCTGGTACTTGCCCGAGTCGTCGAAGTTGGCGAACAGCGGCGCGCGGTGGTTGGACGAGGTGTGGCAGTTGGCGCAGATGGCCGAGGACACATCGTGGAAGTCGATCCGCCCGCCGTTGTCGGTGCCGGCGATCGATTTGAAGTCCCACGGCGAGGTGTAGCTCTGGCCGTTGGTGCCGATGGGCGTGGGCATGGCCGAGAGCTCGGCCGGCTGCTTGCGGCAGGCGAACGTCTCCTGGAAGAAGCGGACGCGGCGGAACGCGAGGTTGCCGTAGTACTGCGATTGCAGCCCAGGATCGGCGAGGATGCCCGCGGTGATCGGCCCGTTGGTGCAGTCGCCGTCGACGAACACCGTGCCGTCGAACGTCGGGCAGGTGTTCGACGTCGCGGTGAAGAGATTGCCGAGGTTGGTGCCCTCGACGGTGAGGCGCGCGGCGAAGGTGGGCGCCGTGTCGCGCGTGGGCTTGCCGCCGCCCGCCGAGCCGCCGAGCCGCATCGTGTTCTGCCAGAAGGCGATCATCCTCTTGGCGAAGCGGACGTCGGCCATCATCGCGTCGATGTCGGCCTCGTAGTCCTTCTGCGGATCGGACGAGCTCTTCAGGTCCTCGATTTGCTGGAGCGTCGGGGCGTTGCCGACGAGCTTGAAGCTCGCGGTGCGCAGCGCCTCGGTGTAGCTCTTCTTGCGCTGATCGAGCACCGTGCCCGTGAGGGCGCCGCCCGCGCCGCCGGTCCCCGTGGCCGCGCTGGTCGAGGCCGCCGTGCTCATCGCGCCGCCGACGCCGCCCGTGGTCGCGGCGGCCGTCGTGGCGCTCATGCCGCCTGCGCCGCTCGGGCACTCGCCGTTCGACGTGCCGGCCCCGAGCAGCTCGCCCGGATCGTTCTTCTTGCAGCCTGCCGTCGCGATTGCCGCGACGAAAAGCGCCCCGATGAAGGGGTGAGCCAGGTGCCTCATGGGAAGGTGCCTCTCATTTTTCCAGATTGATCCACGGCGACACCGCCGTCTTGAAGGCGCTGTACTTGCTCTTGTTGCCCGCGAATTTGTAGCCGTGCGCGACCTGCTTCCCCGGATCGGTGACGACGAGAATGTCGCTCGTGTCGGGGTCGCCGGGGTGGATGCGGGCGCGGACCGTCGCGCAGATCTCGTCGACCGGCATCTGCGCGAGCTTCGACAGGTTCATCGCCGCGGTGGGCTTGTCCATCATCCCGCTGTGGCAGGTGGCCGCGCAGTACTGGAGCTGCGGCACGACATCTTTCAGGAAGAGGTCCTTGCTCGCGTTGCTCTTGCAACCGGCGAGCGGCGTGCCCGCGCCCGTGACCTCCGCGGTCTCGAAGGCCAGGCCGAGGCGGCCGTCTTTCGTCCAGTTGGTGAGGATCACCGTGCCGGTGCCGAGCATCGGATCGGTGTTGAGATCCATGGTTTGATCGACGTTCGAGAGGCTGTCGATCGGGTCCGGCTCCTCGCCTCCGCCGTCGGGGTACACGGAGAAGATCGGGTGCACGAGGTGGATCGTGGTGTCGGCGACAGGGTGGACCTCGACGTGGGTCAGCACCAGCATCGACGGGGGGCTGCCGAGCTCCACCGCGTTGAACGAGATCGACGAGCTCTCGAGCGCCTTGCCCAGCGGATCGAGGTACACGGTGTTGAAGGCGCCCTTGAGCAGCGGCTTGAACGGCGTGATGTACGGCTTGGTGGCCTCGGTCGGCTTGGGGATGTCGAGCGCCTCTTTTTGCAGCCAGGCCAGCACCTTCACGCGCAGGCCCTTCGACATGTCCGGCGCCATGCCGCCGCCGTGCGAGACCTCGCCGGGGTGCTTGAGCAGGATGCTCGACGTCGGCGTGAGCGTGATGATCCCCGGCCACGCGGCGATGCTCGAGTACACGTCGGGGAGGGCCAGGAACGGCGCGTCGGCGACGCCGCCGAGCTTGTGACAGGCCCCGCACTCGCCGAGGATATCGGCCTTGAACGAGTCGAAGACGTCTTTGCCGGTCGCCCCCGCGGGGAGGCCGCCGCCGGTGCCGCCGCTGCCCGTGCCGCCGCCGCCGGCGCCCGTCGCGGCGTCGCCGCTCGTCGTGCCGGTCGTCATCCCGGCGCCGGGTACCACCGTGCAACTGAGCACCACCACGACGCCGAGAGGCGCAGCGAGCAGCAGCCAGGAACTCGAGGTGGAAAATTTCATTGCCGTTTCACTCTCTGTGCACTTCCTGGACCAGGATCGGGAAAGGCTAGCTTCCGCGGAATCGTTGGAAAATTCCGCGCTACAGGCGGGATCTTCGAGGATCCACTGAGCCTTCCGTTATCCATCCACGGGGACCCACCCCCACCCCGGAATCCACCAGCGCAGCGGCAAGGCGCGTCGCGGTCGGCGCGCGGCCCGGGGCATCTGCGAGCGTGGGTCGAGGCATCGTCTCGCATCATCGCCGGGTTCTCGCCCACTCGAAAGCGATTTCGCCGGGCGCAAGGGATGCGCACTTCATGCATCCGGTGAGCACACCACGTTGAACGTTGCCGCGGATCCGTGTAGCCGTTCGGGATGCGCCGCAGCGTGATGATCGTCGCCGGCGCCTCCGCGCCCTTCGTTGCTCTCGCCCTTGGTTTCTCGGTCGCGGGGTGCCCCCTCGTCGCCTTCCCGACGCCCGCCGACGATCCGGATCTCGACGCCGGCAGCGACGCGGCGGCCGACGTGGCGATCGACGCCGCGGCCGACGCGCCGCCGCCGGTGTGCGTCGCCGCGAGCGAGTGCGACGACGGGGATCCGTGCACCAGCGACAGCTGCGTCGACGGCGCGTGCACGTCGACCCTCGCGCCCGCGGGGACGGCCTGCGCCGACGCCGATCTCTGCAACGGCGCCGAGACGTGCAACGGCCTCGGTCAGTGCGTGAGCGGCGCGCCGGTGACGATCGACGACGGCGACGCCTGCACCGCCGACGCGTGCGACGCAGCGACGGGCCAGGCGACGCACACCAAGCTCGCCGCGTGTGGCTGGACGCCGACGGCCGCGACGGGCGCGCCGGCTCCGCGGCAGCGTCACACCGCGGTGTGGACCGGCTCGAAGATGATCGTGTGGGGCGGCAGCATCACCGGCGCGCCGAGCGTCACGGCGACGGGCGGCGTCTACGATCCGGCGACCGACACCTGGGCGCCGACGTCGGCGATCAACGCGCCGCCCGCGCGCCACTCGCACCGCGCGGCGTGGACCGGCTCGAAGATGATCGTGTGGGGCGGCTTCGGGGCGGCGACCTACGAGAGCACCGGCGGGATCTACGATCCGACCACCGATACCTGGGCGACGATGAGCACCGTCGGCGCGCCGTCGGGCCGCACCGAGCACGCGATGGTCTGGACCGACAAGCTCCTCGTGGTCTCGGGCGGGTTCAACGGCGCGGCGCTCGCGGGCGGCGCCTCGTACGATCCGGCGACCGACACCTGGGCCGCGCTCCCGGTCGCCGGCGCGGCGGGTCCACGCCTGAGCCACTCCGCGGTCTGGAGCGGCGCGCGCGCGATTTTCTGGGGCGGGAGCGATCTGGGCGACTGGCACAAGGACGGCGTGCAGCTCACGCCGGGCGCGCCGGGCGTGTGGTCGAACGACACCGATCTCGTCGGCGCGCCCGGCCCGCGCGAAGGCCACACCGCGCTCTGGACCGGCACCGAAATGCTGATCTGGGGCGGCTGGAACGGAGGCCCGTACCTCGACGACGGCGGCGCCTTCGATCCCGCGACCGACTCCAACGGGAGCTGGTCGCCGATCTCCACGACCGGCGCGCCGTCGCCGCGCACCGAGCACTCCGCGGTGTGGGCCAGCAGCGCGATGATGATCTGGGGCGGCTGCGGCGGCGACGCCTGCGTGACCGCGCTCGGCGACGGCGGCGTGTGGACGCCGGGCGCGGGCGGCGGCGCCTGGAAGCCGATCGTTGCAGCTCCAACGATCACCCCGCGCCAGCGTCACACCGCGGTGTGGACCGGCGTCGAGATGATCGTCTGGGGGGGCAAGGCCAAGAGCGGCGTCACCGACACCGGAGCGCGCTTCGCGCCCTGATTTCGAGGCCGATCGCGATCAGAGCGTGTCGTCGTCGTCCGCCGCCTTGGCGTGCGGCGCGAGCTTCGGCGGATCGACGATGAAGGTCACCATCCGCTCCTTGCTCTCGAACTCCTGGCGGTACACGCCGGCGGAGTGGCGGAACTTGAAGGGCCCGATCCGCACGCGATACCAGAGCCCGCGCCCCTTGACGTTGGCGGGCTCGACGTAGGCCTTGTGGCCGCGACGACGGAGCGCGGCGGCGAACGCGTCGGCCTCGGGCTGGGTCTTGAACGAGCTCACCTGGAGCTGGTAGCCGCCGGGCGTGCCGATCGGCGCGGTCTCGGCGCCCTCGTCGCGCGAGACGTGCCGCGCCATCGCCGAGAGCGTGTCGCCGGGGGCGTCCTCGGTCGGGCCGATCTGGAGCATGTGCTGCGCGGGGAGCGGCACGATCGGCAGGCGATCCGCAGCGGAGGGCGGCGTGGTCGGCGCGCCGGGCGGGAGCACGAACGGGAGCGCCGCGGCCGACGAGGAGGGCCCCGCGGCCTTGAGATCGCGCACCGCCTCGAGCGCCGTGGTCGGTCGCTTGGCGTCCGAGAGCGTGCCGGGGAACGTCACGTCTTCGCCGACCTCGACCGGCGCGGCGAGCGCCGAGCTCGCGGGCCGGGCCTGCGCGACGAGGGCGCCGAGCGGATCGGTGCTCACCACGCGAGCCTTCGGCGGCGATCGCATCAGCGCCACCGCCGCGAAGACGATCACCGCGCCGCCGAGCGAGGCCAGCACCAGCGCGCCGGCGCGTGACGGGCGCGCGCTCGGATCGTCTTCCTGGATGTCATCGAGGTTCCGCACCGCGGCCGTCTCCAACCTTTCGTCCACGCCTCTCATGATCCGGCCTCCTCGTCCTCGTCCGTTGCCTGTGCCGCGCCGTCGCGATCGCCCCGAGCCTCCCCGAGCCGCACCATCCGCGTCAGCGCGGTGATGCCGAGGATCCGCAGCGACGCGCCGTACACCGCGCGGATCGCCTCGATCCACAGCAGCCGCGCCCGCGTCTTGTCCCAGTCCCAGCGGGCCTCCCAGCCGGGCTCGCGCGTGTGCCGGTCCTGCGGCAGGACGGGATCGCCCTTCCGCCGCGTGAAATAGCTCTGAAACGCCTGCGAGAGCTCCTGCGCGTAGAACAGGATCCGGTGCGGCTCGCGCAGCTCCGCGGCCTCGGCGAGCAGCGCCGGGAAGCGCCCCAGCGTCGCCGCGATCGCGAGCTCGTCGGGATCGAGCCGCGCCGCGAGCTCCGGAGTCAGCCGCAGCCGCGACGTCCCCACGTGGAAGACCTCGTCGGCCCGCGCCAGGATCGAGCAGGCCCGCGCGTACCCGTAGTGCAGGTAAAATACCGGGTTATCGAGCGAATTTTTCTTCGCCACCTCGAGATCGAGATCGATGGTCGTGTCGCTCCGACGCGAGAGATAGAAGTAGCGGAGCGCGTCCGCGCCCGCGCCCACGCGCTGCGCGGCCTCGTCGATCTCGTCGACCACCTCCTCGATGGTGATCAGGTTCCCGAGCCGCTTGCCCATCTTGTACGGCTTGCCGTCGCGGAGCAGGCTCACCAGCTGATAGAGCAGGACCTCTAGCCGATCCGCCGGGGAGCCAAGGGCTTTCAGCGCGCCGCGCACCCGGGCCTGGTAGCCGTGGTGATCGGCGCCGAGCACGTCGATCAGCCGGTCGTAGCCGCGCGCGACCTTGTCGGCGTGGTAGGCGATGTCGCTCGCGAAGTAGGTATAGAGGCCGTCGCTCTTGCGCACGACGCGATCCTTGTCGTCGCCCTCGCTCTCGCTCTTGAAGAACAGCGCGCCCTCGCGCTCTTCGAGGTAGCCGCGCCGCGAAAGCTCGATCAGCGCCGCGGAGACGCGGCCCCAGCGGTGCAAGCTCTCCTCGGAGAACCACGCGTCGTGGCGCACGCCGAGGCTCGCGAGGGTGCGCTTGATCCCCGGGAGCGCAGTCGATCCCGGCACGCCGTCGAGCATCCGCGTCACCGCCGCGCGGGCCAGCGCCATCGGATCGGCGTCGGCCACGGCGTCCTTGGCGTTCTCGCCGAGCCACGTCGCGAGCTCGCGCACGTAGTCGGCGCCGTAGCCGCCCTCGGGCGCGGGGCGCCCTTCCAGCATCGCCCGCACCGACTCGCCCAGCAGCCGGACCTGGTTACCGAAATCGTTGACGTAGTACTCGCGTGTGACCCGGTGGCCAACAGCCTCCAGCAGCGTCCCCACGGCGTCGCCGAGGATCGCCCCGCGGCCGTGCGAGATCAGGAGCGGCCCGGTGGGGTTGGCGCTGACGAACTCGAGCAGGATCCGCTCCCCGGTCGCCGCCGACGCGCGGCCGTACGCCGGGCCCGCGGCGAGCACCTCGCGCAGCACCGCGTGAAACGGGGCCGGCGTGAGGCGGACGTTGAGGAACCCCGCGCCGGCGATGGTCACCTCGCGCACGCCGTCAGCGAGGCGCAGCGGCGCGGCCAGCAGCTCGGCCAGCTCGCGCGGCGAGCGCTGCGCGAGCTTCTGGAGCGCGAGCGGGGCGTTGGTCGCCAGATCGCCGTGCTCGGCGCGCTTGGGCCGATCGACGACGTAGGCCGCCCCGAGCACCGCGGGCGGGAGGGCGCCGTCTCTCGCCAGATCGGCGAGGGCGCCCTCGATCAGCCCGCGGACATGCTCTTCGATACCCATGGTCGACCTCGGCTCTACCGGAGGGGGTCGAGAAGGGACAACTTTTCGTCAACACAATATCCTACATGTCAACTGGCACTCTCCTCGCTGCCCTCGAGACGATCCGTGCGCCAATTCACGGGGACCCGAGCGTAGCGTGCCAGTCCGCTCCCACGAAGCTCAAGACCGAGTGCGCGAAGAAGGCCACTTGCGACGAGGTGGTGGCCTGTTTGCGTTGAGAGCTACCGCGCCAAGACCAAGCGCTTCGTGAAGATGTAGTCGACGGACACCGGCTTTCCCTGGAGCGTGGCCGGCGCGTATTTGCTCGCGGCGAGGGCGTTCAACACGGCCTGATCCATGTGGGGAACCCCCTTGACGATCCGACAGCCGGTGAGAGCGCCCGAGACGGTGACGACGCACTTGGCGATCACCGTGCCTTCGACCCTGGCCTCGAGCGCCTCGCGCGTGTAGGCCGGCTCGACGACCGAGATCGGCGTCGGGCGCGTCATCCCCTCTTCGAAGCGCTGCACCGCGGGGGGCGTCGGCGCGACGGCTGTAGCCGTGGGGATGACGGGCGCCACGGTGGGGACCTCGACCGCAGCCGCGACGGGCGCGGGCGTGGCCGTCGGCCCGTGATCGGCGGTGACGGTCGCCGTCGCCGTCGCGGGCGTGGACGCGCCGGTGGCCGCGGGGATCGTCGCGTCGCCGTTGACCGGCTCGAGCCGCGTGGTGGCCTTCTCGTCGTCGGGGGCGACCACGATGATCCCTGGTTTGAAGCCGACGCGGGTCGCCAGGAGGCGGTGCTCGAGCTTCGCGCCCTCGCCCCTCCACACCAGCTCGCACGGGGTGGAGAGGCAGACCTCGGTGCCGCGATCCGAGACGCGCGCGCCCGACGGATCGGTCTCGATCCGCACCAGGCGAAGGCCCGCGGCCGGGTTCGACGCGGTGACGGCGAGCGCGGCGGCCGGGACCGCGACCGGCACGTAGACCGACTCGATGATCCGCGGCTGGCTCGCCGGCTCGGGCGGGCGACGCGCGAGCACGAGAGCGGCGCCGCCGCCGCCGATGAGCGCGGCCGCGAGGGCCACCGCGTAGACCCGGTACGTGGGCGCGGGCGCAGCGCGTCCGATCCCGGTGATGGTCGGGGGCGCTTGCGGCGGCGCGAGCGAGTCGCCGCCGAGCGAGGCCTGGGTGACCGACGGCGGCCCGCGCGTGGACGAGGGCCCGGCGTCCGGCGAGATCGACGCCGTGGGCCCGGTCTCGTTGCTGGGTTTGGTCCGCGCGCTCGACTCGCCCGCGAGCAGCGCCGCCGCTTCGAAGTCGATCTTGGCTCGCGGCAGGCTCTCGTAGGTGTCGGTGATGTCGCCGCCGCTGGCCCGCTTCAGCGCCTTGATCAGGTCGCGCATCGTCGCGTAGCGCTTGTCGGGGCTCTTCTCGAGGCAGCACATGACCACGGCCTCGATCGCCGGGGAGATCGACGCGGTGGGGTTGCGCGCGGCCAGCGGCGGGGGCGCGTCGTTCACGTGCGCGACCAGGGTGCTCATGCTCTGCCGCTTCTCGAACGGAGGCTTTCCGCAGAGCATTTCGTAGAGGATGATCCCCACGGCGTAGACGTCGGTGCGGGCCGAGATCTCGCCGCTGGTGACCTGCTCGGGGGCCATGTACTTGGGCGAGCCCATGAAGACGCCGGTCTGGGTCAGGTCTTGCCCCTTGCCCGTCACGTCCTTCACGAGGCCGAAATCGAGCACCTTGACGAAGTCCGTCTCTTCGCCGCGCTCGCACAGGAGCACGTTGCCCGGCTTCAGATCGCGGTGGACGACGCCGAGGGCGTGGGCCTCGTGGACCGAGCGGCAGATCTGCTGGGCGATGTGGTTGGCGCGGGCCTCGGGGATCGACCCCTCCTCGTGGATGGCGCGGTGCAGTGTGCGCCCATCCAGGAACTCCATCGCGATGTAGTAGACCTCGTGCGCGTCGTCCTTGCCGTAGTCGAAGATGGTGACGGTGTTGGGGTGGCTGAGACGCGCCGCGGTGGACGCCTCGAGCGAGAAGCGCCGATGAAACTCGGGATCGCGGGTGCCGTCGTGGTTCGGGCTGAGGATCTTGAGCGCACAGACGCGCCCCAGGGCCGATTGCTCGGCCTTGTAGACCTTGCCCATCCCTCCCCGAGCGATCAGCGAGACGATCGTGTAGCGATCGTTGATCGTCTGACCGAGGAGCGGATCCACCCCTTCTCCGCCGCCCGTGGTCTCGCTCATGGCCCCATTGGCAGGCGAGTATAGACGCGTTGCGCCGCGGACTGCCACCTCGCCGACCGTTGGGCCAGCGAGAAGGGCGGCCCGCAGCAAGGTTTCGTCGGGATCGGTCAGCGACGGGTCTGGAACTGGAACACGACCTCGGTCTGGCGGACCAGGCCCAAGTGGTCGCGGGCGATGCGCTCGACCGCCCCTGGATCGTCGCGGAGGCGGCCGACGCGACCCTTCAAGGAGTCGATTTCGCGGCGCAGCGCGGCGTTCTCGTCGTCGACGTCGCCCAGCTCTTTCTCGAGGCCGCGGAGCCGCGGGAGGCCCTGAGGGGCGAAGATCATCACCGGGGCGCCGACCACCGCGACGACGAGCATCGCCACGGGGAGGAAGCGCTCGAGGAGCCGCGTCGTGGGCGTCACCAGGATCGCATCGCACGAGGGGCGCGGGCTGGTCAACCTTTCGTCACGTCCGCGTCGGTTGTGCTTCGCGATGGACCGAAAGCCTGGCTAACATCCGCCCGCGCCGCGCCCGCGGGTCCTGGAAATGTGTCGCCACGGCGGCGACGTTCAGGGTGGCACCCGAAGGCGAGCGATCGGTACCGGCTCCGAGGAGACTCAATGACGATCGATATCGTGCGAGGCGAGCTCGAGCGCCTCTTCTCGCTGGAAGAAATGATGGCGCTTTCGACGGATCTCCTCGGCTTCTCGCCGGACGAGATCGGCGGCGCCGCGTCGAAGGCGTCGTTCGCCCGCGCGCTCACCGACCGCTGCCTGGAGGTCGACGCGATCGAGGCCCTGCTCGACGCCGTGCTCGCCTCCCGCACCGAGGTCGATCCCCGGATCCGCGAGCTCGGCCAGAAGGGCCTGACGCTCCCCGAAGAGATCAAGCCCGGCGAGACGTTCGGCGCGTTCACGATCACCAAGAAGCTCGGCGAAGGCCCGCGCGGCTTCGTCTACAGCGCGACCAAGGACGGCGTCGAGCGCACGCTCAAGGTCTACCGACGCGAGTCCACGCGCGACGCGCGCGCGGCCCGGCGGTTCCTCACCCGCGTGCGCCTCGCCGCGAAGGTCCGCCACGAGAACCTCCCGACCGATCTCGAGGTCGGCATCGAGGGCGGCCGCGTCTGGGTGTCGTACGCGCCGATCGAAGGGCAGCCGCTCTCGGTGCGGATCGGGCGCACCGGCCCGCTCCACATCAACGAGGCGCGGAACCTGCTCCGCGGCGTCGTCGGCGCCGTCGGCGCGCTCCACGACAAGCAGCTCGTCCACGGGGCGATCAAGCTCGACAACGTCATCGTCGCGCGCGGCGAAGGCGGGACGTCGCGGCCGATCCTCGTCGACCTCGGCGGCGATCTGCTGCTCGGCGGGCCGTGGTCGTCGGCTCCGCTGCTGAAGACGGCGAGCCCCGAGCAGCTCCGCGGCAAGACCGCGGATCTGTCGAGCGATCTCTACTCGTTCGGCGCGCTGATGTTCGAGGTCCTCACCGGCAAGCCGGTGTTCCCCGGCGACACCGGCGTCGACGTCGCCATCGGCCACCTCACCAAGGACGCGCCCGCGCCGAGCGCGACCGCGCCGCGCGGCTGGGTCGGCAAAGAGCTCGACGAGCTGGCGCAGAAGCTCTTGCAGAAGACGGCCGCGGCGCGCCTCAAGAACGTGGCGGCGGTGCTCGAGGCGCTCGAGCCCACGGCGAAGGCCGGCGGAAAAGAGGCGAAGAAGGGGATCACCGACGACGAGCTCAACGAGCGCGTGGATCTGCTCCTCGCCGATCCGGGCGACGGTCAGGCCGCCCTCGCGGTCGAGAGCGCGATCGAGCTCGGCGCCGACGCGCACAAGGTCGCCGACGCGTTCAGCATCGCCGCCGACTCCATCGAGGCCGGCGACGACGAGATCTCCAAGATCAAGAACGTCGAGTTCAAGAAGGCGCTCCTGTTCCGCGCCGCGCGGATCTACGAGTCGACCCTCAAGGATCAGACCAAGGCCGAGAGCGTGTACACCTCGCTGCTCGAGCTCGATCCCGACGACGACATCACCTTCACGGCCCTCGAAGAGATCCGGAAGCACCTCGGCAAGCACGAGGAGCTGGTCGAGATGCTCCTCGGCCGGAGCGAGACCTCGACCAGCCACTCCGAGCGCGCCCGCGCCCTGAACGAGATCGGGCACCTCTACCAGCGCGATCTCGACGACAAGGAGCAGGCTGCGTTCGCCTTCGCCAAGGCCCTCGGGCAAGACACGCAGAACGACGCGTACGCCATCGATCTCGAGCGCGCCGCCGGGAGCGACATGAAGCTCTGGGCCGAGGCGCTGCAAGAGCTCAGCACCGCGTCGACCAACAAAGAGATGCCGCCCGAGGCCAAGATCGCCTTGTTTATCCGGCTCGGACGCTGGTACTCCGAGAAGGTCGCGCGGCCCGATCTCGGGCTCCCCTGCTTCCAGGCGGTGCTCTCGGTCGATCCCGCGCACGACGGCGCGCTCGAGGGCACGGCGCAGGTCTACCGCCGCGCCCAGCAGTGGC
>JBDTXR010000239.1:0-13679 GCA_040006075.1 Byssovorax sp. | reverse complement strand
GCAGATCGTAGGTCACGAAGTGCACGAGGCCGCTCGCGTCGATCTGGTAGCGCTCGGTGTGGCGGAGCACCGCCGTCGCCGCGCCCGGCAAAAAGGCTTCTTTCTGATCGGCGAGCACCAGCTTGCGGCCCTCGGTCTCGAGGCGCGGCGCCGGATCGAGCTCGAGGCCGAGCGCGCGCACCAGCGGATCGATGGCGTAGGGCGCGTCGCGCGCGGCGAGCCGATCGCGCGCGAGCCGCGACTGCGTGGCCCGCCGATCGCCGCGCCCGGCGCTGAAGCCGAGCGCGTCGAGCATCCGCCGCTCGGCCGGGTGCATGGAGTCGTGGAGCGCGAGCGCGCCCCGGAGATCGCCGCTGCGGATCCGGACGTTGAGCTCGACGTCGCGCAGCCCCTCGGGGGCGTCGCGGAGCTTGCGCAGCCGATCGATCTCGACGAGCGCCGCCGCGAAATCGCCGCGATCGCGGAGGGCGTCGAGGCAGTCGGTGTCGGCGCGGCCGAGCCCGGCGTGGCAGGCCGCGTCGACGCCGGCGGCGCCCACGCGCGGGTGGAGGCGCGCGTCGACGCTGGCCAGCAGCGGCGAGCCGGGGGCCGCGGCGGCGAGCTCGGTGTAGGCCTTCTCGGCGACATCGGGGATCGCCGTGCGCCGCGCGGTGACGGCGGTGTACGCTGTCAACATCCGGTCACGCGCCGCGACGTCGTCGCCCTTCGTCGCGCCCGCGGCCACGGCGCCGAGCTCGCGCAGCGCCTGGGTCGCGCCCTCGCCGAGCCCGCGCCGCTTCTCGGTCGCGCGCGCGTGGCCGATGCGCCCCTCCCAGGACTTCGGCCAGGTCGCGAGCACCCGCTCCAGCGAGGCGCGGATCCGCTCCGTCATCCTGGTGTCGGGCAGATCTTCTGCGGCCTCGATCGCGCGCGAGTAGAGCAGCGCGAGCCCCGGGCTGGGCGACGGCGGAGTCTCGGCGGCGTCCGCGCCGGGCGTCTTCGCCTGCTCCAGAAGGTGCTCCGCGGCGCGCGCCTCGCCGAGCGCGAGCATCCCGGCGGCCGTGAGCAGCATCTCGTTCTCGCTCGCCCCGAGCGGCTTGATCTCCTCGGCGCTCGCCGAGATCGCGCGCGTCCTCGCCCACTCGCCCGGGTGCGGCGCGTGGGTGCGAAGCGGCAGCCCGTCGTCGCCGAGGACGTCGAGCTCGACCTGGCTCGCCTCGCCTCGCTGCGCCAGCTTCACCACGATCCGCAGCGTCCCCTCGGGCACGCGGATCGACGCGCGCCGCTCGACCGGACGGCCGCCCGCCTCGAACGCGCGTGTCAACGCCGGCAGCCCGCCGACCTCGACCACCGCCGCGGCGGACGACGTCAGCGCGAGGTGAATCGTCTGCGCGAAGGGGACGATCACGTCGACCACCAGCGCCCGCGTCCCTTCGAGGTAGCTGGTGGCGTTCACGTCGAGCACGCAGCGATCGGCGTGCACGATCTCGGGCGTGATCGCCGCAGAAAAAGGCTGGATCCCGGCGTAGCTCTTCTCGATGGCCTGGTCCGGTCCGATCGGCAGCGGGGTGCTGAGCCCGCGCAGCGGCGTCCAGTCGAGGGGCGCCACCGCCGTCGCCGTCGACGCGCACCCGCGCCGCGAGGCCCAGACCTCTGACGCGGCGAGATCGCCTTGAAATAAAGCCATTTCGTGCAGCGCCGCGGCGATGCCTCCGCGCAGGAACGCCAGCGCCGGGGGCCGCGCCATGGTCCCCGCGGCGTCGGGGAGGGCGGGCCTGTCGGCGGCGGCCCACGCGAGGCGGAGCCGCTCGACCACGCGCGGAAAGCCTTCGCGCGAGCGGAAGGCGATCGCCGTCGAGCCCATCCCGTCGAGCCCGGCGGTCGTGCCCATCACCAGCGCGTCGAGCGCGGCGGCGCCCGCGGCCTGGGCGCCGGGAGCGAAGGGGTTGGCGACGGCCGCGTCGAGCAGATCGAGGAACGGGGCGGCCGCGGTCGAGTCCTGCGCTTCGGCGGCGAGCGCGGCGGCATAGCCTTGCGCGAGGCTGGGCGCCTCGGCGACCTTCGGCGACTCGGGCGGCAGCGGCTCGGCGCAGCCGGTGAGGCCCAGGGCCGCGGCGACGAGGCCGAGGCGCGCGGCGCGCGAGCGAGAGGACGTCGAGGTGGGCGAGCCGTGCGAGTGTCGAGCCATGGTTCTCCGCCTCCCACGGCGCGCGGCCGAGGGGCGGTGTCCCCTTAGCACCGCGGCGACGGCGCGGGGACGGCCGCCGAGGTGCGAAATCGTGGTCCCGTGGGCGCCTCGCCAACGACGCCTCCAGCCCGGCCAACACAAGTGATATCGTGTCCGCCATGCGCGAATCGATCGCTCGTCGCCTGGTGCAGGCTTGCTCTCTCGCCGCGACGGCTCTCGGCCTCGCGTGCTCGTCGACCCCCGCGCAGCCCACGGGATCGGGTGGATCGAGCGCGACAGCGACCACGACCACGACCACGAGCGCGACGTCGGCGGCGACCACCGGCGCGGGCGGCGAAATGATCGACGCCGGCGTCGACGCGCCTCCGCCGCCCTCGGCCTGCGTCGCGCTCGGCGGCCTCCCCGAGCGGGCCTTCTCCGAGGGGCCTTATGGCACCCACCGACGCGACCTCGCCGACGACTTCACCCTCGATCTCGTGGGTGAAGATACCTGGAATTTCAAGGCCCGCTGGAGCGGCTGCGAGAGCTACGTCTTCATCCCCGACATCCTCGCCGTCTCCGGCCTCGACAAGACCTCACTCTGGACACAGGGCGTGGCCAAGCTCATCGCCCTCTCGCCGGCCAACGTGCATTACTTCTTCGTCTCCGGCTTCTCCACCGAGGCCAAGGCCAAGGCCTCCACCGACGCGATGCGGGCCAAGATCGACGCCGATCTCGCCAAGCTCAGCCCCGAGAAGGCCGAGCCCTGGAAATCGCGCCTCCACGTCGTGGCCAAGCGCGCCGGCGCGCTCGACGGGTGGCTGAAGACGGTGCTCACCACCCATGGTCAACCCGGGTTCACCATCGATCGCGCCCAGCGCATCCGCGGCATTGGCAACTTCGCCGACGTGAAGCAGTACAATCAGGCGCTGAGCGACGCTCAGATGTGGCCCTGGAAGGCCAACCTGGCTTATGCCTCCTACGAGGCCCGCTTCTTCAACTGGGAGGCCGACAAAGAGGCCGCGCTCGCCGCCGAGAAGGCCACCGTCGTCCCCTTCTGGACGGGAGAGACGCTGTCCGAGTTCGCCGAGAAAGACATCGCTCTCCCCTCCGCCGCCGAGATGGCGAAGTTCGACACCCTGGAGGTCGAGGTCTGGAGCGGCTGCCCCGACGCCGAGAAGCCCGAGTTCGGCAACTGCGGAGCGTGGGATTACATCGCCTCGCTCGGCGTGACCGATCCGGCGACGATGGCCAACGTGGAGATCGCCCGCTTCATCACCAGCTACCACCGCGAGACGCACTGGGTGGTCGACATCTCTCCCATGCTCGCTCTCTTGCAGAGCGGCGGAACGCGGCATTTCCGCTACGACTTCGCCCCTTCGTGGAACGTCCAGCCCACCTCGACCACGTTCTCGCTCCGCTTCTCCAACCAGAGCAAGGGCTATCGCCCCGCCGAGGCCGTGTATCTCTGGCCCGGCGGCAGCTTCGACGGTACCTACGCCGCGGGCCACCTGCCGATGTCGGTCCCGATCGCCGCCGACGCCAAGCGGGTCGAGCTCTGGGCCATCGTCACCGGCCACGGCGGCGCCACCAACAACTGCTCCGAGTTCTGCAACCATCAGCACCAGTTCACGGTCAACGGCACCACGTTCCTGAAGGAGCACAAGGAGGCCGGCACCATCGACAAGTGCATTGCCCACGTCGACAACGGGATGATCCCCAACCAGGGCGGCACCTGGTGGACCGGCCGCGGCGGCTGGTGCCCTGGCCAGCAGGTCGATCCCTGGTCGGTCGACGTCACCGCCAACGTCAAGAACGGCGACATGGCCGCTCTCGACTATGCGGGTCTCTACAAGATGGGTGTCCCGCCGGACGGCTCGGGGAACATCGATCTCTCGAGCTACCTGATCATTTACAAATAGGCACTCTGCTCAAGGCACCAGGACCACGCGCCCGACGACGGCTCGATCGGCGAGCAATTTGTGGGCGCTTGCCGCTTCCGCGAGCGGCAAGATGCGGTCGACTTGCGCCAGGATCTCGCCGGTCTCCACCATCCGGATCACGTCCTCCAGATCGCGCGGCGTGCAGCGGCCCGAGCCGATGATCGAATACCCGTAGACGATCAGGGCGCCCGGGTTGATGGCCAGCTTCTCGGTCTCGATGTTCCCCAGCACCACCACCCGTCCGCCGCGTCGCAGGCTCCTCAAGGCGCCGTGAAAGGTAGCGCTCCCGGTGAGCTCCAGCGCGAGATCCACGCCGCCGCCGTTGCGCTGGATCACCTCGTTGTGGAACGCGCCGTCCTTGCTCACCACCACATCGTGCGCGCCGAGCTCGAGCAGCGCGTTGACCTTGGCGGCGCTGGTCGTGGTGGCGATCACGCGCGCTCCCATTTTCCGAGCGACCTGGATGGCCATGCTCCCGACTCCCCCGCTCGCCCCGGTGATGAGCACCGTCTCTCCGAGCGACAGGTGCCCTCGCGATCGCAGCGCCTGGAGCGCCACCGCGGCGGTGCACATCAGCGTGGAGGCCGGCTCGAAAGGCAGGGTATCGGGGATCTTCACCAGGGCGCGGGGGTGCGCGGCCACCAGCTCGGCATAGCCACCATCGACGGTGTGGCCGAAGCTCTGCCAGGCTCGCTCGCAAAGGATGGTGTCGCCGGCCAGGCAACGACGGCAGTTGCCGCAGCTGGGCAAATGCAGGTTCACCACCCGGTCGCCTACGGAGAAGCCGCTGGTGGTCGCGCCGGCGCCGATCGCCACGATTTCGCCTGCGAACTCGTGCCCGAGGATCATCGGGAGCTTCATCATCGGGAAGCCGCCGCGGCGATCGATGAGATCGCGCCCGCACACCGCGGAGGCGCGGACGCGGACCAGGAGGCTATCCGCTTCGAGCGTGGGATCGGCGGCTTCTTCGAGGACCAGATTCTCGGGCCCGCCGGTCTGGCGGAGCAGGACTGCGCGCATCGGATCAGGGTATCACGCAACGTGCCCAGGAGGGCTGGTGTTCTTCGGCTCCGGCAGCGAGCGCACGACGAGCGCGAGCGTGGATGCGGCCGCTCCGAGGAGCATGACGCCGGACCAACCGTACCGCGCGAGCACCTGACTCGCGATCGCCGCGCCGGCGCTCATGCCCAGGAACATCGAGCTCACCAGCACCGCGTTGAGCCGGCTCCGGGCCGCTGGATCCAGGCTGTAGACGATGGTCTGGTGCGAGATCAGGCACGCTTGGACCCCGAGATCGAACGCCACGGTCCCGCCGATCAACACCGCGAGTGAGCCGGGCAAGAGCGCCATCGTCAGGAAAGAGGCGATCACCAGCGCGGCGCCGATCCGGATCACCGTCGCTGGACCACGCTTGTCGGCGGTCGCGCCGGCGAGCGGCGCGACGACGGCTCCCGCCGCCCCCGCGAGCCCGAACAGGCCGGCAGCGGTGCTCCCGAGGTGGTAAGGCGGCGCCGCGAGCGCGAGCGCCAGCGTCGACCAGAACCCGCTGAACGCCAGGCTGAGGAGCGATTGCACCAGCGCCGCTCGCCGCAGCGGGGCGACGTCGCGCGCGAGCACCGCGATTGATCGCAGCAACGATCCATACGACGCCGTCGCGCTCGGAGCGAACGTGGGCAAACGCGTCGCCGATGCGACCGCGAGCACAGTAACGCTCGCCGCGGCCCCGAAGAAGACCGCTCGCCACCCGAAGCGATCGCTGATCGCGCCGCTGACGACGCGCGAGAGCAGGATTCCGAGGAGGAGGCCAGTCATCACGCTGCCCACGGTCTTTCCGCGAGCGGCCGGCGGGGCGAGCGCCGCCGCGGCCGGGACGAAGTCTTGAGCAGTCGTCGCGAGGAGGCCAATCGCGAGGCTGGCAGTCGCCAGGATCCACACCGACGAGGCCAGCCCCGCCAGCGTCAGCGCCGCGGCGAGCGCGACGAGCTTGACCACGATGACCCGCCGGCGATCGAGCCGATCGCCGAGCGGCGCGAACAGCAGGATCCCGGCCGCATACCCGAGCTGGGTCAGCATCGGGACCAGGCCAATCTGCCCCGGCGTGGCGCCGAGCGTGGCGGCCATCGCGCCCAGGATGGGCTGGTTGTAGTAGAGGCCGGCGACCGACACCCCGGCGCCGATCGCGAACAGCGCGACGAGCGACGGGGCGAGGCGCGCCGGTTTCGCGTCGCTCACCGACTCAGGTGCTCGTCCGCAGCTTCGCCCGCCGGATCCCGCGCTCCAGCGCCAGATCGATGAGCTTGCCCACCAGCTCGCGCGGCGGGATCCCGCTCGCCTCCCAGAGCTTCGGGTACATCGAGATCGCCGTGAATCCGGGCAGGGTGTTGATCTCGTTCACGAACAGCTCACCCGTCTTCGATCGAAAAAAGTCGATCCGCGCCAGCCCCTGGCACTCCAGCGTCCGGAAGGTCTGGAGCGCCAGGAGCTGGATCGCGTTCACCTCGCCGCCCGTCAGATCGGCGGGGATCTTCGTGGTCGCGCCCTTCTCGTCGATGTACTTCGCGGTGTACGAGTAGAACCCGTCGGGGTGATCGACCACGATTTCCCCCGGGATCGAGGCGATCGGCTCGTCGTTCCCCAGCACGGCGCACTCGATCTCCCGCGGCGAGTCCACGGCTTTCTCCACGATCACCTTGAGATCGAACTCGAACGCGTGCTCGATGGCGTCGGCGAGAGATTGCCTGTCTCCGGCGCGGCTCACCCCGACCGAGGATCCCAGGTTGGCCGGCTTGACGAAGAGCGGGTATCCGCCCATGGCCTCGCAGCGATCGAGGGCGGCCGCGGGGCTCCGCTCGCACTCGGCGCGACGCAGGGTGACGTGCGGGACAATCGGGATCTCGGCCTCGATCAGGAGCCGCTTCATCACGTCTTTATCCATACCGACCGACGAGCCGAGCACGCCCGCGCCGACGTACGGTACGCCCGCCAGCTCGAGCAGGCCTTGAATGCAGCCGTCCTCGCCCATGGGCCCGTGCAGAACCGGGAAGACCACGTCAATCCCCGCGGGAGCGGCCCCGCCGATCGTGAGGGTTCCCGCGCCGCTCGCGCCCGGGTGGGCCGCGAGGGTCACGTCGGGCATCGTCGGGTTGAGCTTCACCAGCCGAGGATCGCGCGCGGCGCTGAGCAGCAACGCCTCCTCCTGGAGGAGCCAGCGCCCGCTCTTGTCGATGCCGATGAGGACGGGCTCGAACCGCTCGCGATCGAGCGCTTCGACGACGTTGCGCGCGGAAAGCAGCGAGATCTCGTGCTCGGCCGAGCGGCCTCCAAACAGGACGGCGACGCGGAGCTTCCGGGGGGCAGGCATGGCGCGGGAGGCTACCTCGAACGGCGCCGCCTTCGAAATGAACGGCGGGCACTGCGCGAATCACGCAACCGGTTGCTTACATGGGCGCCATCCGTCCAGGCGTGGATCCGACGAATAGTCATTGAATTGCAATTACTTCGCGATCCTGGGGGCATCCTGGCACCACACTTGCCAAGGGCGGCGCGACAATGCAAGCACGCAAGAAACTCTCGGACCCCCTCCTCGGCTCGGTGCTCGCCGGCCGCTACGAGATCCTGGCGCTGCTCGGGGAAGGTTCGATGGGGGCGGTTTATCGCGGCGTCGAGGTGGGCACGCGGCGTCCCGTGGCCATCAAGGTGCTCTTGCCGCACCTCATTGCCCACGACCAGATGCGGGCTCGCTTCGAGCGCGAAGCCAGCGCCGCGATGCGGATCCGCCACCCCAACTGCATTCGAGTCTTCGACCACGGCGTCGAGCGCGGGATGGCCTTCCTGGTCATGGAGCTGCTCGAAGGACAGGACCTCTTCGCCGAGCTCGCCTCGCGGGGTCGCCTCTCGGAAGAGCGCGCCGTTCGCATCGTCATCCAGATCGCCGGAGCGCTCGGGGCGGCGCACGCCGAGGGGATCGTCCACCGCGATCTCAAGCCCGAGAACGTGATGCTGGCTGTCGACGCCGCCGGCGACCGGGTCAAGCTCCTCGATTTCGGCATCGCCAAGCAGATCGAGCAGCCCATCAACCTCGACGACGACATCGACGTCATCACCATCGCCGGCTCGTTGATTGGCACTCCGGGCTACATGGCCCCAGAGCAGTGTCAAGGCTCCGACGTCACCGCGTTGACCGATATCTACGCCTGCGGCGTGCTCCTCTATCAGCTCGTGACGGGCCATCTCCCGTTCGAGCAACAGAACCCGATGGCCGCGTGGATCGCCCACCTGAGCGAGATCCCCCGTCCGCCGAGCGCGCTCCTCCCCGGCCTCCACCCCGGCCTCGAGACTGCCATTCTCAAGGCCATGCAGAAGCGCCCCGAGGACCGCCAGCAGAGCGCGCGCGAGCTCCGGGTCGAGCTGCTCCGCCTCTTGCCGCAGCTCTCCAAGGTCGAGCCGGCCCCCGCTCGCGCCTCGCGCCCGTCGCCGCACAGCAGCTCGCCGATGCCGGCCCCGAGCCCCATCTCGCAGGGCCGCAACAACAGCCATGTCCGTCCCATCAACGCAGAGTGGGTCGGGACGCTCCTCCCGGACACCATCGCTTCCGAGCCGACCGGCCGCTCGTCGGTGCGGGTCCCCAACCTGACCTCGGGCATTCAGCTCCGCCGCTCGCGCGCCAACGAAAAAATAGCGCGGCTCGCCCGCCTCCGCGAGCTCGCGCTGATCGTCGCGGTCTGCGTCGCCCTGGGCAGCTCTCTCGGCGCACTGGCCTACGCGCTGTCTCTCTACTTCGCCTGATAATTCGCGCGTCGATCGCGCGTTAGCGCGTGGCAGGTTGCCGCGCCGGCGCGCGTGCGGTCGCGCAAGCCAACCGGTCATCGTCGCAAGCCTCCACGGGGGGCGCGGCAACCTGCCGCACCACGCGGCGATTTGACACCTTGTCGGACTCGGGCTGCCCGCTATCTCTCGCGGCAACGAGGCCGCACGCTCCAGGCCTCGGGCGGCACGTCCATGGCCCGATACCTCTTTCCACGCTGGTCCAACAAGGTTGTCCCGATGGTGATCGCCTTCGGGCTCGTCCCGATCGCGGCGGCCGCGGGCGGCGGCCTCTACTACTACGGTGGCAACAAGCACCTGGAGGTAGGCTATTCCCCCGAGCAGCCGGTGGCCTACAGCCACAAGCTCCACGCGGGCGATCTCGGCATCGACTGCCGCTATTGCCACTCCAACGTGGAGCGCTCGGCCAAGGCCTCTGTCCCGCCGACCGAGACCTGCATGAGCTGCCACGCCAAGGTCCGCACCGACAGCCTGAAGCTGCTTCCGGTGCGCGAGAGCTTCGCGAACGACAGGCCCATTCCCTGGATCCGGGTCCACAACCTCCCTGATTACGCCTACTTCGATCACAGCGCCCACACCAGCGCAGGGGTGGGCTGCGTGAGCTGCCATGGGCGCGTCGATCAGATGCCCCAGGTGAAGCAGACCCAGCCGCTGAGCATGGGATCCTGCCTCGATTGCCACCGTGATCCGGCGCCCAGCCTCCGCGAGCCGTCGTTGATCACCAGGATGGATCTCGACGTGAAATCGAGCGCGGTCTCTCTCGGGACCGGCGTGGCGAGCCTCAACGGCCGGACGGTGAAGCCGCCGGTCCACTGCTCGGGGTGTCACCGATGAAACGTGCTCTTCATGTCTATTCTCCCCAGGCCCCGGGACAGGCTCACTGGCGCAGCCTGGGCGAGCTCCACGGCTCCGCCGCCTTCGCGGGCCAGGCCGAGCGCGAGTTTCCGGAGGGTGCCAGTGAGGCGCCGTCCGGCTTCGGACGAAGGCGATTCATCTCGCTCATGGGCGCGTCGCTCGCGCTCGGTGGGCTGGTCGGGTGCCGTCGTCCCGAGGAGACCATCGTCCCATACACCCGCGCTCCCGAGGAGGTCATTCCCGGAAGGCCGCTCTATTTTGCCACGGCGCTCCCGATGCTGGGAACGGCGTTTGGCCTGATCGTGGAGAGCCACGAGGGGCGGCCGACGAAGATCGAGGGTAACCCCCGTCACCCCGAGAGCCTCGGCGCCACCAGCGCCTTTCTCCAGGCTTCGGTGCTCGATCTCTACGATCCGGATCGCAGCGACTCTCCCCGTCAGGGCGGCGAGAAGCGCACCTGGGACGAGGCCGCGGCGCTGCTCCGCAGGGTCGGTGAAGAGGCGAAGTCGACGAAGGGCAGGGGCCTCGCCATCCTGACCGAGGCCCACCGATCACCCACGCTCGCCCGGCTCCTCGGCGAGCTTCAGTCGACGCTGCCCGAGGCGCGCCTCGTCCGGTACGAGCCGCTCGGCCGCGACGAAGCGCTGGAGGGCGCGCGTCTGGTGTTCGGTCGTTTTTTGGAGACAGCTCTTGATGTCGCCAAAGCGAAGGTCCTCGTCACGCTCGACTCCGACCTTCTGGTGGCCGAGGGGAGCCCGCTCAAGCAAGCGCGCGGCTTCGCGGCCGGGAGGGACATCGAGTCGCTCGGCGCCGCCGGGATGAGCCGTCTCTACGCCGTGGAGAGCGCGTTCTCGATCACGGGCGCCGCGGCCGACCATCGCTTGCGGATCGCGCGCCACCTCGTGCCGCGGGTCGCTCTCGCCCTCGCGCGCGAGCTGGCCAGGCTGGGTGTCGATCTCGGCGAGCTCACCCCCGCGCTCGAGCCGACAGCCGCGCTCGACGCGCGCGCCGCTCGCCTGGTGAAGGCCATGGCGGCCGATCTCGCCTCCCGCCGCGGCGAAGGCCTGGTGGTCGCCGGGCGCGGGCAGCCCGCGGCGGTGCACGCGGTGGTCCAGACCCTGAATCACGCCCTCGGGAACGTGGGCAAGACCGTGCGTTACGTGGCCGCGTTCGAGGCGCCCGCCGGCCCCGCGAGGGTGGTCGAGCTGGCCCGGGCCATGCGGGCAGGAGAGGTGGATACGCTGCTGATCCTCGGCGGAAACCCGGTGTACGACGCGCCGGCCGACAGCCACTTTGCTGCGGCCCTCGGCCAGGTGAAGCGCTCGATTCACCTGGCGACGCACGTCGACGACACCGGCGCTCGGGCGACCTGGCACCTCAACCGCGCTCACGCCCTGGAGTCGTGGGGCGACCTCCGCGCCGAGGAGGGAACGGCGTCGATTGTCCAGCCGCTGATCGCCCCGATCTTCGGTGGTCGCACCGACTGCGAGGTGATTGACCTCCTCCTCGGTCGCGGGCGCAAGGCCCACGAGCTGGTCCGCGCGACCTGGCAGAGCGGCGTGGCGGCGCTCGATTTCGACAAGACCTTTCGCCGCGCCCTCCACGATGGCCTCTGGGCTGGCAGCGCCTCGCCTGCCGAGGAGGCTCGCCCTCGTCTCCACGAGGTCGCCGCGGCGATCAAGGCTCTCCCGGCGCCGAGCGAGGGAGTCGAGATCACCTTCAGCTCCGACCCTCACGTGCTCGACGGCCGCTTCGCCAACAACGGCTGGCTCCAGGAGCTGCCCTGTCCGATGCACAAGCTCACCTGGGGCAACGCCGCGGCGATCTCTCCGGCCATGGCCCGCGAGCACGGGCTCGCGGACGGTGATATCGTGACGCTCGCTGCCTCGGGCGCGGAGATCCGGATCCCGGTCCTGATCGCGCCCGGACAGGCCGAACGCTCGATAGCTCTCACGCTGGGATACGGCCGGACCCACGTGGGTCGTGTCGGCACCGGCGTTGGCGTCGACGTGACTCCGCTCCGGGCGAGCACGGCGTTCAACGTCGTCACCGGGGTGACCCTGACGAAGACGGGAGAGCACGTCGAGCTCGCCCGGACCCAGGAGCACTTCGCCATGGAGGGCCGCAACCTCGCGCGCGAGGGCACCGCAGGAGAGTTTACCCGAGAGCCGGAGTTTGCAAAAGAGGCGCCCGAGCACCCGCCGCTGCTCAGCCTCTGGAAGGAGCGCACCCACGACGGCCACGCCTGGGGCCTGAACATCGATCTCAACACCTGCATCGGCTGCAACGCCTGCGTCACCGCCTGCCAGGCCGAGAACAACATTCCCATCGTCGGGGCCGAGGGCGTCGCCGGCACCCGCGAGATGCACTGGCTCCGCATCGATCGGTATTTCACGGGCCCTGCAGGTGCGGAGGCCGACGAGCCCGCCAGCATCGCTCAGCCCACCATGTGCAGCCACTGCGAGAACGCGCCTTGCGAGCAGGTCTGTCCGGTCGGCGCCACGTCGACCAGCCCCGAGGGGCTGAACGACATGGCCTACAACCGCTGCATCGGCACGAAATACTGCGCCAACAACTGCCCGTTCAAGGTCCGTCGCTTCAACTTCCTCGATTACACCTCGGGGATCACCGAGATCGGCAAGATGCAGATCAACCCCGACGTCACCGTGCGCTCTCGGGGCGTGATGGAGAAATGCACCTTCTGCGTGCAGCGGATCAACCACGCCAAGATCGACGCCAAGAAAGAGGGGCAAGATCGGGTGAAGGACGGCGCCGTCGTCACCGCCTGTCAGCAGGCCTGTCCGACGCAGGCCATCCGCTTCGGCGACCTCAACGACCACGCGAGCAAGGTGGCCAGACGCCTTTCGAGCCCGCGGATGTACCGGCTGCTCGAGGAGCTGAACATCAAGCCTCGCGTCTCGTACCTGGCCCGGATCAAGAACCCGAACCCCGCTCTCGAGGGCGCATGAGCACGCTCAGCTATCCCCACGACGATCCCGCTGTCCGCCCCGAGCTGCTCCCCGGCAAGCGCGATTTTCGCGG
This sequence comes from Byssovorax sp., assembly GCA_040006075.1. GTDB lineage: Bacteria > Myxococcota_A > Polyangia > Polyangiales > Polyangiaceae > JANYGI01. Next base: position 869 of record JBDTXR010000239.1, on the reverse strand, counting down.
GATCACGAGGCAAGTCTCCGGTATCGTCGAGGCGAGGACGCCCGGGGGCTGGAAGCTGGCCCTCGCGTTCACGATCAGCGTGACGATGATCCTCTTCGGATCGCTGGTCCGCCTGGTCGCCAAGGGGACGGGCATCTGGGGGATCAACACCACGGTCAACTGGGCCTGGGACATCACCGGCTTTGTTTTCTGGGTGGGTATCGGCCACGCCGGCACGCTGATCAGCGCCATTCTCTTCCTGTTCCGGCAGAAGTGGCGGACGTCGATCAACCGCGCCGCCGAGGCGATGACGATCTTCGCCGTCCTCTCGGCGGCGATTTACCCCGTCTTCCACGTTGGCCGGGTGTGGTTCGCCTACTGGCTGTTTCCGGTGCCGAACCAGATGCAAGTCTGGCCGAACTTCAAGAGCCCGCTGTTCTGGGACGTCTGCGCGATCTCGACGTATGCCACCGTCTCTCTCCTGTTCTGGTTCATCGGCCTCGTGCCCGATCTCGCGACGCTGCGCGACCGGGCCGATACGAAGACCAAGCAGATTGTCTATGGCGTTCTCGCGCTGGGCTGGCGCGGATCGCACCGCCACTGGCTCAACTACGAGAAGGCCTACCAGATCTTCGCCGGCCTCTCCACGCCGCTGGTGCTCAGCGTCCACACCATCGTCTCGTTCGACTTCGCCGTCTCGATTGTCCCCGGCTGGCACACGACGATTTTTCCGCCGTACTTCGTCGCCGGCGCCGTCTTCAGCGGCTTTGCCATGGTGGTGACGCTGATGGTGATGGCCCGCAAATTCCTGGGCCTCGGGAACCTGATCACGATTCATCACCTCGAGAACATGAACAAGATCATCCTCGCGACCGGCAGCATCGTCGGGT
>JBDTXR010000238.1:0-13693 GCA_040006075.1 Byssovorax sp. | reverse complement strand
AAGCGCATCAAGTACATCGAGCCCTACGGCGGCTTCAGCGCGCTCTTCGAGTTCCAGCAGTCGTCGAGCGACTACGGCATCAGCGACGTCGACGCGACCCTGGTCAACCACCCGCCGCTCGTCGGCACGATGACCATCGGGATGATGGTGATCCCCTGGGAAAACCGTGAAAAGTTCGGCCGCCTCACGCTCGACATGCGCTTCAGCGGCCAGTACCACTCGGAGGGTCGCGACTACTCCGAGCTCTTCGACGCGCTCGGCTCGTCCGACGCGAAGTCGCTGCGCACGCCGCAGTGGGCCGCCTACAAAGCGGCGGTGTGCGATCCGAAGGTGACGGCCACCTGCCCGCCCTCCGAGGTCGATACCGGCTCGCAAAAGACGTATTTCACCGGCCTTTCGGACGTATCGGCGTACACCTCGTACCGCGCCTCGGGCTCGGTCACCTGGCAAGCGAACGAGTACGTGAAGTTCAACTTCGGCCTCGGCTACCGCCACGATCAGGGGCACGACATCTCGGGCGATCCGCCCTGCAACCCGGCCAAGAAAGATCTGGCGACGGGCGGCCCCTGCCACTCCGCGGGCGGCGGAGGCGCGATCAGCGCGACCGGTCTCGCCAACCCCAACTACCGCCAGTCGATCAACGCCGTCGGCCGCCGCTTCTTCGTCGACGACAGCAACACGTTCGACGTCATGGCGAGCGGCGTCGTGATGTTCTGAGCGACCGGCGGGGCGGTCGTCATGGCTGATACCCGCTGGCTATCACGCGCGCTGCTCGGCGCGGCGCTGCTCGCGGCGCCGACGTCGGCGATCGCAGCGCCGAAGCCTCCGCCGGTCGAGAGCAAGGCGCGGCGCACGGTGCTGCTCTCGACGGTGATCAGCGAGGGCGGCGCGCTCCACGCGCCCAGGCCCGCCGAGGCGGAGCTCGCGCCGCTCGCGGCCAGCCTCGACGCGCTGCTCGCGGACACGGCGCAGGATCTCGGGCTCGCGCTCGATCGCGCGCCGCGGGCCGCGCCGGATCCCGCGCAGCTCGGCGACGCGGAGCTGCTCGCGCTCTCGCGATCGAGCGCGGGCGTGGTGATCCTCCCCAGCTTGCGCGCGGTCGCGCCGGCCTCGCGCGACGTCGAGCTGCGCCTCTCGCTCGCCGATCCTTCGGGTCGCTCGCTGCTCGTGCGCTCCGAGCGCGTCGCGCGCGACGACGTCGCCGTGCGCGCGGTGGTGCTCCTCCGGGATCTGGTCGCCGATCTGAGCGGCGTCACCCGCCCGCGGTCGCCCGAGCCCGCGGTCACCGGCAGCGTGGTCACGGCGCCGATCCGCGGCACCGGGCGCCCGGTGCTCCTCGTCTCGTCCACGCTCTTCGGCGGCTTCGCCGGCTACTCGATCCAGCGCGCCAGCGGCTCGAGCGATCCGCGCGTGCTCTACCCGCTGCTCGCGGTCGGCGCGGGGATCGGGCTCGGCGCGTCGATCATCGCCGCCGACGAGTGGGAGGTCAGCGCGGGCGAGGCCTGGTATGTCGCGTCGGGCGTCATCTGGCCCACGCTGGCCGGTCACCTGCTCTATCAAGGTCGCTTCAGCCCGCGGGTCGAGAGCGATCGCTGGGTGTTTGGCCTGATCGGCGGCACCACCGGAGTGACACTCTCCGTCCTCGGCTTGACGCTCCACGGGATGAGCGACGGCGGCGCGCTGCTGGCGCACTCCGGAGGCAGCCTGGGCGTGGTCTTCGGCGGCCTGACCCAGGCGCTGGTCCGCGGCGATATCCACTCCACGCCGTTCGCGGGCATGGGCTACGGCGCGGGCTTTGGCTGGCTCGCGACCGCGGCGCTGGCCACGTGGCGGCGCGCGATCCCGCCCTCGCGCGTGCTCGCGGTCGACCTCGGCGCGCTGATCGGCGGCCTCGGCGGCGCGGCGATTGGCAGTCCGTTCCTGCTCCACGAGCCCGACGCGGCCCACCAGCGCGGGTTCCTCGCGGCGACGGGCGGCGGGGCGATCCTCGGCGCGACAGCGGCCCTCTTCTTCACGCGCGGCGCGAAGAAGGCCGAGGATCCGGGCAAGAAGAGCGCCTCCTTGCCCGCCGTCATGCCCGGGATCGAGGTCCTGGGCGAGAGCCAGATTGGCACTCTGCGGGCGCCGATCGTGGGATTGAGCCTCCGCGGCCCGCTGCGCTGACCTCCTGGCCTCGGGTCAGTTGGCGACCGCCCGGGCGATCACGACCGCGAGCGCACCCGCTCCGCGACCCACGCGCGCACGTCCTCGAAGCTCGCGGTCCCCACGACGATGCGAAGTCGTAGAGTGTCGAGGTCGATCGGATTGCCAATCACGAGCGCGACACCGTGCATCCGCGCGAGGTTCGTTGCGCAGATCACGGGATAATCCCAGCCCTCGACGAGCGCACGCGGGCGCTTGGTCAAGGCGAAGAGCAGCGCGGCGGGCTCATCCTCGGCGCGCCCGGCGGCGAGCGCCGTCGCTTCGCTCAGCGCCTCCACGAGGCGCGCTCGGTCATGAGCGGGAGCGAGCCCGTTTGCGCGCGTGAAAAAAGCGTAACCCTGCAGGAGCGCGCCCAGCGACGGGATCAACTCGCTTTGCGCGCGATCGGCGGCGGTTGGCGACCGGCCTCGACCTCGGCCAGATCCTGCGCGAACGAGACCGCGCGCCGCTTGATCGCCGCGCGCTCCTCCGGAGTCTGCGCCGCGATCGTTGCCTTCACGAGATCGATCCAGACCTGGTCGGACGGAACGAGCGGCTGCGCTTTGGCCATGGGGCTCGATGGTAGCACGGCCCGGATGCCGAGCACAACTCGTGCCGGCGCCCTGGCCTGCTCACCCCGCGCGCTCCTGCACCGCGCTGCTCTCGTAGGCCTCCAGCAGCTCCCAGAGCACGTCGATCTCCTTTTGCAGATCCGCGCCGATCTCGGTGTCTCCGATCGTCCGCGGAGGATCGTAGCTCTCGATCTCGGTCACGATCGGCAGGATGTCGGCCCCGGCGATCACCGCCTCTTCCACCGACTCGAAATGATGGTGCTGCGCCAGGCTGGTCCGCGCCGCGTCGAGCACCAGGGTATAGCCCTTGTCGCCGTAGGCCTCGGAGAAGGCTCCATCGATGGTCACCGCGCGCCCCGAGCGCTTCACCGGCGACTCGCCCTTCTCGATCTTCACCGGGACATGGCCGTTGACGATCAGGCCGCGGGCCGGATCGACGCCGAGCTCGGCGCAGACCTTGGAGCAGAAGGCAGCGTCGTGGATCAGGTTGAAATAGGGGTTCTTCGTCTCGTGGTGGGCGTGCTCGTCGGCCACGAAATACACCTCGAAGGTCGCCATCCGGTCCTTGCCGAAGAGGGGAGAGCGCGGGCCCGACCAGAGATACCAGAGCAGATCGAGCTGGTACGGCGTGCGCTCGCGGAAGGCGCCGCGCACGTTGCGACCGAGGGCCTCGAAGAGCGCCTTGCCGGCCACCGGCTCGCCGTCCACCGGGAACGACTGGAATTCTCCCTGGTCGTCGACCGGGACACAGCCATGGAAGATCAGCGCCAAGTCGCGGCGGATCTCGATCTTGCCGCGGCGCTCGACCCAGGTCATCTGGTTCCAGAGCGGAGAGCTCTCCAGGAACGAGCGGCGGAGCGCCTCGATGCACTCTTGCTCTTCGCGCGAGAGGGCATAGGGATCCTTCCAGTCGATCGTGGGAAAGCGGGCGTCGAGCAGCGGGTGAGTCACGCCGTCGATGGTCACCGTACCCGCCGCCGGATCGATGCGGTGGAGCAGGCAGCGGTGCTCGAGGTCCCACTCCGGGTGCCGGCGCATCATCTGCCCTTCGAGCTTGAATTGCAGGATGGCGGCGGCCTTCTGCATCTGCGCGAGCAGCAGGGGATCCTCGACGCCGTCGCCCTTGACGCCGAAGCGCGCGGCCGGATCCTCGCTGTAGACGGTGCGGGCCAGTCGCTCCACCGGGGCCAGCGGGATTCCATAGCCCTCTTCGAGCTGCGCGAGGCGGCGGTAGCGCAGCGAGAGGCGGACCACGGTGGCAATCAAGGCCTCTTGCCCGAGGCAAGCGCCCATCCAGCTCGCGTCGTGGTTGCCCCAGACGATGGTCACGTTGGGCTGGCGCATGAGGAAGTCGATGACCTTGTCGATGCGCGGGCCGCGATCGCCGAGGTCGCCGGCGACGACGATCTCTTCCACCGAGAGGTTGCGGATCACGTGGGCGGCGGCGCGGAGCAGCTCGATCTCGCGATTTTGCCTCACGAAGGGCTCGATCAGCGCGCCGTGAAAGGCCTCGCGCCCGTCCTCGACCTCGCGCCCGGCGACCAGCTCCCGGAGCAGCCCCGCGAGCGCGGGCGGGTAGATCTTCTCGACGTGGCGGCGCGCGTGGCGGCGCGAGAGCGCGCGGATGATCTCCACCTCGCGGCCGATGGTGCGGAGCACGAAGGCTTGCCGCTCGTCCTTTCCCGGCGGCTGAAAGCGCGCGTACGTCTCGCGAGGATAGTAGATGATCGCCAGGAGCTCGCGGAGCTCGCCAGCGTCGATCCGGCCCTCGAACAGCCGCTCCACCAGCGGGCGGAGCGTGCCAGAGGCGTTGTTGATGATGTGCTTGAGCTTCTTGTCCTCGCCGTGGACGTCGCTGACGACGTGGACCGTGCCCTTGGGCAAGGTGAGCACCGATTGGAGGTGGCCAATCTCGGCGAGGACGGCCTCGCGGGTGGGGTAGCGACGGGCGAGCGCGCGGAGGAGGGGGAGCGGCAGCGGGGACGTCATGGCGGGACGAGGATGCACCACACGGACGCCGTCGGCGAGCGGTCTGGTGTAGGGTGCGCCCGTGCGTATCCCCATTGCCGACGCCGAAGCCGGCGCCCGCCTCGACAAGCTCCTCGTTCAGAAGGTCCCCGGCCTCGGCCGCGCCGCGGCCAAACGCCTGTTTTCCGAGGGCCGCGTGCGGGTCGTCCCCGGCGGCGAGGGCTACGGCCACCGGGCCGCGAAGGGCGACGTCGCCGCGCTGAACGACGTGGTCGAGCTGGATCTCGAGCCGGCCGACGCGGCCAGCGGAGCGGTCGCGGATCCAGATCTCCCGCTCCAGATCGTGCTCGAGACCCCCGACGCGGTCATCGCCGACAAGCCGGCCGGGCAGCCCACCGCGCCCCTCGATCCGGGCGAGCGCGGCTCCCTCGCGAACGCGCTGGTGGCCCGCTACCCCGAGATGGCGGGGATCGGATTCTCGCCGCGCGAGCCCGGCCTCTGCCACCGCCTCGACACCGGGACGAGCGGCCTGGTGCTCGCCGCGCGCACGCAGCAGGCCTTCACCACGCTCTCCACCGCGCTGAAGGAGGCCCGCCTCGACAAGCGCTACCTGGTGATCTGCAGCGCCAAAGACCTCCCCGAGTCGGGCACGATCGACTTCCCGCTCGCTCCGCACCCGAAGGATCGCCGCCGCGTTTACCCCTGCATTCACCCGCGCGACGTGGTCCGCTACTCCCCTCGCCCTGCCACCACGACGTACGAGCGGCTGAGCGTGCACCACGATCTCGCCCTGGTCGAGGTCCGCGCGCCCAAGGCGGCGAGGCACCAGATCCGGGCTCATTTCGCGGCGATCGAGCATCCCTTGCTCGGCGATACGCTCTACGGCGGAGCCCCGCTCCCGGGGACCCCCGAAGGCGAGGAGTCGCCCCGACACGCGCTGCATGCTCACCTGATCGTGTGGAAGGGGGACAAAACCGTTCCGGCGTTCACGGCGGAGTCTCCCCTGCCGCCGGATCTGGCTCACTTCCTGGAGTAGCCGTGCGACGTGCCCTGTCGCTTCGCCCGGGCGGTAGCACGGATCCGCGCGAAATCTCGCGCATCGCCGGGAATATTCCTGATAGTGTCGGCCACATGAGCACGCGAATGTTCCTCGCCGCGGGACTGGCCGCCGGCGCCCTTGCCCTCCTCTTCAGCCCCGAGGCCAGCGCCGAATCGGTGATCAAGCAGCCGAACCGGCACCCCGAGTACCGGGCCGAGCTCGAGCCCCACCTGGACATCCTCCCGTGGCACCGCGAGTACGGCGGCGGACGCTACTACGGCGGTGGCTTTGGCAACGTCGAGTTCGGCGCCGGCTTCCGCGCCTCGATCGAGGTCGGCGATCCGGCCTTCATCCCCAAGATCAACAACACCGTGGCCATCACCTTCGGTGTCGACTTCACCAACAACAACTGCGGCGGCTGCTACGGCGACTCGTTCTCGTTCTGGTCGCCGATCGCGCTCCAGTGGAACTTCTTCCTCACCGACAAGTGGAGCGTGTTCGGCGAGGGCGGCTTCATGCTGCGCTCGTACGGCTTCTTCGACCACACCTTCGGTGATTTCACCTTCGCCGCCGGCGGCCGCTTCCACTTCAGCGACAAGGTCGCCTTGACCATGCGCGTGGGGTATCCGTTCGTGAGCGTCGGAGTCTCGTTCTTCGTAGGGCACTGAGCCCCGGCGCGGAGATGGGATGAAGGGAGCCTCGGCGGCGACGCCGACGGGGCTCCAGCAGTATCCCGACGCGCTCCTCCAGATCCACCGGCAACAAGGCCGCACGCGAGACGCACAGACCGGGCCACCTTCGAGTAGGATTGCCTCTTTCAGGAGGTCATCATGAAGGTCTGGATCTTCGGTGGGCTGGCGCTCGCGGCCGGCATTGCGGCGTGCTCGAATCAGGTCGCCATCACGGCAGAGAAGGCGGGGAGCACCCAGGGCGCCGGCGGATCGGGGGCGAGCGCAACGGGCAGCGGGAGCGGCCCCAGCAGCGGGACTGGAGCGGGGGCGTCGGGGCCGGGGAAGATCGTCACCGCCGAGACCGACATCGGGCAGTACGTCTCCGTCTCGATTCCCAACGTGGGACCCGAGTCGTGGGTGAAGGTCGTCGAAGGTCCGTTCTTCGTCACTGACGTGGTCGGGGCCACGCGACTCGCGACGGTCCAGGGCAAGGATTGCAGCGTGGCGGAGGAGCTTCACACCCTGGTGGTGCTCGGTGGCCAGCAGGCCTATCAGCTCCACGGAATGCGGCTGCCTGTTCTGCCGGGTCAGTCCCTCTGCGTCTCGGCGGGGCTCAGCGGCTTCCCGGTCACCAACGTGCTCGGGTTCAAACCTTATTGAGCGACGCGCGGCTTCGGTCACCCGGGGCGGGATCGACCAGACTGGTCCTACCTCTTACTCTCCTCGTCGACACCGTGCACGTGTTGAGATGTCCTGGACCGCTCGCGTGGCGGCCACGGGCGATCGGTGCACGTCGGGCAGTCGGTCACCGCGAGAGCATGGTCTTCTTACCGGCGGGCAGCTCAAGCGCGGCGATCTCCTTGATGAGCGCATCGAGTTCACGATAGCTCAGCTTGAGCCGTGAACGCACGAGACTCCGTACCATCCCAGCGTGGGGACGGTCCCCGGAGCCCAGTTGAAGGAGGTCTGTCGCGGCGTGATGCGCGACGACATGGTGGTCTTCGGCCAACGCCTTCTCGAGCCGACTCACGTGCCGAATGGCATCCGCGGCGATGCCAGCGCGCGCTCGGCGAAGCGACTCCCGGTCCAGTCCGCAGGTTCGAATCGTCGCCTCCCCCCTCGCGCTGCCGCTCAGCGGGAAGATCTGCCCGAGTGAGTTGAAGTCGAGATGATCCAGTGGATCGGCGGGCCCGTAAGGATTCAGGAGGAGCGCGGTATACCGGCGGCGAGGATGCGGAGGACAGGGATGAGGATCCTCGTGCACGGGAAACAAGGATCCTTTCCAGCGCGTGTTGCATCGTTCGCAGGCAAGTAGCCAGTTGTTCCAGTCGTAAGCAATCCAGTAGTACCCGGTGCCTGAAATCTCACGGGTCTCACGCGCCCGGACGTTGGCGAGTTCGTCGAGCTCGACGCCATCGCTTACCAGGATATGGACTGATCGCTTGGGCGCGAAGTGGTCGACCGCCGAGGGGTGGTTGAGCGCGAACGTCTCGCAATAACCGCACTTACCGTGCTGCGCGGCGCTGAAAGCCCGCTTGTGCTTGCTCCACAGCTCCGGAAGCTCCGGTCGTTCTCCCGCCGCGATCGCCTTGCGCGTCGCGCAAGCCGCCTGCTCGACCTCTCGGGCGAAGCCCGGCGGCGGCTTCGGTCGCTGGAAGCGGAGCATGGGAGAGGATCCTTAGCTCGCTGAAGATCGGGGGCGTCGAGGCTTCGGCTTGCTCTTCGCGCGAGCGGGCTTCTTCTTCAAGAGCGCGCTTATCTTCTGCTGCGCGGCCTCACGTTGCTCGGGCGTCAGCGTGCGGATGTCGTCGTCGATCACCTGCGCTGCGGCGGTGTGCGCGAGCCGCTCGATCGAAGTATCAGCGAAGGAGCCGAGGCGCTGCCGGAGAACTTGCTCACGAGCGAGCACTTCGGGCGCCTCCGGGCCGAGCGTCCGGATCATCTTACGATGCTCGTCGAGCAGCTCCAGAGTGCCGTCGTCCAGAGTCGAAGCGAGCCCGAACCACTCGCCGGTCAGGACCTGCTCCGCTGTGCTGCCAGGCGGCAGATCCCGCTGGATCACGTCGACATCGCCTCGTTCGTTCCGGCGGAGCACATAGACCTCACCGGGCTGCGCGCCGAGCAGCGTGAGCGGGTTGTGCGTGGTGACCACGAAGCTCATCCGCGGGAAACGCGAGCGCACGAGGGAGACGACTTCGCGCTGCCAGCGAGGGTGCAAGTGCAGATCGATTTCGTCGACGATGGCGACGCCGGTCATGATCGCCGCGAAGCCTTCGTCCACGGGGAGCTTGCGGCGTTTGGCTTCTTCGGCCCAGCGGGCGACCATGTCGAGCACCCAGCCCATGGTGGTCCGGTAACCGTCGCTGAGCGCGCCGAGCGGCACTCGGCCGAGAGTGGGCCCCTCGACTTCCACGGCCTCGCGGCTGACGTGGACCTTTTCGACGCCCGGCAGCAGATCGCACAGCGTGGCGAGGATGGCATTGAAAAAGCGAGCGTCAGCCGACTCTGCACCGCTTTGTAATGCAGCGAGGTTCCATTCCTTGAGCCAGATGTCGGGTTGGATCAGGTTGGCGCCCTCGTCGAAGAGGGTCTCCACGGCCGCGAGGGGCGTGAGCTCCGTTCCGCGGCCGGAGCCCCCGAGGCCGGAGCCACGACGAGAGCCGTAGGCCACGACAAAGGGCATGGGAATGTCGGTGGTGCTGCGTCGCCGGAGCCGCTCGCCGCCGTCGAATGGCTCGATTCCAAGCGTGGTCACGTCGTCGTGCATGGGCGTGCCCAGGCGAATCGTCGCAGCGACGCTACCCGCGCGGACCGTGGGTGAAACAGAGCCAATCCGGCTCAAGACAGCGTGCGTGACATCGCGCGGCGACAGAGTGAGCGCGAGGGCGCGAAGGATAGTTGTTTTGCCAACGCCGTTATCGCCCAAAAGTATCGACCACTGACCATGGTCTTGCGAGCTATCGGGCGCATTCAACGCGAGGTCGAGCGCACGAAAGCCACGGACATCAGTGAGCACTACCCGACTGATTCGGAACAATCTCTCGATGTCGACGGGCCTGTCGGGGGTGGCTTCGTCGACCACTGAGAGATGCTCTTCCGCGTTGTACGGCGCGATTGGGCGGGTCCCGAGGAAGGCACGCGCGAACGCTGCGGCGATCTGACACGCGTAACGAGTCTGACGAACGGTGCGAGATAGGCCATTAATTTGATCGATACCCCGTATCGACATCGTCGGCAGATCATATTCCCTGGATGTCCGGTACACATCGAGAGACTCCGTTTCGACCGCGAGCGCATCATTCCCCGCCTTGTCCCAAAGGGTCATGGCTTCGACATGATGCGGAGCGTTGGAGTTCACAACTACAACGCCCACCGCGACACGAGGTGAACGGATCTTGACTCGACGAAACGGGTGGTAGTGTTTTTCGCCCGAGAAGTGATGCGCGTAGAACGACATCATCAGCTCGCCAAATGCACTATCGCTCGTGAGCTCATTTGGCAGAGTAGGCGGATCTTCACGCACCTCACTATGCCAGGTTTGCATCATCAAAATGCGGGCTGGCAGGTTCGCTGCCCACTTTGTGACTTGCGCGTGCAAGGGCTCGTTTGGAAGCACCGAGCTGCTTGGAGAGAAATTCTTGAGACTGCTACCATGCACGATCCGGGTCGCTATCACCACGTCACCAAGCGTGACTCTTTCGGAAGGTATTGCGACAGCAGTGCCGACAACGAGAAGCAGCTTCGGCGTCAGCTCTTCGGCAAAGTCTCGCACCGCCGCCGCCGCATCCCCGCTGTCCATCTCTTCGAGACAGCGCACGATCGCGACCGTGTAGCTCTCGCCGCCTTCCAGCGGCACCCGGCTCAGGTTGTAGATCCGTCGCCCGTCGAACACGCCGTCCGGCGGAAAGCGCTCCAACACGGCCGCAAGCTCGTCCTCCCGGAAAGTCAGGATCCCGACGTCTACCTTGGGCGCCGCATCACGCATGAGGTGCCCGTCGTACCACGTCCCGGGGATCGCAAGCGTGCCAGGATGGCTCCCAGTCCCGATCCGCCGCGAATCGGACCAGGTCCACCTCCCCGATGAGACTTTCCTCGTCCGCCTGGAGAGTGATCCTTCTCCTGCCGGAGGTCTGCATCGTCCTCCCGGAGAAGATCATCGTCCCCGAGGACGATCGCGACCTCCGGCAGGACGTCCGATCCCTCCCCGAGGACGATCGATCTCTCCGACCGGAGGTTGGATCGCCTCCTACCAGAGGTACGGTCACCTCCGACCGGACCTCGGATCCCTCCGAACTCGACGATTTCTTTACGCAGCGCGTCGTGGCGCGATCTTGGACTTCGGCATCGCATCGGTCGCCGCAGCCACAACCGCCACCGCGCGCGCCAGCCGCGTCACCAGCCCGGCGGTCATCCGCGCCGTCGGCAGCCGCGGCGAGAACGCATAGACTCGCTCTCCCGCCTTGCGCCCGCGCATCGAGCGGCCATGGCGCGAGAGCGGCTGCAAGGCCTTGTCGCACTCCGATCCATCGGTGACCCGCAAGAGCACCTCGGGCAGGGCGATCGAGCCGCCCGAGCCTGCGATGTGGACGACGCCAATCTCGATGGTCACGAACCCGGTAATCGCGGCGCGCGGGAGCACGGCCAAGCGGAGCTCGTCGGGCATGGCCGATCCCTCGGAGACGCGGATCCGACCGACGATTCGAGGCAAATCCTTGCGCTGCTCCCTCTTCACGAGCTTCGCGACCTTGCGCAGGAACGAGGCCGGCGCCGAGCCGGGATCCGGCGGGAGCGAGGATCGCAGCCCGGTACCGAAGACGGCCAGGAGGGCAGTGAAGTCGAAGGCGACAATCTGCGACTGATAGGCCGAGATGTCGGAGAGCAGGTAAATGCCTCCCGCGAAGGCGGCGAGGACCAGCAGGAAGACGATTCGACCGTTGAGGGTCGAGGCGTCGAGGTGCCCGCCGGGGGCGCGCGGGGGATCGCGGAAGGCTTCGGCCTCGGCGACTGGCAGCCATCGACCCGGGCCGCGCAGGCGCGCTCCAGCGTTCCAGGAGGCCGGGAGATGCGATGCAAACAGGGTGGCGGCGAGCACGAGGAGCGCGCCGAGCGTGGCGCGGTGGAGCACGAGCTCGACCGCGAGGCCCGCGACGAGCGACATCCCCGCGAGCAACGCGCGGAGGATCATCGGGAGGCGCACCAGCGGGCGCGCGGTGGCGCCGGCGGACCCGGCCGAGCGGGCGACGTCGATCGATTTGCGGGCGACGAGCAACGCGAACGCGGCGAAGATCGCGAAGGCGCACGCGAGCACGAGGGCGCGCCTCGCGGGGGCCGCGAGGCCGTCTTCATTGACGAACGTGGGCGCGGCGCGCGAGGTGTCGGGGAGCGCGCCACGGAGCGCGCGGGCGTCGGCGCGCACCGCCCAGGTGATGCGCTCGCCCTTCGGCGCGTACGGTCGCATCAGCTCGATCGCGTCGCGCGTGACGCTGCGCTTCACCGTCGCGAGGGTGATCGGCGCGGGCGCGCTGCCGACGGCCGTCGGCGCGACGTCGCCGAAGCCGGGCGCCCCCTCGTCGAGGCGAGGCTCGTTCGGCGCGGCCGGGAAATCGAAGGTCACGCGCGCGGAGTCGAGGCCGTCGTCCCAGATCGGCCCTCGCCACGAGACGCGGGCCATGGCGCCGTCGAGGGTGACCCGGTTGGCGAGGCTCGAGGTGTAGCGGACCAGGATCACGTAGACCCCGCGGCCGAGCCCGCGATCGTTCTGGAAGCGGATCTTCATCACCGCGAGCGGGGGCGAGCCGTCGTCTTCCGCCTTGTTTCCCGGGGGCATCAGCTCGGCGGCGATCGGGATCGCCGAGGCGAGCGAGCTGGACTGCGCCTCGCGCTGCGGGACGACGTAGCCGTCGGTCTCGGGCGTAGCGTCGCGATCGACCCCGCGGAGATCGATGGCGCGGAGCGGTCCACCCGCGATCTTGAGGGTGATCCGGTGCTCGACCCGGACCTGCCCCGTGGGCGCGATGGTGAGCCGGACGTCGTCGCCCTCGACGTTGACGTCGACCCAGGCGCGCGCCGATCGCGGGGCGCAGAGGAAGACAACGCACGCGAGCGCGAGCGCGAACAGGGCGGGTGCCGGCCCGCGACGGGCCCGGGGGGACATGGCCGACTGGTCCCACGCGGACCCCGGGCGGGCCAAGTATCGGGGCGCGGTGCGCTACCGCATGGCTCGCGCCATCGCCCAGAACATCACGCCGACGATCCCGATCCCGTAGAGCACCATCATCACGGCGGTCAGGATCCCGACGAAGCGCCAGAACGAGGTCTGCTTCTCGATCGCGCCCGCCAGCGCCTTCATCGATCCGTTCGATCTCGTGTACGTGCTGATCGCGGCCGCGTAGCGCCACAGCAGCGTGGAGGGCACCAGGTAAAGGCCGCCGAAGACGATGTAAATAAAGGCGAGGAAGGGCGCCATTCCGGCGAGCGCGCCCTTCTGCAGCCCGCTCGAGGCGCCGTCGGTCACCATCATCATCAGGCCGAGAAAGACCATCCCGGCCGCGCCGAGGTAGCCGAGAATCGAGAGGAACATCACCCAGGGTCGAGTCCGCTTCAGCGACGCGAGGATGGCTTCGTGCGCGGAGTCGGCGGCGCCTGGTTCGAGCGCGTCGTCGCCGAGGTGGGGGGCTTCGTAGGGGTTATATTGATTCACGCTCGCGACGGTATCCGGTCCGAGCGTGAATCGCCAGCGAGCGATCAGAAGGCGATGCCGAGTCCGAGGCTGCCGAGGAGCTTGATCCGGTCGAGCTTGTCGAAGAGGATTACCACTGCATGGGGATCGAGCGGCGAGGGGCCCGCCGTGTCGAGCGTGACCGAGTCGGCGGTGGCCGCGCCGATGCCGATGCCGCCGGAGATCACGAACCCGCCGTCGCGACCGAAGACCGATGTGCTCCCGATCATCGCGCCGAAGACGCCCGTCGAGACCGATTTGCTGGCGCTGAACGGCGAGACGCTACCGTCGGACGTCTTGGGCGCGTTGGGGTGAGTCAGCGTCGCGTCGAAGGCCTCGTAGGCCATGTGCGCCTTGAGCCACATCCCCTGGAAGGCCTTGCCGCTGAGGTAAAAGGTGACGTTGCCGCCGAACGAGAAGCCCTTCTCGGTGACGAACTCCGTCGGCGAGTCGAAGATCCAGGACGGCGTGGCCTCGAGCGTGAGCGGGCCGATGATCGCCACCTCGACCTGGGCCGTGAGGCGGCGGAAGAGCAGATCGAAGG
>JBDTXR010000237.1:0-13729 GCA_040006075.1 Byssovorax sp. | reverse complement strand
TTGGCGTCGCCGATCCGATCCGGGAGTCCACACTGGAAGCGATAAAGCTCCTCCGGGAAGAGGGACTTCGCCTGATCATGCTCACCGGAGACAGCCGCACCACCGCGAACGCGGTGGCAAAGACTCTGGGGCTCGACCAGATCGAGGCCGAGGTGCTGCCCGATCAGAAGGCCGCGGTCGTGAAGCGCCTCCAGGCCGAGGGGCGAATCGTCGCCATGACCGGCGACGGCATCAATGACGCGCCCGCGCTCGCGCAGGCCAGCGTTGGCATCGCGATGGGAACGGGAACCGACGTGGCCATCGAGAGCGCCGGGATGACCCTCGTCAAAGGCGATCTCCGCGGGATCGTCCGCGCCCGCCGGCTCAGCCGGGCGACGATGCGGAATATCCGGCAAAACCTCTTCTTTGCCTTCATCTACAACGTGCTTGGCGTCCCGATCGCGGCCGGCGTGCTCTACCCGGTTGTGGGCTTGCTCCTGAGCCCGATGATTGCGAGCGCGGCGATGACGGTGAGCTCGATTTGCGTCATCGGCAATGCGCTGCGGCTGCGCCGGGCTCAGCTCTGATCTGGACCGCTACGGGGCCGCGACCCTCACCTCGCCCATCATCCCCCGCTCGGCGTGCTCGGGGATCTGGCAATGATACATCCACATGCCCGGCGTCTCGTAGCGCACGGCGAACCGGACCGAGGAGTCACGGCCGACGATGACGGTGTCCTTCCAGCCGAGCCGCGGCTCGGCCACGCCGGCGCGACTCAGCACCTGGAAGAACATGCCATGAAGATGGAAGGGGTGATCCTCGCTCATGGCGTTCTTCACGTCCCAGACCTCGAGATCGCCGAGGTGAGCGTCGATCGGCGTGTTGAACGGCCAGATTTCGCCGTTGATGAAGAACAGAGGGCCGTACTTGCTGCCCAGATCCTCGCCGAGAGTGAAGGATCGCGTCACCGTGGCGGTGGTGATCGGGAGGGCCGCAATCGTCCCTGCGTGGCCCGGCGCCGCGTCGAACGGCAGGCCGCTCTCGATCTCGACGTCGAGCAGCACGCTGTCGGTCGCGTCTCCCACCCCATCGCCGCGATCATGCGGTAGCGACCCGAGCTCCAGCTTCTCTCCCGGGGAGTCCGGGACGGGCAAGAGGACGTCATAGCGCTCGCCGGGGGCGATCAGCAGCGTGGTGGCGAGATAGGGCTCTGGAAGCAGACCGGTGTCCCAGCCAATCACCTCGAAGGGGTGGCCTGGCATCGTGAGGTGGAAGAAGCGGCCATTGGCGGCATTGACGAGGTGCCAGCGCTCCCGAGAGCCCGCGATGGCACGCACGACAGGCCGTGTGAGCGCGCCGGGTGAAGGCGCCCCGGGTGAGGCCTCGACGGCGGCGGGTACACCGTTGACGAGGAGCACGTTCCCCTGGCGGCCGTGGGCGATATCCATCGCGGTCCATTCGCCCGCGAGCGCGCCGTCCGGCGTGAGCTTGACGTCGTCGAGCACCAGGATCCGCTCCCCGGGCGAGGCGGGGCGCGCGTCTTCATGGACAATCATCGGCCCGTAGAGTCCCCTCTCGATCTGAACGTCGGCGTGGAAATGCGGGTGATACCAGAACGTCCCCGCGTCCTTCGCGACAAACGTGTAATCGAATGTCGTACCGGGAAAGACGATCTCGTGCGCTCCATCCATCGACTCCGGAAGTCGGATCCCGTGAAAATGCGCGCTCGTCCCCTCGTCGAGCTCGTTCCGGAGATGAACAATCACGGTGTCGCCCTGCTTGGCCTCGATCAAAGGGCCAGGAATACGAGGCGCCGCGCCGGGGATCGAGCCGTCCCGATAGGCCCAGACGTCGGCGAGCTGGCCAGTCAGGATCTCTACCCGTGCCGGCGAAGCGACCAGCGTCACTTCGACGATTGCGGGATCGGGGTTCTGATCGCGGAGGGGCGCGAGATCGATGGATCGGCCCACGCTCGCCGGAAGGCTCGGCTCCGGCGCCGCGCACGCCGCCGCGAGACAGGCGAGCACGGCAAGGAGGGAGATCCGCACCGCGGCTACTGGATGTAGAGCGTGAGCGACGAGGTCGCGGTGTTCTTGGCGCTGTCGGTGACCGTGAGCGTGACGACGTGCGTTCCTGCCGTCAGCGGCGCGCTGAACATGGTCCCGGTGCCGATCTGGCCTGACAGGTTGCTCGTCCACACCAGCGAGGCGCCGATGAGGTTGCCGTCCTCGGGATCGGTCCCGACGCCGATGAAGGGGATTGCCACGTTGGCGGGTCGCATCTCCATGTCGCCCGGATGATTGATCTTGGCCTGGGGCGGCTGCCCGGCGCCCGCGTCGCCGCCTCCCGCGCCGCTGCCTCCACACTTGACGCCCGACCCGTCCTTGCGCGGCGCACCGGCGAGGATCCAGGCGCGGATGGTCTCCCGATCGGCGGGCTTGATCGGCTTGTCCGAAGGCATCGGGTTGGAGGGCGGCGGGCCACAGTACGGCCCGCCGTTGATCTTGTCGAAGAGGTAGCTCGCCTCGACATCGCACGGGACGATGTACTTCTTGACCGCGTTGCCGCACTCCTCCCACGCGCCGAGCTTGAGGAGACGATCGTAGAGCGCCACGTCCGGGCAGCCCGTGGGCGTCCCATCCTGGGGACCGCCGTAGATCTGCGATCCGATCGCCGCATCCTTGAGCGAGAGCCAGCCCCGGCAGCCCTGGTTCTGCGTCGCGGAGTACGAGACCTCGGAGTGGCAGGCGTTGTTGCCGGCACCGCACGACGCGGTGAAGATCGGTACGATGTCCGTCTCGAAGATCGGCATCGCGACGGGGCTGCCTCCGGCGCCCCCAGAGCCGCTCGACGCGGATCCGGTCGTGGTATTCCCGCCGGTCGTGTTGCTCCCGCTGGTCGCGTCGCTCCCGCTCGTGGTGGTGGTGCCCGTGGTGGTGCTTGCGCCCGCTCCGGCGCCGGCGGTTCCGAACTCCGATCCGCATCCGATCCAGAGGAGCGAGACCGAACCGACGACCATGGAAATCGGAGCAAGCTTCGACATGAGGACCTCCAAGGAACGAGTTGTTGCGATGCTATCCGATTGCGCGAGAGTTGTCGCCGACGAGGCGCAGGCCACGCCGAGACCACGCCGCTCGACGTGGTTCAAAAGGACCCCGGCGCAAGCGGGCGAAGTCGGTAATGAGGAGTCGCGAGATCCAGCCGGATTCAGCGGGGTAAAGCGAGCGGTTACGACCCTTTGGGGCCGTAACCGCGAGGCTGCTGCGACGCGAAGGTCAGGCCTGCCCGGATACGCGGCGGCGCCGACGGATCAGCAGCGCGGACAGCGCCAGCAGAGGCACCGTGAAGCTGGTGTCCGCAGGGGCACCGCCGATGAAGCACCCGCATCCACCGAACGCCGACGGCGGCGTTCCGCCCGTCGTGCTGCCGCCCGTATCGCCGCCACCCCCACCCGCGCTCGAGGTAGACATCGTCGGGTTGACCAGGATATTCACCGTGTCGCTCGCGGATGCTTTGCCGTCGCTCGCGACGACCTGGAACACGAGCGTCGTCGGCATCGTGACCGGCGGCGCCGTGAATTGCGCCATTACGGCCATATCGCCGCTGAGCACCACCGTCGCGCCAGCCGTTTCTTGCCACGCGAACGTGAGCGGGAGGTTCTTCGGGTCCGAGCTCTTCGAGGCGTCGAGAACGACCATCTCGCCGCTCGTCACCGTCTGGTCCGGACCAGCGTCGGCCTTGGGCGTGCCGGCACACACCGTGGCGTCGTCGATCAAGGCCGAGAAGGGCTTGTTGGTGATGCCCTGGAATCCGAGGTCGTCGAGCTCCCAGCCGAACTCGCCCGCCGCGTCGTCGGTGCCGATCCGGAAGCGGACCTGTACCGTCTTGCCCGCGAGCTTCTTGCCCATGTTCACGGTGACCGTGTCGCGCGCCGGGAACGAGGGGTTGTGGTCGATGTAGCCCTGGCGTCCATTGAGCACGTTATTCGCCTGGTTCATCGGATCGCCGATCGGGCCGCCGTAGCCAGGATCACCCCACTTGCTGATGTCTTGCCAGGTGTTACCACCGTTGAGGGACAGCTCGATCACGCTGCCGTCCCAGTTGGTATTCATGCTCGTCTCGAACTGGTGGGCATGCGAGAAGGTGAGGATGAAGTCGTCCGTCGGGCTGACGTCGAGCGGCGGGGAGACCAGCGCCGTGTCCGACGGGCTCGCGAAGTCGATGCCGCGCCAGACATGATTGCCGGCTGCTCCCTCGCGCCGACCCCAGATCGCGTCAGAGCCGTCGCCCGTCACCTTCCAGACCGTTCCGGCGGCTTCGACGTCATCGAGCGTCGCAGACGTCTTCACCTCGTCGAAGTTGACGAGTGGCGCCGTGGCCAGCGTTTGCTTGGGGTTACAGGCCTCCGGGTTGGTGACATTGACCTGAAGGTCGAGATTCGCCTTCTTGGTGAAGGACGAGTCGAGCTTGATCTGGATCTCGGCCGTGGCGGTGGCATAAGCGGCGAGAGGGCCGAGATCGACCTTGGAACCGTTCGGGAAGGTTACGCCTTTAGCGCCAATGGCGACATCGACGGTGGTGCTCGACATCGTGGCGGGGCCGCCGTTCATCACTTTGACGGCGATGTTGCCAGTCTCGTCGGCGTCGAGGTTCCCATCGGAGTCGCACGAGCTGATGCTGTCGTCGATCTTCACCGAGAGGATCTGGATGTTCGGGTTCACCGTGAAGCTCTCGACGACACCAGTGAGATCCTGCGAGTCCCGGGCCGGCGAGACTGCGCAGGTGCCCGCGCCGCGCTTGGCGAAGGCTTGCGCCATCAGGTTGAAGTCGTTCGGATCCGCGGCAATGGCCGTCGCGAGGACGCCATCGCGTTGCTCGGTGTAGGTGGGGTCGGTCGGGGCGAGCTTCATCCCGCCGACGATGTAGTTGCTCATCCGCCGATGAGCCTCGTCGAACGAGTAGACCGGGTTCGGTCCCTGCGTTTGCTTGAGCAAGGCGACGTAGGCCTCGAACATCATCGTCGCCCAGATCTCACCGGCGTTGTGCACCTCGGAGTTGTCACCACCCGAGTCGGCAACGGGGATGCCGGCCGGGAGAGGCTCGCCGGAGCTGATGTGTTTGAAGGTGAGCGGGTCCTTGCTCATGTTGGTCGAGTACGGGTAACGGCGGATGCCGAAGTACCCGGCATCCAGGAAGGACGCCGTCGCGTACTGGGCCGCAGCGAAGGTGCCGTCGAGGTTGTCGCCCGCGCGAACCTCCATCATGAAGGCGTCCGTGTCGCCCCACCCCTCGCCCTCGCCGCCGCACTGCGCGGAGCCACAGCCGGGGACCAGCCGCCCGTGCAGATAGTGGGCCCACTCGTGAGCGACCACGGTGTTGTCAATGGTGCCGTCGCGATCGGCGGTGGCCGCGCGCTGGAGCGTCGCCGTCACGGCACCGTTCAGCAGCGCAGCCTTGAGGGTTGCGCCGTCGGCCTGGGTCATCGACATGATCGGAATGGTCACGCCGTTGTTGGGCGAGCCTGGCATCTGCGGCGCGCCGCCGGGCTTGTTGTTGACGAGGAGCACGGCAATCGCGCCGGCCGCCTGCGCGTTTTGCGCCTTCTGCTCAAAGGGGCAGAGGCCGCGGTCGATGAGCGCGATCTTGCCCGAGACGTCGTTGATAATCGCCTCACAGCCGTCGTTGACCGGGGCCGTCGCATCGACGGCGAGCACCACCGTGCCTGTAACATTGTAGTTCTGCGGCCCGAAGTCGGCCGTGTTGGTCGTGAGGTTGGCGCCGACGCCCGGGATCGACAGCGACATGGCGCCCGCGGCGCCATCCCACACGTACATCTGCATGCGCGGCGACTCGCCGTCGACGCCGGCGCTCATGTTGGCGTTGTTGCGCTGGGTCGGAGCGCTGTCCTGTGCTTCGGCGAGCACGGGATCTCCCGCGACGCCGCCCCGACCGAGGTTGTTTGCTTGTCCGTTACCCGCCGCTTCGGTGAAGCCCGAGTCGTACCACCAGTCGTGCAGCCAGTTGGTGACGTAGAAGATCTGCGTCACGGAGGCCATCCGCTGGTTGTCGTTCGTCTGGGGCCCGAGGCTTACGTCGTAGACGCGGTCGAACGTGCCTGCCGCGGTGATCGAAGCGCGTACGTCACCGGCGGAGAAGCCGTCGGGCGCGCCGTCGTCGGTGTAGGCGTCGACGTTGTTGCCCTTCGTCTCCGTCGCCCCCGCGGGGAGCCAGGGATCGAAGGTGTTGCTCGGGTTCTTGTTGAACCCGTCCATCGTCACGAGGCTCGGCGCGACGAAGGGCGGATAGCTCCCATCGGGCGTGCCCGTAGGGTGCGGGGTGAAGTCGGCCATCGGACCGTCGGCGGGGCGGAGATCCCCGGTCTTGTCCGCCCAGACGCGGTAGTTGAAGGCGTCGAAGTGCGTCTGGTTTTCGCGATAGAGAAGGCGCCCGTCGTCGGCGGCGAACACGTAGCCGTAGGCGTCCGACGTGGTGGAGGCGGGATCGCCGGAGCGGAGCTCGAGGTAGTAGGCCGGGACAATCTTGTCCGGGAGCGGGAAGAAGACCTTCTTCACGCGCGAAGGCGTGCTGAAGCGCAGGCTGTGCGCCTTCGCCGCCGTGCCCACGAGATCGTAGTAGCGGAACTCGGCCTTCTCTTTCTTGGTGCTGACGAGATCCGCGGGCAGGAACGAGGGTCCGTAGAGGTCGGCGAGGGCAGAGGCGATCGCCTGCGTCTCCGGGACTTTGAAGGCCGCGCCCTTGGGTGTGGGCACGGCGCCGGCGTGGAGGTTTCCGGTGATGGCGATGAGCTGGAGGCTCCGGTCCATCAACACCTTCACGTCCTGGCGGATGAGCGCGACGCCGCCGACGCGCTGGCGCAGCACGACGATGATGCCGCCGGTGCCGAGATCGTGGACATGCGTGACCTCGGCAGTGCCGAGCGCGGAGGGGCCGAGCCCGTAGCGTTCAGCATGACGCGCGAGGTGGAGTCGGGCGGCAGCCTCGGGCCCCAGCGGGGCGAGGGCCGACGTGCTCGCCACCGCGTCGCGCGCAGCCCAGAGGAACGTGGGGACGCCGCGTCGCTCGTCGGTGGACGAGACGAAGGCCGGCGGAGCCCCGGCCGGCGCAGAGAAGGGTGCGAGCCGGGCGGCGATCGGTTTCGCCGCAGCGTACGCGTTGAAATTGGGCAGATCCTTGGCCTGGGCGAGGGAGCCGAGGAGCAGTGGAACCGAGAACATCAAATACTGGACACTGCGCTTCATCGTTCACTCCACATCGATCGTGCCGTGCGGCGGTAAGAATCGAGCGTAACCAGAAACCCTGGAATTCGCGGACCGTTATCTGCGCGAAGCTGCTCCGCGAGCCGTCGTCCATAGCCCGTTCCAGGAGAGAACGATAGAGATGTGATCGCGTCAATCCTCACGATGACGGTGCTCCGTCAGAGCGCTGCGACGCGTCACCGTGTTCTTGTAGCCGATCGGGTTACACTTGAATCAGCCAGCGCTCCGCGAGCACGTGCCGCGTTGCGGTGCAGCCAATCTTGTGCAAGCGGCGGCGTAGATCGGACCCTCAGCGCCCTTCCTGATGAGAGCGCGAGGGTAAAGCACAGCAAAATTGTATCTAGAACGGATACATAAACTGTTGCGGCGGCGCTATTCCATGGCGACGAGTAGACTACTCGCATCGGTATCGACGTGAGCGCATCAATGAATGCAGCTACCGTATGGCATCACCTACGCTGCCCGAGCGTGCGCCGAGTTGGCATGACGCCGTGCGTGAGATCGCGTGCATGTCCTAGATAAAATCGAGGACATGCACCGCTGACGAGCGCCGGGGTCGACCCCTTGGGACGTCAGGTCAGCGTGCGCGCCAGGGCGTCGATTGGCTTCAATCCCGCGCCGAAGCGCGCCATTGCTTCGCGGTTCTGCTCGAGCGCGCTGTACGGGAGGAAGCGCACGCGGAGATCGGCGATGTGCCGGAATGCGGGCCGCAGGAGCTGTGCGCGAACCTCGCCTTCTCGGTCGTCGGGAGCGACCAGGAAGAGGCCCCGTACGTTGTCCTCCACCGAACCGAACGCGAGATCGAGCAGGCGCACGATGCCGGAGTAGATCGAGGTCGAGTGCTCGACCTCGAATGCCGCAGCAACTCGTTCATTCCCATCGAGCCAGAGCACGTCGATGAGCCGGATCGCGTCTCCTCCGGGCGATGCGGCGAGGGCAGCGGGGAGGCTTTCGATGCAGCCGTCATCGAGCCGCGCCCCCTGGTGCATACGGCCGTGATCGTTGGCGGCGATCCAGACCCGGAAGCCGAGCGCCCGTCCCAGATCACGAAGCCAAGCCTGGATCTCGGTGTGCGAGCGTTCCCCATCGACAGCGTTCTGCCGCGCCTTTTTCTCGGCGGCGCTATCCTCGCGCACCTTCGCCAGATCGGCCTCCCAGACCGCTCGCGCCTCCGCATCCTCGTCCCGAGGTGGAGGTGCATAGCGTCCATGGCCGACGTCGAAGAGAAGCCCAGCGACGGCGCCGAGATCGTTCGAAAAGAGGTCTCGATGCTCGGCGTTGAGTCGGAGCACGCCGACGCGCATCGCCAGGTAGTCCGCCCAGCTCCCGAGCTTGCATTTCGCCCCGGTCAGGGCGTTGTAACCCTTGAGGATCGCGGTATTCGACGGCGGCGCGATCGTCGGGTGGAGAAAATAGAGGAGGTTCGCCACAGCGGGGCCGAGGCCCTTTATCCGTCGATCGTCGAGTCCCTGGATCGCCGCCAGCACCGCTGCCTCGCTCGTGCAGCACGCGCAGACATCGAGGAAGCGCCCGAATGCGAGCTGATTGTCGCGGTTCTCGTAGATGTCGGGAATGCGAAGCTTCGGCTTCCACAAGAACGCGTGGTCGGCGCCTTTGAACATCTGCCGCTGCTCGGCGACCGAGCCGACCACCGTCTCGAGCGAGGACCCCTTGTAGACGTTCCCGAACGTGCCGGCCTCCATTTCACGGACCACCTCAGCGAGCCCGCGACGGATCGAACGGAAGTTTTTGATCCGCTCTTCCCAGAGGAACCACGCTTTGTAGGTCCCGCCTTGGTCGTCTCGCCAGCGGCCGATCAGGGTTCTCAGCGCCTCCGATGCCATGGCCGCCTCCTCGCAGGTTGCACGGGGCGTCCTACCGCGGGCGCCCCGCGACATCAACAGGGAGTGCGCGCAGCAGACACGAAAGGGCTGTGCGATGTACACACAGAATGGGTCGGCGAGGATCGGACCCGAGAGCACGCTCGTTAGCCCGCTGGTGCAACCGTACCCGCAGCGAGCAGCGGCGATCTGTTTAGCGGAGAACCATCGGGTCCGTCGGATGAAAACGGATGGCTTTGCCCGTCAGCCGGCTCGGCTGCCCCTCGCCTTCACCGTGCTCGAAATGGATGTCGATGATGAGATCCGCGTGGAGCATGCTGGCGCGGTCGCGAATCGTCTCGAACGCTTCTTCTTCGTGCTCCATCTCTCCGGGTACATCGAGCTCGCCAATCACGTCGTACTCGCGCCCCTGGATCAAGTCTTTGCACCGGACCGCCATCCCGGAGAGGTGCGTCGCTCCGCCCTCGCCTTCGCCGTGATGAAACTCGACGCCGACCACCGCTTCCGCGCCGAGCGCAGCCGCTCTCCGGCGCAGGAGGGCGAGCGCCTCACCCTCGTTCTTCATCGCTTCGTGGACGTCCACTGTGCCCAGCGCTTCGGCGGAGCAGGACAGTCCTTCATTCTGGAGGACCCTCACCCGGTCGGCAGCGCTTGCGCCTGGCGCGTCCGGATTGGGCGTGCGGTGGTGGGCTTCGGATCCGACGGTCGTGAACGAGCAAGCAGGCAATAGAACCAGCCATGCCACCAGTGTACGAATGTGCATGAGACACCTTCCTTTTTGCAGGCAGAGTGGTGGAGCCCGGCTCCGCTCGGCTCTTCGCCGCTCTCCTGCGACGAGTATGAATTCACGGAGCGCTGGAGACGAACCGCACCGCGAGGCCGGAGAGGTGAGTCGGCGCGCCGCCTTCGCTGTGGTGGAACTCGACGCCGACGACGGCGTCCGCGCCCATCGTGGCCGCTTTCTGGCGGAGCTCGTCGAGCGCGGCGTCGTGATGCCCCGTCTCCTCATGCACGTCGACGATCCCCACCACCTCAGCGGGACGATCCAGGTGCGTCGACTGGAGGATCAGCACGCGAGAGGCCGTCGTGCCGCGTTTGGGGGCGATCGCGACCTCCGCGGTCTCGTTGACCGTCACGGAGTAATAGGTACTGGACGTCTGCGCGGGTGGAGGTGGGCTCATTGCGGGGAGCGGCTCATATGTTTCGGCGCACGCGGCGAGCGCGAGTGGGGCAAGCAGCAATGAGGAGCGCATTCGAGTCTCCGGCGGAGGGCGTCCGGCCCGCAGTGTGTCGAGCGAGACCCCCTCGTGTCGTTCAGGATACGCCGAGCTTCTGCGAATTCCGTGCCTTTTGTAGGCGGCGCTTGTTTCGCCCGGTGGACGAGCGATCACCAAGCGCGCCGGCTCGGCTCGGTGGAGCCTTGTTTCATTTGCTGCAAGATGCTTGTCCGTGAGCACGCGCGGGGCGCGAAGGGGGCGCGAGCGCCCGACGATGTGCGCCTGACCGGAATGGCCACTGGCTTCTATCCCCGGCAGGCGCACGTCTTCCGGCGACACCAGGCAGCTCCGGGAGCAATTTGTCGTCGCATCCAGCTACGAGCTCGAGCCGCAGCCGGGAGCGCCGGTGGGGTTCGCAGATACCACGCAGGTACAGTTGAGACAGCCGTGATCCGCGCACGTGCCGCAGGAGGCGACGACCTGGCGGCGCAGGGCCTCGCGTGCCCGAAAAACCCGCACCGCGGCGTTGTTGCTGGAGATGCCCTGCTCCTCGGCGAACGTCTTCACCGGCACGCCCTGAACCTCGATGCGGTTCAGAGCCTCGGCGTACTCCGGCTTCAACGTCTCGGCGAGACGAGCGACGCACTGGCAGACGGCCCCGTGGATCTCGTGCTCCGGGTCGGCGTGCTTCTCCAGCTCGTCGGCGAACGAGGCCAGCGCGCGCTCGGCGACGTCGTGGCGACGGTGGTGGTCGGTAACGGCATTGCGCAGCATCCGGTAGAACCAGGCCACCGCCGATTCGTCGTTCCGGAGCGTCTCGATGCGGCCGATGCCGCGTACGAACGCTTCTTGCAAGATGTCCTCGGCCAGGGCTCGACTGCCGACGCGCTTCTCCAGGAATCGCTGAAACTCGCGATGATTGGCGACGAGTAACCGAACGACGTCTGCCGTCGGGGCGCGCCGCGGGTCTTCCTCGGCGACGGCCCGCGGGGTCGGATCATCGTGTTGGTCGAATGACATGGGCAACCTACTGGCACTCCCGCACGGCTGGCGTCAAGTCCGTCAGAAGCCCCAGAACCCGCTCGCGGCGTGAAGGACGCGCCCGCGCTCCCTCGACGACCGCCTGCGCCACCGAGTGCTCGCTGTCGTGCCAGTAACCGCAGCGGCCACGCCTTGATGAGACGCAACACATGCGCCGACCTGCCTGCCTCGCCGAATGATAGTGCGATCGCGAAGGAAACCTCGCGCGTTCACGGTGGAGCACGGGACGCTACTTGTAACGCGCCAGCTCGCGATCGAGCCGCACCTTGAGCGCCATATCCGCGCCCTTGGCCTTTCGCTGGAGATAATAGCCGAGCAGGTCGTCGAGCGCCCTGGGCTCGACAGCCACCTTGTCACCTGACTTCCTGGACGCATAAAGCGTCGTGAACTTGCGAGAGTACGCCCGGAAGTAGAAATAGCTCTTCTCCCGCGCGGCCCAGGCGTGGAGCACCGACGCTGCAATTCGATGCACGCTGTCTGCCGGCGCCACGGTTGGACTCGGCCCGTCGAAGCGAGGCGTCGACTCGTCGAGCTGCGCGCGATACCACCGCTCGCTGCCGTCGGGGAATACCGCGCCGACCGCATAGCTGGCGCGGAGCTTCCGGTGCTCTTGAACCAGCGCGTCGCTATCGCCGTACGCCTTGCGCAGGAACTCGAAGAAGCCCTCGACGCACGTGTCCACCGCGCGAATCAGGGCCTCTCGCGAGTGGCCATCGGGGTTGGGATCGGTGAGCGGGGGAACTGGCGCGGTCGGATCGAAGCGCAGACGTGCGGTGTCGTCCTCCACCATCGTCGCGATCTTCGAGGCACCCGTCCGGTGCTTCACCTCCCCGGCGTGCACCTCGAAGACATCGCCCGGGTTGGCCAGGAACGTCGGGATACCAGGATCGAGCGCCGCGAGGTCGGCCACGAACCGTTCGCGCGACATCGGAAACAAGAAGGAGTTGCACCACTCCACAGCCCCGTGAAAGCGGAAGCCGGCGGCGCCAGGGACGACGGCGCGCGGGCGGATCGCGAGCGCGGTCTGGAGATTCATCGCATGCATCGCGAAGGGAAAGCCAGTGTCGCGGCTCTCGAAGAAGCCAAAGTTCTGGCTCGCATGCATGGCGAAGAGCAGATCGATCCGCCCGAAGACGTCGCTCACGATCTTGATCGTCTCGGGCGCGAGCACCGTGTCGACCTGATTCCAGAACGTGCCGGAGCGGTCCTTGAAGACCATCCCGAACTCGACGACGTTGGTCACGCTGGAGTGGGTGGTCATCAGGTCGTAGGAGGGGAACACCATCTTCGCCATGGGCGCGGTCTCGTGGACCCGCGTGAACCCGAGCTCTTTCATGGCATAGGCAATGGCGCGATCCTTCGGGCAGATCACGTTGCAGTCGCGCGGGAGGCGGGCGAGCGTCGGGATGTCGAAGTGGTCCAGGTGACCGTGAGAGAGGATGAGCACGTCAATGGGCGGGAGCGCCCCTTGGTGGATCTCGCGGCGAGGACAGGAGACGACGGTGCCTTCCTCGAAGGGGTCCGCGAAGACGGGGTCCATCAGGCAGCGAACCCCGTCCATCTCGACGAGCACCGAGGCGTGTCCGAGCAGCGTGACCTTCATGGCCGGCTGCTTCTCATGGCGGCGGCGGGGCGTCGACCATCCCCTTCGAGCCCGTGCCCGATCAACAGTGTCACCGCCGGGCTCCGAGGGACCATTATCGCCGACATCGCCGGGGACCAGGGACCTGGCCTACGGTGATGCTCGTCGTCGAGGACCCGCTCCGGGCGCACGCTCACCAACGACGGTAACAATGAATGCAAGGGCGCCCGGGCGACCCGGAGGCGGGCTCGTTCTACGCTGTTCCCTCCAGAGGGAAAGCGGTCAACGCTTTTCGAGGCAGGTGCCCTATCGTAGAGTTGACGATCGTGGGGTCGGCCGTCTCCCATCGCTCGCCGCTGGTCTCCGACGCTTCGCTGCGGACGCGGGCCCGGACGTGCGGGAAGCCCGTCTCCCCGGTGAACACGGGCTCGATGTCCGCCGTCACGCCGCACGCGAGGCAGAGCGCGACGAACAGCCTCGCCTTCAGATCGCAATCCCCGTAGCCCCGGTGGAGGCCAACGGCCGCGGAGTCGAGCAGCTCAATGCCGTGCCGCGTGCCCTGCGCGTCGAACCACGCGGGATCCCTTTCATAGCGAATGCACCGCTGGACGAACCGCAGGATGGCGGCTGCGCACTTGTCGATGGGCACGAGATTGAACTGGCGCGCCCAGCCGACGAGGATCGGATCCTCGGCGTCGTGCCGCGCGGCCTTGCTCATGTATTTCGCCTTCGCCTCCCGGTCGGCGAAGTGGACCCACCGAGCGTTCGCGCGCCAGCCGTAGGCCGAGCCGG
>JBDTXR010000236.1:0-13868 GCA_040006075.1 Byssovorax sp. | reverse complement strand
ACTTCGCCCGGTATCAAGCCCGGCAACTTCGCCCGGTATCAAGCCCGGCAACTTCGCCCGGTATCAAGCCCGGCAACGTCGCTCGGTATCAAGCCCCCGCAACTTCGTCCGGTATCAGGCACGGCCATTGCCTTTGGTATCGGTCTCCGCGGAGGTGTCCGAGCGCGCCAGCGTTCCGCCCGCGAGCCGCCAGCGGGTGCGTCGGGCATGTAGCTTGCGGTCCACCATGTCGATGCCCCGGGGCGGCTCGGTTTCGCGATCGGTGGGGACGAGGGGCGTCGGGCTGCGCTTGGGTGTCGGTCGTAGGTCGGCAATGTCGAGCCCGGCGCGGACACGCCGCTCATCGCTTCGGCGCCGTTGCTGCCAGATGCTCGCGCTTCAACGTGAGCAACTTGTCGCGGAGGTCGGGGGACAGCGGCCTGTCTTGAGCCTTGCCGAGGACCGTGCTGAACGCGAGCCCGAGGCGGGCCGCGAGATCGCCAACCGACAGGTTGAGCAGGGCGCGGGTCTCTTCCACCAGCAGCCAGTCGGGGCTCGGCGACGCGGGACGCTTCCGACGCTTGCGGGAGGCGCGTTGCGTCTGGATCGCCGCGAGCTGGGCCCGCGCCTCGGAGAGCTGGGCTTCGGCCCGCTCCGCACGCTCGCGCAGACCGGCGCACGTGGGGCAGGCTTCGCGGGACCGCGCGGCCATCAGTGCGGCGTCCCGACGTCGAGGGGCCACGCACGCCGCTTTCGTGGCGCGGATGGCCGCAGGGGGACGGCGTGGATCGGGGTCTTCGTGGTGGGCATGTCCGCGATGATAGGCGAGGCGTCCACGTCGTGCGCGTGCCGTCTTGCGTCGGCTCAGGCACCCTTGCCCTCTGCGTCGAGGTACATTTCCGCGAATTCCCCTCGGTAGTGGCGGGACCGCTTAACATACCTTCCGCGAACGCTTTCACCCGCGGCGAGCGCACGATGATCGACACCGAGACGCAGTCCGAGGCAGCCGCACACGGCGCACGGTCCCCCAGCCGTGTTCGGCTTTCGATGCCAGGTCATCTGCGGCCCGAGAAACGAAGCGGGGCGGCTCGCCTCGTCCTGAAGGACCTTGGCGTTGTGCACAAGGATAGCTGCGGGATCGAGGTGCATCCTCGCCGTCTTCACGTCAGGAGCGCGCCTTGAGAGCCTCGACGCCGGCCGCGGAGAGCTTCCACGTCCCACGCTTACCAGCCGACTCCAGCAGGCCAGCGTCGATGCACCGGCGAAGGTGCGGTACATCCGTCGAGGCAACCTTTTCAATGACGCCATCGGGTGCTGCTGCAATGCACTGCGCGAGCGCGAACAGGTTCGTGTGGGTCAGCTTCGGGATCTTCTTCTCACTCATGAGTACACCTGACTCTCTCGTACGGACGTAATGAAGGCATCGAGCCCCGTGGGGTTGCGAGCCTCGAGCAGAATCGCGCTGGTATTCATGAGTCTTCCTTCGCCGGCTCGGAGCCGCCGGGCGCGTCGCGCCAAGCCCACGCGGTCGCGTATATCTCTTCATCTTCGGGTCCGAAGTAATCGAACAACGTGTTCGTCTTCGGCGCTTCCGTGACCAGAAAGGCCGCGACACCTTTACACTCGGCTCGCGGGAGCACGACGGGCCGGAGGTTCTGCGCCTCCATCCTCGGACTTTGCTCCAGCAAGACGCCCGTGGCCACGACCGTTGCCTGAAGCATGGTGAGCTTCGCGGGGCGAGCGTCGACACCCGCGCTCCTCAGATACTGGGCGAGCGCCAACGCCTCCTCGTAGTAGAGACACCCGCGCGTGTCTCCCTCGCTCGCGGTCATATGGAAGTACCGACCGGCGTCCTCCCCACCGTTGATGAGCGCGAACGTGATCCCCGCGGCGCTGATGAAGGACTCGACCGTGACGATGCTCGGCTCCTCGCCGGAGCCATCGCCGACATCGATTCGACGCACGCAGCCGTCCGGTGCCAGCGCTACGGACTCGGGGCCAATCAACACGTCCCCCCAGCCGCTCAGCGCTGCGAGGGTGCCATCGACGTACTGCCCGGCGGCGACGTCGGCGGAATCGGCGTCACGATCGACGGCATCCTGACAAGCCGTTGCGTCGTCGAACCCCATCCCGAGCACCGCGCCGTCCCGGACCAGCGCTCGCACGGTCGTATCGGTAGGGAGGCGAGCGATGGTGCCCCACGTCGGGGCCTCATCGTCCTCCTCAGCGTACTGAACCGCGTACGTCTCGCCCGGCGCGAGTGCCTCAATCGCGGCTCCATCGCGCGGATCGAGCGGGAATTTTGCGGGATCGTAGTCGATCTGCTCGAGCGTGAGCGCCGTGTTCGGGCTGTTGCTGTCGGTGAAATAGGCCTGGTCTGCGTTGCCGTTCTCGTTGGTCTTCATCGAGTCCTCCCTCTCCCACGGAGAACATGAGTCCGCCGATGTGACGTGTCCAGTAATTATTGGACAA
Source organism: Byssovorax sp. (assembly GCA_040006075.1). Lineage (GTDB taxonomy): Bacteria > Myxococcota_A > Polyangia > Polyangiales > Polyangiaceae > JANYGI01. The sequence goes on along the minus strand of JBDTXR010000236.1, from coordinate 11,417 downwards.
ATATTTGCCCTACTGCGTGACATACATTTGACGCAGCTCCATCGGCGAGGCCCGGCGGCTCGTGGCATGGGCATGAGCTGTCAGCATGGTCGGTCGCCGGAAGCCACCACGCGATCGGGATTTTGCCAGCCTTCCCCGCGCGCCGTCGTGGTACTCCTCGCTGACGAGGATCTCTACGATGGCAACGTATACTGCCGTTACCGCATTGGTCTGCGCCCTGCCGTCTCTTCGAGACGTGCCCGGCGTCGTCCCGTTTAATTCGGAGTTGCTCGCCCACGTCGTCCGGGCGGAGTTGGCCGCCTCGCAACAGCCCATTGAGGACGAACACACCCCCATAGAGCCCCACGAGGCAAAGAGGGCTGTCGCCGCGGAGCAATTTGCCGCCGCTGTCTTGGCGATCTCGTTCCTTCCGTCGTCGTGTCGGGGTCCCGAGACGTATTTGATGGGACTTGGGACGCCCGAACTCTGGTCACTGCTTCGCGACGAGGACCGCGTGGCGTTCGCGCAATGGCTCGGCTCTACCGAGATCTGGACGGCGGAGGAGCACGCGGAGGCAATCGCCGAGTTGGCAGAGTGCGTGAAAGTGAACCTTGAAGACGACCTGAGCAGGATCGATCCGCGCCGCCCCAAGCCGTCCTGACCGGCGAATGCGACGACGCGGCGCGGACGGAGCCTCGCGATGCGCCGGCCCCCGGGGCCGCTGCGGCAACAAGACAATCCGGAGTCGCGACCAGAAGGTCCGCGTGCAGTGGTGTCAGCCAGTCAAGGAACCTTCCTCAGAAAGATCCGGAGACCAGGACGCCGCCGACGGTCGGGCCGAGGATCGGCGTCAGACGGAGATCGTGTGCAGCGGCGTGCTGCATGGTCTTCGCTCGCGGAGACGGCCAGAGCAGATAGATCGCCGTACCTGCCGCCGCCGCTTCACCCCCGATGAAGGCGCCTACCGCAACGTTGTGAAACAGGATGCGCTCCTTGAGCTTCTCCTCGAGATTGGCGCACGGGATCGGCTGGAAGCTCCCCCAGCGGGATACGCAGGCCCCGTGCTGAGCCGTGATCATCGAGGAGATCGCATCGGCGTCCGAACCCTTCGAGGACGACAGCGTCATGAGCCCGATCCCGCTGCTGATCCCCGTCGCAGCGAGCAACCCGAGCACCACCGCAGGGGCCGCGCTCCTCTTGGTGGGCCCTGGGGCCTTCACATCGCACGGCAGCTTCACTCTGGCCGGCTCAACGAGCGTGACCGTCCTGGCGGCGCCGTCCGCCTCGATCACCTCGGCCTGTTCCCCGCGCACCTTCGCCATGGCCGTCACCACGAGCCCAAGACGGCCCTTGTCCACGGGCCGCGGGACGCCCCATTGCGCCGGTCCCTTGGATTGGGCGTGGGCGCCAAGGGCAACAGTCGTCGCGCCGATCGACAGGAGGAGACCGGAGGCGTGAAAAGGGCGGGGGCAGGATACGGAAAAATTTCGCATGGTTCACTCACTCGTGGTTTTACCTCGCTCGCTCAGTCGCTATTCCGGCACCCGTTCAAGTCGGGGTTGCTGTTGAGCTCGCCCGGCTTGCGCAGGCAGGCGTCGACCTTGTCGGGGATCCCGTCCTTGTCGCCGTCGGCCTCGTCCGCCACATTGAACGAGTCACGCGGGCTCGGGGACGAAGGACCGGTGTCCATGATGCCAAAGTCGCCGCCGAAGACCAGGACGCTGCGGAAATCGGGGGCGTAGCCGCCGGTGAGCCGCGTCCCCGCGCTGAGGCCCGCCCAGATCTGCCGCCGGGCAGTGAAGTACATTCGCCCGTTCACGTTCCATTCGAGCGGTGTGGTGTCGAGATCGCCGACGTTCGACGTCCGGCCCGTCACCACGTTCTTCTTGCGCTGCGCCGAGGCGCCGAAGCCGCCGAAGAACTCGGCGCCGACGCGGAGGGTGCCTTTGCGGAGAGGCACGTAGCCGCCGACGCCATAGAGCACCTCGCTCCCGACGTTGAGCTCGTTCAGCGCGGCGGAGGGCCGGAGTCGGTAGGCGGCGTTGAGGTCGATGTAGAACGCTTTGTTGTTGTACTCGGTCGCGAAGCCGAAGGCCGCTCCGGCGCTGCCGTCGCCCGCGAAGGAGAACCGGTTGCCGGTGGGCAGGTACGCCGTGGCCGAGAGGGCGAGCTTGAAGGACTTGGCCTCGTTGCGGAAGACGACGAAGCGCCCCTCGAAGCGCATGTCCATCGGCGCGACGGACTTGATGTCGACCGAGTTCTGCGGCAGGTTGGCCTGGGTGTTGTTGGTCGGGTTGCCGCTCTGGTTCAAGATCAGCGGGAAGGCCACCTGGATCGAGGCTCGACCGAAGACCTCGACGCCCGCGTTGAGGTAAGTGATGAGCTGCGACGAGACCGGTGGTCCCGCGATCTTCTCGGCCTTGTTGAGATCGTCGACGTAGTTGTCGACGCGGAGCGGGTTCAGCGCGAAGCCCAGGCCCACCTGGCCGAAGAAGCGCGGGTCGTGGGCCACGTCGGGGCGCCAGACCCCGATGCCGTCGTCAGGGCCGCCGGCCATCACCAGCCGGTCGACGGTGAAGGTGGCGGTCTGGGCCTGCGCGAGCGTCGGGAGCAGGCCAATCGAGGACGCCGCGACGAGGGCCGCGAGCGCGCGCGGCGCGCGGCGCCGGAGGGACGAGGAGGAGAATTGAAGCATCGCGAAGACTCTTTATTTCCTATTGCGGGATGGCGGGAAAGACGACCTTGGATGTCTTCGCATGGCTCGCTCACTTGCGTACCCGCTCGATAGCGGGCTCTTAGGCGTTCTTCCTTCGCCGCTTTCGCTCATGGCGCCAAGGTGGACCAAACGGCGAGTATGAAGGCGAAAGTGACGCCGACCGCGATAACTATGACGATGAAGACGCAGCCGCCGCCGTCGGACTCGCTTTCCACGGCGCGCTCAGTCAACCACAACTAGACCAGGCCTATCGCGCGGCGTCGGCGTCGCTCGTTGATCGGGCTCGCCGGGCGGATCTGCTTCGACCACCTTGACGTCCGGTGCGGGGCGCGCGCTCGGCGGAACGACAGCCGTCATCGAGGCGAGCGTTGAATAGGACGCCCGTACTCGGGGCGCCCCCTGCGCGCCCGGTGCAAGGCCCAGCGCTTCGGGCGACGGGCGGTCGAGAACCGTCGTTTTCTCTTCCTCGAGATCGAAGTCCCCGTCGAGCGACAGCAGGAAAAGTCCCGGCCGAGCGACGATTGCTGCACTGCCGGCGGTGTCGCCGCTCGCGCCGGCGATTGGCGCCACGGACGCCGACGTCTCGCCCGGTTGCGATAGTTGGACAGCTCGCGCGGGCGGCGGAGTCACGGTCGGAAGTGGGCGCGCGGATACCGGCGGAGGGACGGACGGCGGGTTGATTCCGAGGATCGTGCGCTTGCGTGTGGGCAGCGGGTGAGGCGCGGGCCGCATGCTTTCCGTCTCGCGTCGACCGTCCGGTCTCGACCCGAGGCCCGATGCAGTGATGCCGGGCTGTGACGGAAGCGCGGGCCCGGCGGATGCCGGCGGAGCCACCGAGGCGTGTGTCGTGCTCGCGGCGGATGCTTGCCGGCTGCTCGGCTGGCGGGTGACTGGAACGCGCCGCTCGGGCGCTGGATCGGCTTGCGCTTGATCGGACGTGTCCAGATCGAGCGCGAGCGTGGCGAGATCGGCCGGCGCAGTCACGGCCGGGCGCTTACGCGACGACGGCGACGCACCGGGCTTGCGTGTCGTCTCGACCGCGGGCTCGGCGGGCGGCTCGGGCTCCTCGCGCGCGAGCGGGGGCGGGCGTACGGCCAGGCGCGCGGAGGCTTCGGGCGCGCGTGCCTCCGGCGCGAGCGACGGCTGAGGGAACTCGCGTGCGCGCTTGCTCGCGGCCGGCGCGGCGCCCTCCGCGGGCTCGACGGCAGGCGCAGGAACGGGGGCGGGCGGGATCGCGCGAGCGCCCGAGCTGGCCAGCGGAGCTTGCTCGGCCACGCTCACGTAATAGCCACGTTCGGTCAGCCGCGCGGCGCGCGGGTTCTCACCGAAGACCGTGATCAGGAGTCGGCGAGTTTGCCAGGAGGCGTAGGCCGAAACCAAACACACGATCGCGAGTGCGACAAACCCGATCACCTCCACACGCACAGCCGGCTCCATTCATTCCTCCACGATCTCGATCGTGGCTCGGTCGAGCTTGAGCTCATTGACGATCTTCCGCGCCCGTTCGATGGTGTGGTCTGCGAACCTCGTGGCCACATAAATAACCACCTCACCGTCGCCGTCTTTACGCCCTTCGATTACCCCGGCGTCATCCTCGACCAGCATGTCGACCAGCGTGTCGCATCGCTCTCTGAGCTGTCGTCCGGGTTGACCTTTGTGTCTATATTTGATCCGGATATGCACCTTCTGACGCGCATTGACCGGCTTGCTTGACGCGGGCGTTGTGCTCTCCTTGCCAGTCATGTCTCTACCTCCATGGATCCACGACGTCGCTCGACCTGACGATTGCTGGCGCGTCGTGCCGCGGGACGGCGGGTTGCCGCGCTCGCGCCGTGTTCGCCGCGTGAGCCGTTGACGTCGGCGCGCTCGCCGGGGAGGACGTCAAGGCGGCTGGCGGCGCGGGCTCGGGCGGACGGGGCGCTGTCGGGATTGCCGCCGCGCGCAGCTCGACCTCCCCGCGGAGCTCGGGCAGCTCGCGGTGAGCGCTCTGGGTCAACACCAAGGCGACGACTCCGACGGCGCCGAACGCGATGAGGACGGCGCCGATCGCGGGCCATCGGCCGCGGAGCCGCATGGGAGCGCGCAGGACCGGCGCACGGGACGCTCTCGCCACGCTCCCCGCCCCCTGCGCGCTCCGATGTGGCTCGACGGTGGCGGGCTCGGATTCGGACCCGGCAATGCTCCTCCACTCGGATCGTGCGGGGAAAGGCAGGTCGGGCTCCTGACGGAGCGCGCGACGGGGTCCGAGCGCGCGCGGGCGCACGGTCTCGCGCAGCTCCCGTTCAGCGTGGCGCGTAGCGTACGGCGACGGGTAAACAGGGCAGACGCCGAGCGGAAGTGTCCCGCGCGGTCCAACCCCTTTGGGCGGATCACTCATGACGGACTGGCCTCTAGAAAGAGCGGTATCTGCTCAGGGATCGCTTGCGGTCATAGCGGCATCCAGCTCCGCGAGGAGCGAGCTTCCAGGACTTGATCGGCGGAGCTGCTCGATTCGCTGTCGCGCTTCGAGCTTCCGGCCCGCGCCAATCAGCGCCAACGTAAAGAGTCTTTCGCGGGACTCGCGGAAGCGGCTTCGCGGATATTTGCTCGCGTGCTCCCGAAATGCCTTGATCGCAGCCTCGTAATAGCCGCCGTCGTAGGCTTCGATTCCGCGATCGAAGAGCGGTTGTTCTTCAGCGACGTGATCGCCACCCGCAGCGCTCGCGCCCGAATCGGCGTCCGTTTGCTCCGCCGAGCCAGCATCGGCGTGCAGCTCGGTCTCCTCGACAGCGCCCGAGCCACGCACGGTGCTCGACGCGGCGGTCCCGGTCGGGCCAGGGTCGCGAGGATACTCGACTTCAGCGATCAGGCTTGACGCCGCCCGCGCCTCCGCGGTCGTGGGGTCGTGCCTCATGAGCGCGTACATGACACCCGCGCCGACTGTGAGGGCAGCAACGTGCGAGAGAGCAGAAAGCGTCCGCGGGCCGAGAGCGCGCAGGAGGCGCGCCCCGAGTCGAGCGCGCGGGGCGGCGCCCGGCGAGCCCATGTAGCGTGCGACCTCGGTGCCATCGTCGCGCAGCTTGCCTGCGGACCAGTCGGCGGACATGGCACGATCCAGGGTCTTCCAGATCCGCCGCATGGACTCTGCCGAAAACTGCGCGGTAGTCGCGCGCGAGGCAATGACCTGATCAACCGAGATCGGAAGCACCATGACGCCGAGCGCGAGCTTCCGGTGCTGGTCGCGATCGAGCGCCGCTTGCAGTCGCGCGCGCACGGCCTTGAGGCGGTCGTAGGCGGCCGATCGCGACAGGCCGAGAGCCGCCGCGATATCCTCCATCTCGATTCCCTCGGCGTTGGCGTGCAAGATCGCTCGAGAATCATCGTCGAGACTCGCCCAGCACTTCTCCAGCAACGCCTGCGTCATAGCGGCTTCGGCCTCTTCCTCCGGGGTGGGAACGTCGGTCGTCGTCAACAGGAGATCGAGTGCGGCGTCCGCTTCGTGCTGCGTCCGCCTCGACTTTTTTCTACGGTAGCTGAGCACGACTCGGCCGAGAAAGCCGAAGGCCCACGACTCCCAACTGCGCTCCCCAGGATCGTAGGATTCGCGCCGCTTGTAGGTTTGCAGCAAAGCCTCCTGCAAGATATCGTCGCGATCGGCCTCGGGCACGCCACGACAGGCGAGCCATCGGCTGGCGCGCACGCTCACCCGTCTCACGAAGAGTCGGAACGCTTGCACTGTATCCAGGCGCTCATTGACCGCACGCGGCTCGGACGGAGGGGGCGGAGCAGAGGGCGTCGCGGTATTCACAATGTCCGTTGTCCGCTCAGCGCATTCTGTCCGGAACAATCAGCTGGTGAGACATATAAAGACCGCCATCCAGCGACGCTCGATCGGCGAAAATATTTGCATTTTCAAGCACTTCAGACGCACTCTCCCGTCCACGCAGACATCGACAAAAATCAACGCGCCAACCCCGTACGCCCAACCTCGCCCGCGCCGACCATGCATCCACCTACGGGGCATGCCGTCATGTTACCATCTGCGCCCCGCATGAGAACTGCGTACGCGATCTCCGTCGGCGTCGCCCTGGCGTTCGCGCCGGGCCGCGCGAGCGCTGACCCGCCGCGCTTGTCGATGCGCCTGGAGTACGTGCGCGGCTCGGGCGGCCAGGCGTGCCCGGCGGAGCCCACAACCCTCCGCTCCGAGCTTGCGGCGCGCATGGGGTATGACCCGTTCGACGAGGAGAGCGCGCTAGAGCGACTCGCCGTCGTCATCGTCGCTTCGAAGGGCCGCGGGTTCGCCGCGCATGTCGAGCGCTTCAACGCGGCCGGCGAGAGGACGTGGTCGGAGACGTTCCCCTCGGGCCCCGTGCGGGGCAACTGCGAGGCGTTGATGTCGCCGCTCGCATCGTACCTGCGTGCCTCGTTCATGACCTACCGGAGCGCGCCCGCGACGCCGCCCGCCGCCCCACCGCCCGAGCCGTTAGCGCCCCTGCCCAGGCCGCCGCTCGCCCCGGCGCGTGAGCTGCCCGCCCCGCCGGTGCAACCTGCGAAGCTGCCCGAGCCGCCGAGCGTGCCGAACCCGGCCCGCGCCACGCTGCGCAACGTGGCGATCGTAGCCTACGCCGCCGCCGGTGCCTTCCTCGGCTTGGGTATCGCGTGGTCGGTAGATGTGCAGAACAAGGGAAACACCGCACAAGCGCTCGCTGTCCAGCCGTACGCGGGCGGCTACGTCGCTTGCATGAATGGCGACGCGCCAGGCGGATACTGCGCTAGCCTTCTCAGGGCTTGGCAAAGCCAAGATAAGGCAGTTGGCCTTCGGAATGGCTGGTTTGGCGCGGCGGGCGCTTCAGGCGCGATCGGTCTTACCGCGACAATTTGGGCGCTGAGCTTGCCCACGACGATCAAGGGACAGCCGCAAACGCAGATAACGCTCAGGCCCGGCGGTCTAGTCATCCGCGGAGCATTTTAGGAGACTGCGACATGAGCGTCATGCACGCACGAATCATCGGTGGACTGTTCGCGGCTGCGCTCGCCTCGGTTGGTGTGCTGGGGTTCTCCGCGTGCGGGAATGCGGCGGACGATTGCCGCAATACTCGCACTTGTCCGGCTCCGAAGTGCATCTCAGACGCCGGTCTAGATGCGGATATGCTGGAGTCGGGCTATTGCTGCACCAGCGACGACGGGGGGTTTGTATGCGCGCCTTGATTGGATTTTTTGCTATTGTGGTGTTCAATAGTGGGTGCGGACACGCGGCGGAAGATTGCCGTAACACGCGAACCTGCGAGCCGCCGCCCGACGCTGGAGCCACTGTGCTCTACGTGGTGAGCGACGCAGGCGTACAATGCGATGGCGTGTGCGCTCCGCTTCCATCGGCGGGCAATGACTGGTCGCCGCAACCGTTCCTCCTTTGGACGGGACCGCCGGAACAATTGCCGAAGAAATCGTGCCCGAAGAACGCCTCGGTCAACAGCTCACCTTGGTACGCTAACCCTGTGCAAACATTGCCGTGTCCGACGTGCTCCTGCGCGCCGTCGACGGGTATGTGCATGTTGCCCGAGACTGTATCAGTGAGCACGTCGATGGGGTGCTCGATCGACGCGGACGACGCGGGCGTGCCCTTCGACACGCCGGATGCCTGGGACGGCGGTTGTACTACGAACGACGCTATTGCCGCCGTAGAGTGCGACGGTGGGGCTTGCGCTGCTACTGTCGGACCGATGCTGCCGATTGATAAGTGTGTACCGTTCCAAGCCATGATTCCTAAGCTCGTGACTTGGGGACTGACCGCATATACGTGCACGGGCACGACTAACGGCGCATGCATGGGCTCCGACGAGGTTTGCACGCCGACCCCTCCGACGGGATTCGCAATCTGCGTATCACGCCACTTCGACGATCCCATCGTTCCATGTCCGGACGGCTACCCGCAGCGGAGCGTGTTCTATCTCGGAAGCGAAGACAACCGCGCTTGTGAGCCGTGCGAATGCGAACCGCCGCAAGGAAGCGCCTGCTCCTCACTCGTGTCTCTGTATGCAGACGACGCTTGCTCTACGCAGGTCGGCTCGGTAACGGCGACTTCATCAATCTCCATGTGCGTTGATGTCCCCTCAGGCTCACCATTGGGAAGCAAACAAGCGGGCCCGGTGACGTACACTTCCGGAACGTGTCATCCAACCGGGGGCCAGGTGACCGGCGCGGTCAAACCTCTCGATCCAGTCACATTCTGCTGCAAGCAATGACGTCCAACCCGATGCGAACCATCCCTCTTATTCTCGTTCTCTTCCTTGCCGGTTGTGGCACTCCGGATCCATGCGCAACGGATCCAGCTAGCTGCCAGGATGCCGGGCAGGACTCCGGTGGTCCGGCTGGGCCCGGGAGCTGCGTCGGAGCATGCGCCCCCCACGCGCCGAGTGGTTGGTTCGCTACGAGCTTGCTTTGGGTCGGTCCTGCGAGCGCCACGCCTCCCACTTGCCCTGATGTAATGCCGGCTGGCTTTCCGGGCTTCGCTGACACGGCGCCAACCTTGAATTGCCCCACGTGCTCGTGCTCGCCGTCGCTGGGTGCTCAGTGCCTTTTGCCGGCTCAACTGTCCGCGAACCCGAGCGCCTGTCCGGGCGGCTCGGGCGCCCAACAATATAACGCCACTGCGAGTTGGGACGGAACTTGTGATGCAACGAATCCAGTTTCGTCGGCGGCTTCTTTGACCGTGGCGTCGCCCCATGGCTCCTTGGCGCATTGCAACGTCGTAGAGACGGGACCGCTCATTGTTCAAGGACCCACGGCTGCCGTGCAATGTGATGGGATGCCCAGCGTGGCCGCGGGAACGTGTGGAGATCAAAACAAGGTATGCACGTTCCCTCAAAGCGATGGATTTCTGACGTGCATAATCAAGTCGGGCGATAACGCATGCCCGGACGGATGGCCGACGAAGCACGTCGTTTGGACGAATAACCAGGCGTGCGGCTGCCAGTGCAGTGATCCCGTCGGCGATTCGTGCTCTGCGACCGTCACTGTTTACAAGGACGATAAGTGCTCCCAACCGCTCGGCTCGGAGACGGTATCTTCGGATCAACCGCAAGGATGCGTTGACGTGCCGGCCGGATCGCCTTTCGGGAGCAAGTCTTCCACGCCTCCCGTCTATAAGGCAGGAACCTGTACTCCATCGACTCTCGCCGAAGAGGCTTCTGTCACCTTCTGTTGCCTGCCCTGACGCGGGAACGCACGGAGCGCGGGCTGCGCCGTGCGCCTCGCCGTTGCGCAGCTCGCGGCCGGCACACGCCCTGCCGTGGGCCCGCCACGGCCGGGCGTGGTCTCGAGCCGTGAAGGTTGCCCTAGCGTCCGGCGCCGTGTGCCTCGTAGGATGCACACGGCGAAGAAGGCGCTCTATCGGGGAGGGCGCGCTCGCGGTGCCGACCAGGCCGCGCCGCGCCGCGCTCCCTGCCCGCAACTCCGCCGCGCGGGCGCTCGACTCGACCGCAGCGTCGGGCTCCACAGCGGCGAGGTTCGCCTCGCCGTCAGGATCATGGGTGCCGCGGCCGAAGCACGATTCCAGGGCACGGTGCAGCGGACGCGGCAGCCGCGGTGGGACCGGCCGCTGCCGATACGGCAGGCTCCTTCGAGTTTCCCGTCGCGCTGGCCAACGCGCGCGATGTGCCGCACTGCGGAGCACCACGCGCCCTCGGCACGGCGGGAGGTCGCCGCCTCCACGGTCGCCCGTACGAGCTCGGCGCGGCGCCGCTGCCGGCCCTTGCGGCTGGTGCGCGGGGGCGAGATGGCGCACGTCGGTGGTCCACGTCGATATGCCCGGCATGTAAGCACGACGGCGCGGCGGCGTCTGCCGTCGTCGGCGCCGCCGACCACCGCGACGGCGCGGGCTCAAGAGGGATTCGCGACGCTCTTCGCAGACGAGCTACTGTCGAAGCGAATTCCCCGCAGTAGTGCTACGTAGGCCGAGACGCGCCGCGCTCCAGGACCGACTTCAGCAGCGCCAGGTCCTTTCGATTTTCGAAACCCTTTGCAGGCGACCTCGAGAGGTCGTGCAATCACCCTCGCTGTCCGCCCAGCGCCTCGAAGCCGGAGATCACGTCGAAGAGCTCCTCGTCGATGCCGCTCTGACGAAGACGGTGGAATTTGCCGTGGAGATCCTCCAGCAGCTCGTTGATGTTCTTGTCGGCGCGCTCCATCGCCGCGAGGCGACTGGCATTCTCGCTCGCCAGGGACTCGGCGCACGCGCGGAAGAGCGAGACGAAGAGATACCCGCGGAGGAGCGCCCCGAGGGTGCTTGTGCCAGTCCCCATGATCTCGGGCAAGCTCTTCGTCGGCCACGGGAGCTCGGAGATCTCCCGGCGCCAGGTCGCGTCCAGGGGCAACAGGCGCTGGGTGACCGGCGTGTAGACCGCGCCTTCGCCGGGGCGATTGTAGAAGAGGTGGAGCTCGGCGGCGTCGCCCTCGCTGCGGCCAGCCTCGGTCTCGACGAGGATCTGACCGACGAGCGGCGCAATCGCCTCGACCGAGCCCGGCACTTCGAAGAGCGCAATCACGGGGACGTGCCCCTCCACCAGGCGCGCGCGGACCCGCTCCCCGACGGCCCAGACCCGGTGTTCGCCGGGCAGCGCTGCGAGCGTCTTGATCGCGTGATCGGCCACGACGTCGTTGAACTGACCCACCAGCCCCTGATCCGATCCGAACACGACGGCGCCGATCGCGCCTTTCCGGCGTGGTGCTCCCCGCTCGGCCCTCG
>JBDTXR010000235.1:0-13894 GCA_040006075.1 Byssovorax sp. | reverse complement strand
GAAGCTTGGCAATCTTCTCGTGGGCATGCTTTTTCACTGCCTCCGACCCATCCATATGCCGGAACGTGATCGTGATGTTCATACGAGATTCGCCTTCCTTCCGGAGTCCCGTCGGCTCACCGGCGTCGGTCGAGCGCGAGACCGTTTCCACACGCAGCGTAACACCCTGGTCCGCGGACTTGCTCCCTTTATTGCGGAGCGATGAACCTCTTTTTCGCGTCGGCGGGCCGGCTCTTGGCCCGCGTCAAATGAGCTGGATTTGCGGGCAGCCGGACGAAGCTGACCGATGTCTCCGCGGGTGTCTCCGCGGGTGGGGGACGCGAGGACTCTAGGCTCGAGTCTCCCTCTCGGGAAGGACGACATAGTGCTTGCGGACCAAGGGATTTGCTGAAAAGGCCGCGGGCTCGGCCACGAGCGCGATCTCGCCTTCGAGCAGCAGCGCCGCGCGGTGGCAGAGGCCCAGGGCCTCGGCGACGTGGTGATCGGCGATGATCACCGCGGCCCCCGCGGCGGCGAGGGCGCGCAGGCGCCCGGCGACGCGGCCGGCGCCGAGCGGATCGATCGCGGCGAAGGGCTCGTCGCAGAGCAGCGCGCGCGGCGAGGCCGAGAGGGCGCGGCCGAGCTCGAGGCGACGGCGCTCTCCGCCCGACAGGGAGCCGGCGCGCACGTCGAGGCGCGCCTCGAGGCCCAGCTCCGCCGCGAGCACGGACGCGTCGGGCCCGGGCTGCGCGGCGACGCTTCGAAACACCGCCAGGTTCTCGGCCACCGTGAGATCCCAGAGCACGCTCGGCGTCTGCGGGAGGTAGCCGAGGCCACGGCGCGCGCGGGCCCACAGCGGCAGGGACGTCACGTCGTGGCCTTCGAGGAGCACGCGTCCGGCGCGGAGCGGCTGCTCTCCGGCGAGGGCGCGAAAGAGGGTGCTCTTCCCCGCGCCGCTCGGGCCGAAGATCCCGAGCACCTCGCCCGCGGCCGCGGCGATCGAGACGTCGCGCAGCACCGGCGCGCCGCCCAGATCCACGGTGAGGCCCACGGCCTGGAGCCCAGGCGGAGACGTCGTTGACGATGTGGTCACGGCGGAGACTTCGTCCCCGGGAGCGGGCCCACGGGGATGGAGCCCTTCACGCCGATCATGGACACCTTGCCGGTGGCGATCTGGATCGTGGCCTGATCGGCGGTGATCCAGCCCTCGCCGCGGGTGAGGCGCACGCCGCCGCGGAGGGCGAGCGACTGCGCTGGCAGATCGAGCTCGACCTCGGGGGCCTCGGCGCGGACGCCCTTGACCTCGGCCACGACGCCGCCCGAGCCCTTGGCCCAGGTGACGTGGGGCACCTGATCGTAGCGGACCTCGACGCGCGGACAGGCCACCGTGAGCGGGCCTTTGGTGAGCTTGACGGCGCCGGTGAGGACCGCGGTCTTGGCCTCGACGTCGAGCTCGAGGTGCTCGGCCGACATCTCCAGCGGCTCGCGCGCGCCGGCCGTGGGCAGCGGATCGGCGCCGGGCGCGCCGGCCACCGCGAACGCCGCCGCGAAGAGCAACAGGGCCGAGGCGCGGGGCGTCACGCGGCGATGCTACTCCGGCTCGCGAGGGCGCGGGAGAGGGATGAGCCCGGGCAGCGGCGGCCGCGGCCCCGCGCTGCGAGCGCTCTCCAGCGCGCGGCGCACCAGGTGCTCGGCGTGCCCTGAATCCAGGGCGATCTCCGCCACCGTCGGCGCGCGATCGCCCGCGCTGCGCAGCCTCCGCGCGCTGGCGACGACCGCGTGCATCACCCCGATCGTCGCCTCGTCGGGAGGCTCGCCCACCGTCAGACCCTCGGTCTCGAGGCGCGCGATCAGCTCGTCGACCTCGTCGTACGAGACGGGCGTTGCGCCGATGACCTCGTCGATGTCGTTCAGGTGGACGCGACCCGAGGCGCGATGGCGGGCCAGCAGCTCGGTCACGATCGCTTCCACGACAGGGCGCATTCGCCGGGGGCTTTGCACGAACCGGACGCGCGCGCACGTGGATCGCGCCGGCCCAAGCGCGCTAGGATGGCCTGGGCCCCGCAGACCGCTCGGGGACTTCGGCGCTACCTTCCCGCGGAGAGACGGAAAATGAAGAGACTTTGCTTGCCTGGGCTCGCGTATCGCGTGGCGGCGCCCGCCCTGGTCGCGGGCGTGCTCGGCCTCACGGCGACCGCCGGGTGTGCCTCGCAGACCGAGACCACCGGCGCGGGCGGCAACACCTCGACGACCAGCAGCGGCTCGGACAGCACCGCGACCGCGACCGCGACGGCGACTGCGTCATCGTCGGCCTCCAGCGGCGGCCTCGGCGGGATGGGTGGGATGGGCGGGATGGGATCGACGAGCAGCGCGGGCGGCGCGGGCGGCGCGATGTCGACCTCGGCCAGCTCGTCGAGCGCGTCGACGTCGGCGGGCACCGGCGGCGCGCCGTTCATGCCGCCGCTGGGCACCGCGGAGTACCCGGCCGAGACCGAGCAGAACAACATCAAGTCCAGCGCCAACGTCCTTCAGGTGGGGACCAAGGGGTTCACCGGATCGCTCCATCCCATCGGCGACGTCGACGTGTTCGAGGTCGACGTCAAGGTCGGCGGCTCGCAGCTCCGCGCGGAGATCGGCGACGGCATGGGCGGCTGCCCCGCGGGCGCGACCACGTACATGCGCGTGTTCGACAAGAACGGGATGCTGCTGGCGTCCGACAAGGCGAGCGGCGTGGGGAGCTGTTCGCTGCTGTTGCCCTCGATGAACTCCGGGCTCCAGGGCCTCGCCGTCGGCCAGTACTACGTGCAGGTGGAGAACCTGACCATCGTCCCGCTGCCGTTCTACGTGGTCGACATCAAGCTCACGCCGCCGTCGTGCGGCGACACCATCGTGCAGTTCCCTGCGGGCGAGCAGTGCGACGACGGCGGCAACGTCGCGGGCGACGGCTGCTCGCCGACGTGCCAGCTCGAAGGCCTCTTCGGAAACGAGGTCGAGCCCAACAACACCCCGGTCACCGCGAACCCGATCGGCGCGAACAACGGCATGGTCGCGGCGATCGGCGCCAATGGCGACCAGGACTACTTCAGCTTCGTGGTCACGGTGCCCGGCTCGTCGGTCGCGCTCACCATCGACGACGGCCTCGGCAAATGCCCCGCGGGCTTCGACTCGAAGATGTACCTGTACGACGCGGCCAACAACGAGATCGCCAACGACGACGAGGGCGGCGACGCGAGCTGCTCGGCGATCCTCCCGGCGGTGTACCCCGCGGTGGCGAGCCTCCCGATCGGCACCTACTACGTGCGGGTCGAGGACTTCGGCAACAACGGCACGACGCCGTTCTACGTGCTCGGGATCAAGCTCCAGCCGCCGGCGTGCGGCGACGGGATCCTCCAGCTCGGCGAGCAGTGCGACGACGGCAACCTCGTCGCCGGCGACGGCTGCTCCCCGACGTGCGGGCTCGAGGGCAATTTCCTCACGGAGACCGAGCCCAACGACACGCAGCTCACGGCGAACCCGCTCGGTGGGGCCGACGGCTTCAGCGCGGCGATAAGCCCCATCGGCGACCAGGACTACTTCAGCTTCGACGTGGTGACGCCGGGCTCGTCGGTGTTCATCCAGGTCACCGACGGCGTCAGCGGCTGCCCGAATGGCTTCGACTCCAAGCTCACGCTCTTCAACCCGGTCGGCGCGCTGATCGGCACGGCCGACGACGGCGGCGCCGCGAAGTGCTCGCTCATGTCCCCGCCGAACACGCCGGCCACCGCGAACATGGCGATTGGCAAGTACAAGGTCCGCGTCGAGTACAACGGCAACGGCGTGCAAGTCCCCTCGTACGTCGTGAAGATCAAGGTCGTGGCGCCGGGCTGCGGCGACGGCGTCATTCAGGCGGCGACCGAGCAGTGCGACGACGGCAACACCACCGCAGGCGACGGCTGCGACGCCACCTGCCAGGCCGAGGCGCCCTACGAGATCGAGCCCAACGGCTCCATCGCCACCGCGACCCCGCAGTGGCCCGGCTTCACCAAATGGATTGGCACCATCGGCCCGCCCGACCGCGACTACTACGCCTTCACGCTCGCCGCCCCGGGCTCGGCGACGCTCACGACCCACACCGTCAACAACGCCGCCACCTGCCCCGGCGACACGGTGATGCACCTCGACAACCCTGCTGGAGTGGAGCTGAACGTCAACGACGACGGAGGCGTGTTCCCCTGCTCGAGCCTCACCCAGGCGCTGCCGGCGGGCACGTTCTACGTGTGGGTCCAGGGCTACATGGATACGAAGCAGATCGGGAAGTATCAGCTCGATCTGACGGTGAACTGAGCGCAGGGAGCGGCGTCCCCCGTCGTTGACGAGGGGGGACGATGGGGCACGGAGAGCGGGTATCGCCTGCGTGCTTTGGTGCTCCACATCGCCCGAAGCCCCCGTCTCCCGTGCACGTGCACGCTCAGATCCGGAGCGTGCACGTGCACGTGAGATAAGGGACGCGAGACGCGAGACGCGAGACGCGGGACGCGAGACGAGGGACGCGAGAAGAGCTTGCCGAGACCCGCTCGACTGCCCGGTGACGCGACGCCCCAAATCCTTCAGCGGGCGGCTATTCCTCTCGATTCGATCGCTCGCGATTATTTTTTGAAGATCCCTCTCCCCCCGAGCCAACCCCCACGCCGCCGCCTCGCCCCACCTCCCCCGCCGGGGGCGCGGCGGCTGCACCTTTCCCGCGTTCACAACGCGGCCCGTGCCACACTCTTCATCGCTCGAGGCAACCATGTTCACCCAGCTCCTCAAGACCCTCTCCGCAGGCGCGCTGCTCGGCGCGGCGGCCCTCGCCGGCTGCTCCACGGCGACCACGTCGTCCACGGCCTCGGAGCTCACGGGCTCCATCGACCAGGCCACGTTCCCCGCGGTCGTCACCTCGATCACCGTCGCGCGTGACGACGGCACCACCGCCCTCGCGCCCGTCCTCGCCGACGGCACGTTCAGCGCGCTGCTCGAGTCGGGCGGCACGTACCGGCTGCTTCTCTCGGCCGACGGGACCGGGACTCCGGTCGTGCTCGACGTCGGCGGCGGGCGCCTTCGCACCGAGATCCAGGTCACGTCGGGCGGCGGAGCGGTCGCGCTCGGCAGCATCCGCTACTGGGATCCCAGCGTTGGCAGCAAGGGGCAGGCGCTCACCAAGACCACCGTCGTCGCCGCGCCGGTCGCGCCGACGTGCACCAACGGCGTCGTCGCGGGCACCTCGCAGCCCTGCGCCGGGACCACCGCGGCCGTCGATTGCAGCGTCGCCAACGACATGAGCAACGGCTGCCCCGATCTCGGCGCGACCGATCCCACCGCGCCCTCGGGCGCCACGGCGGCCACTTCGGTCAACGACGCCAGCGCGGCGAAGCCCATGGGCGTCCCCGCGGCCAACGCCCCGACGCAAATCACCTGCGGCGGCCACGATCACCACGGCGGACCGAGCGAGCACGGCGGGCACGGCCACGGACACTGATTGATGACGTCACGCCTCGGTCCAGTCGTCGGGATCCCGTTGCTCGCGGTGGCCACGCTCTTCGTCGGAACGGCGAACGCAGGGCCCTGCACCCCGGTGCGCATCGAGCGCGGTGATGCGACATTCCCCTTCGACTGGAGCCGGGCAATGACCGAGCTGATGGAGGCGACCTCCGTGGAAGGTCAAGCCTGGAGCTGCACCGGCGGCGTGCTCACCGTCTCGGTCGATCCGAGCGGGACCTTCGCCACGCTCTCGCTCGCCGACGCGAGCGGGCGGCTCGTGGAGCGCAGGATCCCCCGCGCGCTCGACCTCGTGCCGTCGGCCAAGGCGCTGCTCGCGGCCCCGGCCGCCGACGTCGTCCCGACGCCCACCCCTTCTCCCGAGGCTGAAATGAAGCATGCCGAGCCTCTCCCGATCATCCCGCCGCCGACCGTGATCCCGCCGGCGGAGCCGCGGTTCTTCGTCGACGCGCTGCTCGGGGCCCGCTACCGCAACCCCGAGAGCGCCGTCTGGGGCGCGGCCACCGTGCGCGCGATGATCCCCTTCGGCGGCTGGTCCGGCGGCTTCTGGCTCCGCGGCGGCATCCCCGCGTCGCTCGAGCACAGAGACGACAAGCAGCACAACCACACGAGTTCCGAGGCCACGCTCGGTGTCTCGGGCGGTCGCCGCCTCGTCAATGGAGCGCTCCAGCTTCACCTCACGATCGATCCCTCGATCACCTTCGCCTTCGAGCCCAGCGCCACCAACGTCCCGACGGGCCAATCCGGCCCCCACGACGAGCTCGCGGTGCGGATCCACCCGCAGATCGGGCTCGGCCTCCGCGGCTCTTTTCCTCTGGCCGGGCCGCTCCGCGGGTCCGTCGCGCTCGACGGCGAGTTTCTGCCGGACACCATCGGCGGCGGCCTCTCCCTCGGGGTCGAGGCGGTGATCCGATGACCGCGCCGAGCTCCCGCGGGCACGTCATCGCGATGCCCCGACGCCAGGATCCCCCGGACGACGACGGGGTGGTCATCGCCCGCATCGCCGGCGGCAACCTCGCGGCGCTGGGCATCCTTCACGATCGGCACAGCGAGGCCGTGCGACGCTTCGTCCTCCGCGCGACCAGCCGCGGCGCCGACGCCGACGACATCGTCCAGGAGACGTTCCTCACGCTCATGCGCATCGCGGCGACCTACGACGGCCGCCCCTCGGCGCGGGCGTTCCTCGTCGGCATCGCGGCGCAGCTCGTGCGGCAGACGGCGCGCAAGAAGGCCCGCTGGAGCAACGCCATCACCGAGCTCGGCCACACCATCGCGCGGGCCGTGAGCTCGACGCCCGAGACCACGGCCATGGTCACGCAAGAGCTCGCCCACGCCGACTCGGTGCTGAGCGGCCTCTCCGAAGAGAAGCGTATGGTCTTTCTGATGATCGAGGGTGAAGGCCTCTCCGGGGAAGAGGTGGCGACGGCGCTCGGCATCCCCGCCGCGACGGTGTGGACGCGGCTCCATTACGCGCGGCTCGATCTGCGACGAACGCTGGCGAAACGAGGCATCCAATGAGCATCGAGCCCTGCGAGACGATGCGTTTGGTCGAGGCACGGTACGACGGTCGGCTGGGCGAGCGCGAGGCCGCGGCGCTCGATCGCCACGTGCTCACCTGCGACGCCTGCCGCGCTCACACCGAGGATCTGCCGCGCCTCCGCGCGATCGCCGAAGAGCACCCCGCGCCGCAAACGCCCCTCGAGCAGCAGCGGAGTCGGGCCAGGCTCCTGAGCGAGGCCGCGCGGATCGAGCCGCGCGGCGTCCCGCGAGCTCGCCCCGCGTGGACCACGGCGCTCGTGCTCGCCGCGGCCATGTTCGCCGCCGGCTACGTCGGCTGGCTGCTGCGCACGCCGCCCACGGCCAACAACGCGGCCCCGAGCGAGCCAGCCAGCACCAATGTCGCTCTCACGGCTCCTTCTGCGTCTGCGCCCGCCCGATTCGCCACCACCGTGGCCCCGGAGCGCGGCGCCCGCTTCGCGCAGCGCACGGAAGGCGGCGCCGAGACTGTCACTCTCGACGAGGGCGCGGCCACGTTCGTGGTGCGCCCGCTGGCGAAGGGCGAGCGCTTCCTGATCAAGACGGCCGACGGCGAAATCTCGCTCGCGGGCGCGTCGGTCCGCGTCGAGGCCCAGGGCTCCAAGGTCCGCACCGTCACCGTGCAAGAGGGCAAGGCCGAGGTCCGCTACAGCGGCGCCGTGTTCGAGCTCTCCGCCGGCAGCACCTGGAGCCCGCCTGTCGATACCGCAGCTCCCGCTTCCGCGACTCCCGCCGTCGATCCGGCGACGCCCGCCGCCGCAGCCGCCGATCCGCGCCTCGGACGCGCGTCAATCGCTGCTCCGGGCGCGCGCCCCACGGCCCGTGTCGTCGTCACCAGGCCTGCTCCGGCGCCCGCGGCCACGACGCCGGTCAACGAGCCTGTCGTCGCCGCCGTCGCCCCGCCCGCGCCCCCGAAGGCCGAAGTGGGCGCCACCGACTTCGCCGACGCCGTGCACCTCTTCGAGCGCGGCGACTACCCCACTGCGGCCCAGCACCTGGCCGAGTTCTCCAGCGCCCATCCCGGCGATGGACGCGGCGAGGATGCGGCGTTCCTGGCGATCCTGTCGCTGCAGCGCACCGGAAAGACGGCGGAAGCGGCCGCCGCTGCGCAGCGGTACTTGCAGGCCTACCCGAAGGGGTATCGTCGCGCCGAGGCCGTGAAGATCGCCGCTTCGCACTGAAGCGCAGACGACGGGGTTGGCTCGCCCCGATCCTCCGAGGGAGGTCTCGCGCCAGGGGGTTGACGCCGCCGCAAATCTGGAAGATTGCGAAGTGTGGTTGCCCGCGTCGGGGGCATCAGGAGGAACCATGCGCGTATCTGTCGTCGGCCTGTTCTTGGTGGTTGGTCTGATCACGGTGGGGTGCAAGAAGAGCGACGACGCGCCGCCTGATTCGCAGGCGATTGGAGCCGACAACGGCCCGGCGCTCGGCGAAGGCACGCCGCAGAACCCCACCCCGACCACCCCCGGTGTCGTCACGCCGACCCGGGTGATTCAGCCCGTTCGCCCGGCCTTCGCCCCCATCGGCGCCGCGCCGGGTGCGGGCAACGTGCCGCCGCCGCCGGTCGTGGCCCAGGCCGCGCCGCCGGCCTCGCCGGTCCCCACGCCGCCCGTCAAGGCGGCCCCCACCACCCCCGCGAGCCCGCCTGCCGGCGCCGGCGCCGTGGCCGGTCGCGGTGTCCCGCCGCCTCCCGGCGGGCGCCCCAAGCCTGGCACCAAGTGAGCGTGAGCGTGGGCTAACCCACGCTCCCCCGTCAGACCACGAGCAGCGCTGTTGCGACCTCGTGAATCGCTTCCGAGATCTGGCCGCCTCTTCAGGCGGCCAGCCTGTTTTGCTTGAGGAGGTATCATGCGTTCACACCTGGGGCTGCTGTGCTCTGGATTGCTGGTCACGGTCGGCGGCTGCATGCTCGTCGACGGCACCGGGACGACCACGTCGACGGGCTCCACCGGATCGAAGGGCGACACCACCAGCAGCGGCATGGGCGGGAGCACCGGTGACGACCCGTGCATGGGAGTCCCCACCGAGGGCCAGTGCGTCGGCACCACCAAGATCCAGAGCTGCTTCGTCTCCGAAGAGGGCAACACCCCTCCGCGGATCATCGAGTCCACCTGCGGAGCCCAGCAGGCCTGTCAGGTGGTCAATGGATCGGCGGTCTGCAAGCCCACCGGCGCCTGCTTCAACGGCGCGACGGCCTGCAAGGACTCGGCGACGATGCAGGAGTGCCAGAACGGCGCCTGGGTCGAGACCGTCTGTGGCGGGGCCAACTCCTGCATCGCGCAGCCGGGCGCCGGGGCCTCGTGCGGGCTCCAGGATCCGGGCTCGGGCATCACCCTCAAGGGCCATGTCGACTACGAGTTCCACAAGGTCAACGCCGCCCTCACCGACTTCGACAGCAAGGTCTCGTCCGAGGGCGCGGTCGACATGTTCGTCACCGTCTTCGACAACAACAACCTCATCGGCATGGGGCTCACCAGCGTCGGCGGCAACGGGGCAAACCCCGGCGACTGGCAGGTGAACCTCGCCAGCGCGCCCACCGACAAGACCTTCGTCTACTTCTGGCCGATGCTCTTCGACAACAACGGGAACCCGCGGATGGCCGTGGCCCACGCCACGAGCTCCATGGTCCAGACCCAGGCCTCGGACAAATACTGGTCCTTCGGCTTTGGCCCGGTCTGCCCCTCGGGCGCCTGCGGGACCACCGACATGGGCAATCAGCTCATCACCGAGGCCGACGGCTCGGGCGCGGTCCACATCTACCAGTGGATCGACTACGGCATGTTCCGCGTCAACAGCTTCATCCCCACCGTTACGCCGCTCACCACGGCGGTCTTCTGGGAGCCGGGCAACGCCTTCGACTGCGGCAACTGCTTTGCTCCGCCGCAGATGGGCGGCGCCGCCGTCACCTACGACTCGGCCAATGGCCTCGTCGATCACTACGACTCCAGCATCAACATCAGCGGCACCGACGCGACGCCGTCCCAGTGGGGCCGGACCACCATCAGCCACGAGCTCGGCCACTGGGTCACCCAGAGCTACTCCAAGTCGCCGGGCGAGGGCGGCCAGCACTTCGTCGATCAGGCCTCCAAGCCGGGTCTCGCCTTCAGCGAGGGGTGGGCCACCTTCAGCGGGCAGACCAACATCTCCAACAGCAACGCCGACAACGAGCCCATCGCCTTCCGCAAGTCGCAGGGCACCTCGTTCTGGGTCGACATCGCCAAGGTCAACTGGTCGGGCGGCACCCTCGATCTCCCGGATCCCAACGGGGCCATCGATCAGCCCATCAACGAGAACATCGTCACGGTCATGCTCTGGTCGCTCTGGGCCAGCGGCAACGCCCAGGCGCCGCAGGGCCTCGGCGACGATCCCATGTTCAAGGTCCTCACCAGCCAGCGCCTCGTCGGCGCGACGAACCGCGGCTACATCAAGGTCGACGCCGTCGACTACCTCGACGCCTTGACCTGCGAAGGCCTGGCGACGACCGCGCAGATCGACGCGGCCGCGAGCCCCGTCAACTACCCTTACGACAACCAGGCGGTCTGCCAGTGATCGGCGGTCTGAAAGGCATCACGATGCAACGTCACCAGCTCTCCAGAATGTCCGCCACGATCACCATCGCGGCGGCCGCCGTCGTTGCGCTCGTCGCCGGGTGCAGCACCAGCGCGCCTCAGGCCACCAGCGAAGATCCGAAGATGGCCGTCCAGCCCGACAAGGCCGCCACGCCGACGCCGACCGAAGCGCCGGTTGCAGCGCCCCCGCCCACCCAGCAAGCGGCCGCCCCCAGGCCCGCTCTCGAAAACTCCGAGGGCGAGACCAGCGCGCCCTTCGTCCTCACCCTCTCCGGCCCGGCCGCGCTGCCGGACACCGGCGAGGTGGAGATCGTCGCGCTGATCACCGCGCACCACGAATTCAAGGTGCCGGCCACCCTCACCATCGCTGTCCCCAAGGGCGCTGCGCTCAGCGCCGGCAAGGCCAGCGAGTCCATGGCCTCGATCCCGGGCGGCGACACCAAGCGCTCGTTCAAGATCAAGCTCACGGCCAAGCTCGACGCGCCGATCCGGGTCATCCTCGACGCCAAGGATCCGGCCGGGAGCATGGGCGCCCACGCCGAGCGCGTATTCCCCGAGGGCCTCAAGCCCGCCGCAGCGAAGCCGGCCAGCACGGTCCCGCCGCCCCCGGTGGGCCGCCCCGGCGCCGCCAAGCACTGATCCTCCAGATACGGAATCACGAGAGCAGCGCTGATCGGGCCCCGCCTGATCAGCGCTGTTCTGCGTGGCGCGCGCCGCTCAAAGGCAGCGAATCGAGGCGAGCTCGCCAGGAATATTCGCCGCGGCGCCCGGTTCGCCTGCCGGAGGCTGGAATCGAATGGCTCGAATCACGTGGGGGTGGTGCGCGATGGCGCTCGTGGCAGGCGCGGCGACGGGGTGTGGAGCTGAACCGAGCGCCGCGACCACGCCGGTCGAGAGCGCCAGTCCGGCCGGCGCGAAGACGATCGAGATCGCCGTGATGAGCGGTCGCGAGCAGCCCCCGCCCACCGACTGGCCTGTTGCGCTCGGGGCGCCGGTCACGCTCCGCCTCGTCGGCCTCGGCCCGCCGAAGGCTATTATCCACGCGCCGGACGGCAGCCCGATCACCACCGTCGATGCGCCGATCAAGGGCAAGACCGGAGTCAACGGCACCGAGCTGGTCTTCACTCCCACCGTGCCGGGAGTGTATCAAGTACACCAAGCCGACGCGCCCACGGTCATCCTCGCGCGACTGAACGCCGGCTGAAGGAAACGCGTAGCCTCTCGTTCATGACCAACGTCGCGCGACCCTGCTCCGTGCTGCTGTTCGCCCTCGGCTGCGGCGCCGCGGCGCGTTCTCCCAGCAGGATGCCTGTCGCGCCGCCCGCCCTGATCAAAAGCTGCGACCGGGCATGACGGCGAACATCAGGTTCCTGCCGGACTGACCAGCTCGAGAGCGCCTTGCTCCTGCGGCAGGCGACCTCGTCGGAAAACGGTGCCCACCCCTCCCAAATCGCCGACTCCGTCGGCTCCGGGAGGAGCCAGTCGTCGCCGCAAGTCCGGCGCCGTGAGCTCGAATGAGGCGCTGGACTCCCTCCGCGTTGGCTGCGCTCCTCGTTCTCCATTTGACCACGTGCCTTCGCCGCTCGGAACGAGTAGAAGCCCTCCGAAGATGAGCAACGAATCGCTGACGAGCCTGCTGACGACCGGGAGCGCCTTCTCCAGGATGGACGAGCACGGCCAGGCCGCGCTCGAAGCGACGCTGTCCCCGCGGCTCGACCACTTCAGGCAAGGGCTCGACGAGCTCGCCGTCGCGCTCGATCAGCCGACGCCGACATTTTCGCCGCGCTCGGCCATCGCGCACAGCACCTACGCTCCAATGCGCCTGTCTCCCGACCTTCGCGAGCGGGCAGAGGCCTTGTACCTTCGCCTCTGGGACCGCTCCGGCGCGTCCAAGCGGGCGATCGAGGAGGGATTGTTGACGGCGCTCGGCTTCACCGCCGATCCCGCCTCGCTGCCTTTCTGGTCCCAGATCATCGGGCTCAGCCGGCCGCGAGACTCCTTTGCCGGTCGCCGGCGCGTGCTCGCTCTGGCGGGCCTCGCGCACACGGCTTTGCACTGCCCGAAGTCCGCAGCCCACGACGCGCTCGTCGGGCTCACGGCACATCCGCTCCCCGACGTCCGCGGCCGAGCGATCGAGGCGCTGGTCGCCGTTTCGATGGACGAGGAGCAGAACCGCGATCCCTCGCTCGCGCCACTCCTCCACCGGATCGCCACGGAGGATCGGGCGTTCGCGCCCCGCTTCCTCGCGCGCGGGTATTTGCTGGCGATCGACGAGCTGCCGCCCCTGTTCAAGCCGGATGAAGTCCTCGCGTTCGAGGTGACCTTTGGCCGCGCGAGCCGGACCATCGAGCTCCGGGCCAAGCAGACGCTGGACGATCTCCACCACGCCATCCAGGGCGCGTTCGAGTGGGATGCGGACCACCTGTATGCATTCTACCTGACCGGCGAGCGAGACGATCCGCGCTTCACGCTGCCGAACCAGGAGGACGATGGGGCCGCCGACATCCCTCTCGGCGCGCTCGGGTTCCCCACGGGACACCGCTTCACGTACCGCTTCGACTTCGGCGACAGTAACCTCTTCAACGTTCTCGTGGTGGGAAGCTCCACGGCCGTGCGCCGAGCGAAGTATCCGCGCGTTATCGCAACCAAGGGGAAATCGCCGCCGCAATACCGCGACTGGTAGCGTCCGGTGGCCTCGCTCGCGCGCTGCCTCCTCGCCTCCTTGCCGCACCGAGGATCGCGAGAGCACTGGAGCCCTGCGATGAGCAGCACTCCTGCAGGAGTGTCGCCAACCGAAGCGTACAGGCTACCTCTTCTTGTCGGACTTCTCGCCCTCGCCCGTCTTCGCCGCGAGCTCGACCTGGAGCCCGCCTTTCGGCTGCCCCTTCGGCCCGCCGCCGATGGTCACTGTCGTCCGCTGCTGCATGTCGCTCGTGGTCGGGAGGATCTGGTTACCCACCCACGTGATCGACCCCTTGCCCTGCGCATCGAAGCGCTCGGCGATGATCTTCTGGTTCTGCGCGATGGCGCCGAGATCGATCTGATCGCTCACGGCGTACTGCCGCGTATCGACGCTGAGCACCGCCTGCCCCTGATCGATCTTCTGCACCTTGAAGACCCGGTAGCGCACGACCTCGATGCCGAACGACGCGGCCCGATCGGTGGCGATCCAGTAGCCGCCGACGCCCATGGGCTTCTTCGGGAGCGGCACCGTCACCAGGGTCACGGCCTCGACGAGGCCGCGCATCGCGAGGTCGAGCAGCGGCGCGATCTCCGGGTTCGGCGTCTTGTCTTTG
>JBDTXR010000234.1:0-13928 GCA_040006075.1 Byssovorax sp. | reverse complement strand
AGCCCCACTCGCTCTTGCCCTTGATCGCCGGCCAGCCCTCGTTGGACGTCACCGCCTTGTGGATCGATTTCCAGGTCATCGCGCCGCTGGCGGCCTTGAGCAGCACCTCGGCGCGGTCCTCCCAGGCCACGAAGACCAGCGGGGTGATCACCAGCGGCTGAGGCGCGTCATCGCCGCTCGTGGCGAAGAGATCGGTCCGGTTCTTCGTCTGCCAGTCCGCCGCGAGCAGGTTCTGCACCAGCGTGTCGGCGGGGCTGAAGACGGTGGGCTTCTCTTTCCCATCGACGATGGCCTGCGCCGCGGCGATCGAGCCCTTGGGGTTGAGGGTGACCTTGATCTCCGGATGATCCTTCTGGAAGCTCGTCGCCGCGGCCTCGATGAAGTCCTTCTTCTCGGAGCTGTAGAGCATCGAGATCTCGGTCTGGGCGGTGGGCGGGAGGCCCGCGCCCGAGCCCGCCGCGGCGGCCGAGGCGCTCGCGGCGGCCATCGGTCCATCCTTGCCGTCGGGCTTCATCGTCAGGAAGAGGATGACGCCGACGGCGACCAGGAAACTCACGATGATGATGATCTTGGTCTTCATGCGTTGATCGTCTCCCCGAGGCTCTGGAGCGTCTCCTCGAACTCTTTCATGTCGCCGTTGATGCGCTCGATCTCGTCGTTCATGGTCCCCGAGAGAGCGTCCATCGCCTGGGCGTCGAGGGCGCGCATCCGCACCACCTTGGGCGAGAGCCCCTCGAGCGTCGCCACCATGCGCGAGAGGTTGGCCATCACCCGGTCGCGGGCCGCGGCGATGTCGTCGACGGCGCGGAGCTGCTCCTCGCGCAGCGCCCTGGCGCTCTCGTACTGCTTACGGGTAACACTGTCGCGCGCCGTTGACGCCCGCGCCATCAGGCTCTCGATCTCCACCCGGACCGCGTGCAGATCGGTGGTGGCGAGGTAGCGCGTCAGGTCCTCGGCGCGCTTCACGAGGCGGGCGGCGCCGGCCTCCATCTCCTCGATCGATCCGAGCACGCCGGCGAGGTGGCCCTTCACCATCCCGGGCGTCTCCGCGAGCACCTTGTCGAGCTTCTCGCGGCCAGCGTCGAGGTTGCGCACCACGTCGCGCAGCGCGTGATCGGTGAGGTCCGAGGCCGCGGGCAGCGACTCGGCGTCGGTCTTGCGCGCCTTCTTCCAGAACGCCGGGCTCGCGAGATCCCAGGCGATGAGGGCCCCGTACGCCGCGCCGCCGAGCGCCAGGATCGGGAGCGAGTGCAGCGCCGCCGCGCCGACCGCGGCCGATCCGGCGACCACCAGGTTCACCGTGCTCAGGATCGACTTCGTGAGGATCCGTCCGAGGGGGGTCTTCGTCCCGCTGTCGTCGTCTTTGGCCACGCTACGCCTCGCTCCTGACGGCTCGCGCCGTGCTCAGAAAAACGACGCCATGTCGCGGAAGACCGCGACGATCGTCGCCGTGGTCCCCTTCGCGCTCGTGCCCTTCGCGGCTTCGGCGATCTGCGCGAGGACCGTCGGATCGGCCGAATCCCCGTAGGCGATCGTGAAGATCTTCACGTCGCTCGCGCTCTCGCCCACGGCGCCGCCGAAGCGTCGCGTCAGCTCGGGCAGCTTCAGCGTGCTGCCGGAGTCGAGGCCGTCGGTCATCACCATCACGGCGTGGATCGTCGCCGGGGATTTTTCGGCTCGCTTCTTCGCGGTGTCGTACGCCTGCGCGACAGCGTCGTAGAGCGCCGTCCCGCCGTCGGCGATCTGCTCGTCGATCCGGCGCTCGAGCTCGCCGCGATCGGTGCTCACCTTCTTCGGGCCGATGGTCGGGAACACGTTGCCGTTGAAGAAGATCAAGCTCACGTCGTCGCGCTCGTGGAGCGTCCCGAGGAAGGCCTTCGCGCCCTGCTTGGCCTCGGCGAGCGGCTTGCCGCTCATGCTCCCCGAGATGTCGAAGACCATGATCACATCGCTCGGCTTCTTCGCCGTTTGCCAGACGGCGACGAGCTTCTCCAGCACCGCGCCGCTCGGTACCTCGAGCAGCGTTTGCGGCTGCTTCGCGTCGACGCCGTGGGCCGCGTCGACGGGCGCGCCGATGGCGATCGTCGGATCGGCGGGACGAAAGCCGAGCGCGAGGGCTCGCTCCTGGGCGGGCCTGGCCTTGAGGAAATCGAGGAACGCTTTGGCCGCCTCGCGCTCCTCGGGGCCGACCCAGTCGGCGTCGAGCACGGCGTAGGGATGATCGGACCAGAAGGTCCCCTCGGTCGGGTACACCGCGACGATCGGGAACGCGCTCGGCGGCTTCGCGTACGACTCGATCACCAGGTTCTCGTAGAGCACCGCGGCCGAGAGGTACGAGGGCCCGCGCGCGAGCATTTTGTCCGAGAAAAACCCTGTGGATTTGCCGTAATGGACGATCGTCTGCTCGATCTCGACCAGCTTCCCGACCGTCTCTTTCTTGTCGAGATCCGCCGCGGTGAGGCCGCGCGTCTTCTTGGCGCCCGCGTACGCCTCGGCGAGGATCGCCTGGAGGCCAGAGTTCGAGTACTCGGGGTGGGTGTGGCCGAGCTTGAAGCGGCCCCACTCGGGGTGACCGAGCGCGCCCCACCCTTTCGGGTCGGCGTTGACCTTGAGCAGATCGCTCCACCCGATCGATTTCCCGGGCCAGCCCAGCGCCTCGGCCATCGGCTTCCACATGGCCACCACGATCGGAGAGAGCACCAGCGGCTCTCCAGCGGGGGAGATCGGTTTGGCATTGCCGGCCTTCGCCGACCAGGCATTGTTGAGCATCGTCACGTAGAGCGCCGAGGCGGGGCTGAATACGTGGGGTTTGAGCGTGCCCGACACGATGCCTTGCACCGCCTCTCCCGAGCCCATCGCCTGGGTCTGCACCAGGATCGGGCGCCCCGATTTCGTCTTCGCAAAGGAGGCCTTGAAGGCGGTGGCCTGCTCTTCGAGCCACGTCTTCTTCTCGCTGCCGTACGCGACAGTGATGGTGATCGGGTTGCCGAGGATCGGCGCGACCGAGGGCCCGGCGCTCGCCTTTGGCGTGGCGCCCGAGGTGGCGGGCGACGCGTCGCCCGTGGGCTTGTCGCACCCGCAAAGGAGCACGAGAAAGAGCCAGAACAGCGAAAATGCACGTCTGCTCATGGGAAATAACCCTCCAGTTCGCGACGATCGTGTCCACTTCGAGTGACAGCGCGATGACGGCGCTCGCTCACCGGCGCGGCGCGCTGAAGCTCGCTGTGGGGCTTTCGAGGGCGTGCGGAAGACATCGCCTGCGCACGTTACACCGAGGGCCACCGCGCGGGCGAACAACGAGGTGGCCTGCGCGCGGAGGCGACCTTCAGTCGAGGAACATCACCCCGGTGGCCTCGATCTGCGCCTGCTCGCCGCGCCCGGCGTTCGGCGTGCTCCCCGCGTTGCAGTCGTTCGAAGCGCAGGCGGGGCCGGCCGCGTTGAGCAGCTTGCCTTGCACCACGGCGCGGTGGCCGCTCGCGTTCTTCGGGATGAAGAAGCTGTGGCCGGCCATCTTGATGTGGGCCTGGCCCGAGTCGTCGGTGATCTCCATCCAGCAGCCCATCGACTGACAGACCGCGGAGACCACGCCCTCGGTGCGCACCGTCTTCGACGAGTATTTCCCCGGCTCCGACGTCAGCGAGGAGAGCGCGGTGGTGTTGGTCTCGGTGATCGGCGCGCCGAATTTGCTCTGCGGGAGCGGGTTGAGCGAGGTCACCGTCGCCTGTCGCACGCCGTTCTGCGGGCCCGAGGAGGGCGTCGGCGCGGGGGCCGCGGCTTCGGGCGCGGGCTGCGCGCAGCCGACGAGGGCGTAGGTCGCGGAGAGGGCGAGGGCGAGGGCGAGTACGGCGGAGCAACGCATGGGAGCGAGCTTGCCAAACCTTTCGCCGCGCGGCCAGTCTTGCCCGCACGAAGTGAACGAGCCGCGTCGGATGCTTCGGGCGGCGCACGATCCCTGCTACAACCGGCGCCATGCGGGTCGGCAAGGCGTGGGCGGTGTTCGTGGCGGTCACGCTCGGATCAAGCGGGATCGCTCGGGCCGAAGTGCAACCGCCGCCGAAGCCGCCGTCGGCGCCCGCGCCCGAGAAGCCGGCGCGCCCGTCGCTCCCGCCCGAGCCTCCGTCGGTCCCGCTCCCCTGGGAGCGTCACATCGAGGTCGGCGCCGATCTGCTCTACCTCGCGCGACCCACCACCGGCCTCGTCCACCTCGACGCCACCGTGGGCTACGGCGCGCACCTCGACTGGCAGCTCGTCCGTCACCTGCGCTTCACGTTCTATGTCGAGGGCGCGCGGCACGCCGTGGAGCTCGGCAAAGGCGCCCTCGGACTCCCCGGCTTCGTCACCAGCGACGCGGTCAACAGCTACATGTTCGGAGTGCGCTTCTCGCCGTCAATCGCCTTCTCCCCGCGCCTCCGCGGGTGGCTCACAGCGGGCTTTGGCTGGGGGCGCTTCGAATTCCCGCGGATGAAGGCCCAAGATCCTGGACAGGCGGTGTTCACCTTGCCGGAGCGATCGGAGTACGTCGCCGAGATCCCGCTGGGCGTGGGCCTCTCGTTCGATCTCATCCCGCGCTGGCTCAGCCTCCGGGCCGAGCTCACGGCCGCTCCGCTCTTCGGTCAGGTGGGCACGGCCGTCATCACCTCCCAGGCCATCGACGCCGAGGGGAAGAAGCGCACCATTGGCGCTCTCCCGGATCTCAACGCGTCGATCGTGCAGTCCCTCGGGCTCTCGCTCCTCCTGTGATCGCCGTGCTCGCGCGGGTTCTCCTGGGGCTCTGCGGCGCGGCGTGGGCCGTGGCGCTGGTGGGCGCGCCCGGCGCCCCCCACGAGACAGCGTGCGCCGCCGATCGCGACTGCGGCTACGATCCCGCGAGCGACGTTTGCGACAGCGATCCTCGATCCAACCGGCAACCGCCGCTCCGCGACCAGGGCGTGCTCTGCTACTGCGACGACTCGGCCCGTCGCTGCGCCACCCTCCGCGTGCCCCCGGTGCCCTGCGAGGGCGACGCGTCGTGCGCTGTCGACCCCGCTCCGCGCCCGCACCCGGTGGCCGCGAGCCGGGCGCATCCGCACGAAAAAGGCCGCGTTTGCCGCGATTTCACGATCGCGACCACCTGCGAGCGCACCAACCTCTGCACCATGACCGCCCAAGAATGCCCGGATGGAGGAGCGCGGCGATGAGCGAGTCGGCACCCCTGGTCAAGCGCCCTCGCGTGGTCGCGGTGGCGGGCAACATGGGCTCTGGCAAATCGAGCCTGGTCGAGTGGCTGCGCCACGAGTTCGACATGATCCCGTTCTTCGAGCCGAACGAGGAGAATCCCTATCTGTCCGACTTCTACTCGGACATGGGCCGCTGGGCGATGAGCTCGCAGCTCTTCTTCCTGGTGCGACGGTTCCAGATCAGCCGCGACGTGGTCCGCCGCGCCGCCGAGGATCCGCGCCCGGTGGTGCAAGATCGGACCATCTACGAGGACGCCGAGGTCTTCGCGGCGCACCTCCACGAGAAGGGGTATCTCGACGACCGCGACTGGGCCATGTACCAGGATCTCTACCGCACCTTCCGCGAGGAGATCCGGCCGCCCGACCTGATGATTTACCTGCGCTGCCCGCTGAAGACGCTGACCAGGCGGATCCAGGGCCGCGGCCGCGCCTTCGAGAAGAAGATCCCCCGGAGCTACCTGGCCTCGCTCGAGAGGCTGTATGAGGACTGGTATGCTCGCTACGATCTTTCGCCGTCGCTCGTCATCGAGACCGATCGGCTCGACTACATCGAGCGGATCTTCGACCGGCTCGAGGTCGTGGAGGCCATCCGCTCGCGGCTTTCGTGACCCGAACGGCGCCGTTCCCTTCCGCCCGGCGTCCTGTTACTCTCCATGGACCGCCACGACTGGTCGAGCTCGAGGGACGCGCAGCGGTCGTGTTACCACCCGGGCGCATCCTTTTCGTTGCGGGTAAATCGGCCCGGGCACGTCGTCCTCTCGGGCGCGACGTCAGGCTCCGAGTCGGCGTGAGGAGCGTGAACGTGCCCAGGTGCCCTTTTGCCACGTGGCAACCCATCCCGCCGCAGCTCGAGCTCGAGCGCGAGGTGCCGCGCCACGGCGTGGAGACCAAGACCCAGATCATCCTGCACACCGCGGTCGGTAACCTCCGCGGCTCGCTCGACTGGTGGCGCGACCGGTTCGCGTGGGGCGTCTACGCCACGTTCTTCGTCCTCCGGTCGGGCGAGATCGTCCAGCTCGTCGACTCGTCATTCAAGGCCAACGCCAACGGCTCGGCCAACCGGCGCGCAATCAGCGTCGAGACCGAGGACAATGGGCACCCCGAGCTGTACCCGTGGAGCGACAAGCAGCTCGAGGCGCTCTCGAACCTCGTCCGGTGGGCCAGCGGTGAGCATGCCATACCGATCCGCCCGTGCTCGGCGATTGACGGCGCGGGGATCGGCTTTCACACGATGTGGGGCAACACGCCGGGGCGCAACTCGTGGCTCGCGCAGCACGCCAAGACCTGCCCCGGAGTGCCGCGCATCGAGCAGTTCTATGCGAACGTGCTCCCGACGCTCGGGTATACGCCGGCGGCGACCGAGATCGACGAGATGTTCGCGCGCTGGACGGCCGACCCGCGGCGCGCCGCTACGAGCACGACCCCCGCGCTCCGCGATCCGGCTCGGCACCCGACCCGGCACCGCAGGCACGTCGCCCTCGATCAGCCGTTCACTCGTCGCAGAGGACACCACAAATGAGCCCGACCAACGCCCGTCATCCGCTCCTCGAGCTCATCACCGGCCGCGATCTCGACGCCAAGCACCCGGGGCGCCCCCGCTTCGACGTGCGCAGCTTCGCCATCACCGAGGCAATCTCGACGCTGTTCTCGGTGCGCCTCACCGCGGTTCACCCGAGCGCGACCCTCGACTTCGACGAGATCGTCGGCAAGCCCGCGCAGTTCCTGGTGGGGTTCCCGGAGCGCGACGGCGACGATCTGACGGTCGCGTCCACGCGCGTGTGGCAAGGCATCGTTCAGAACCTCGAGATGACGCACGGCCTGCGCGATGGTCAGGGCGTCTCCAGCTACGCGGTGACGCTGGTGCCGACCATGTGGCTCCTCACCCAGCGCCGCAACTACCGCATGTTCCAGTTCATGAGCGAGGTCGAGATCGCCCTCAAGCTGCTCGACGAGTGGAAGATCGATCACGAGGTGCGGCTCGACGTCGCGCGCTTCAAACGGCGTAAATACAAGGTTCAGTACGCGGAGACCGACTACGAGTTCTTCTCGCGGATCCTCGCCGACGTCGGCGCGGCGTTCTTCTTCGAGCGCGTGGAGGGCGAGACCAGGCTCGTGCTGGTCGAGCGGCCCGAGCGCGCCAAGCCCATCGGCGTGCTCGACCACGAAGATTCGCCGAACGTCCGCGCGGGCAAGTGGTTCGCCACGGGCCTGAGCAAGAACAAGCGCGTGAGGCCAGAGACGGTGGTCCTGCGCGATCGCGACTACCGCCGGGACTCCCGGTACGAGCTCCAGGCCAAGGCCACGAGCGACAAGCTCTCCCGGCTCGAGCTCTTCTACTACCCGGAGAACTTCACCTTCGCCGCCGCCGGCGCCGACGCGGACACGCCGACCGCCGACGATCGCGGCCGCTCGCGCACCGACGAGCGCGAGGCCGCGCACCTCGCCCAGGTGGACCTGGAGGCCCAGCGCAACGACGCGTTCACGATCGAGTTCGAAACCAACGATCTGCGCGTGGGCGCCGGGACCGTCGTGCAGATCGAGAACCATCCCAGCGACGACATCAACGACGAGGCGGGATTCCTCGTGGTGGAGGCTCGCTTCGGCGGTCGCCCCGACACCGAGCTGAACCTCTCCGTCGAGGCGGTGCCGACGCGCGTCGCCTACCGATCGGCGCTCGCCCCCAGGCCGCGGATCATCGGCGTCGAGAGCGCCACCGTGGTGGGGCCGGCGAACGAGGAGATCCACTGCGACGAGTTCGGCCGGGTGCGTGTCCACTTCCACTGGGACCGCGAGAGCCACCGCAACGAGGCGAGCTCGTGCTGGATCCCGGTGGCCCAGACCTGGGGCGGCGCCGGCTACGGCGGGATCCAGATCCCGCGCATCGGTCAAGAAGTGCTGATCGACTTCCTCTCGGGCGATCCCGATCGGCCGATCATCATCGGTCGCGTGTTCACGGCGCTGAACAAGACCCCGATGAACCTGCCGGCCGACAAGACGCAGACGATCTTGCAGAGCAAGACGCACAAAGGCGACGGCGGCAACAAGATGACGATGGAGGACGTCGCGGGCTCCCAGCGCTTCGATATGCATGCGCAGCGCGACATGAACCTGACGGTGTTGAACAACCGGACCTCGAAGATCCACGGCGGCGAGACGCGCCACGTGGACCACTGCCGGATCAAGACCGTGGGCCAGACTGACAGTCTCACCGCGGGCGCGGACATCGTGTTGAAGGCCGGAGCGAGCTACTCCACCGAGGCCAAGCTCACCGCCTCGATGACCACCCTCACCGGCGGCATCACCATCACCTCGGCCGACCTGCTCACGCAGAAGGCCGCGCTCGACGCGACGTACAGCTCGGGCACGGTGATCGCCGTGACGGCCCCCCAAATCGTGCTCACCGCGGGGCCGTCGTCGATCAAGATGAACAGCTTCGGGATCGTCATCAGCGGCCCCAACGTGCTCATCAACCCTTCGGACGAAGACGCAGCGCAATTCCTCCGGACGGGCAAGACGCCCGACCAGATCGCCGAAGAAGAGGCCCAGCAGAAGCAGGCGCGCCAGACCGAGCAGAACGACGAGGAGAACGCGAAGCGCCGCGGCGAGAGCTACCCCGGGCAAGACGAGTTCGAGACCCGCGATCTGCCGAACATGTCGAAGGAAGACCAGCGTCGCTATCAGAAAGAGAAAGAGATGATGAACCCGCGATGAAGATCTCATCGGTATCGTTTCACGGCGTTCCGGGGCTGCCCGACGCGCAGTTCGATCTCTCGCGCAACGGCGAGCCGGCCGAGCTCGTGCTCGTCACCGGTCCGGCGGCGAGCGGCAAGACAGCGTTCCTCGAGGCCATCGCCGAGGCCAAGGAGTCGATCGCGGCGTACGGCGGGCGGCCTGGCCGACGCATGACGCGGCTCGACCGCAAGACCTCGAAGGTGACCATCGAGTGGTGGCTCGACGACGAAGAGCGGGTGATCGCCGGCGGCGGCGCGCGGCGCCCGAGCGAAGCGCTGTTCGGCGCGGTCGATGCGGGGCCCGACACGGCCTGGGACGAGGGCCTGCGAGTGCTGCTCGGGCGGTGGAGCGTCGACAGTCCGAAGGTCGAGTATTTCCACGCCATGCGCCGCATGCCGGCGCCGCCCTTCCCGAGCTCCGAGCGCGTGAGCGCGACAGCGCGGCTCACCACGACCGACGCCAAGTTCGAGGGCCTCCACAGCGCGATCGTCGAGTCCGCGCTCGGCATCGCCGCCGAGACCGAGCCACCGACACGCGCGCGCCGCTTCGAACGCGCCTTCGAGGCGCTCTGTCGCACCAAGCGCTTTCGCGGGGTCGCCCGCAGGCCGGAGGGCTCCTACGCTGCGTTCGATCAGGCAGCCGGTGGCCCGTGGGTGGCGCTGCACGAGCTCTCGGCGTCCGAGCACCAGGCCGCCCTCTTCGCCGCGGCGTTCACCATGCTGCGGATCGACCGCAGCACCGTGCTGATCGACACTCCTGAGCTCGCGCAGCCCCCCGAGGTGGCCGAAGAGCTCTTGCGTGGCCTCGCGTCGCTCGGTCGCAATCAGCTCATCGTGGCGACGACGTCGCAGGAGATCCTCGCGCGCGTCGACCGCACCACGACCACCGTCCTTCAGCTCCGGGGAGCCTGAGCCATGTACAACTTCGACGAGGGGGCCTTCGAGCTGCCGCCCGACTGGCAGGATCGATCGCTCCACATCTTCGAGCACCGCGACCCGGCCGGCGGCGACGTGCTCACCATCACGCGTCAGCCGGCGGCCAAGGGCAAGCCGATAGCGCAGCTCGTGACCGAGTATGTGGACGACGCCTCCACGCGAATGCGGCGCTTCGAGCTCGCGAGCCGCACCACGACCACGGTGGGCGCGCTGCCGGCGGTCGTGCTGCAGTTCTCGTGGTTCCACGCGGACAAGGGGTCGATCTTGCAGCAACAGGCGTTCATCGAGTACGGCGACAAGATCCTCTTCTTGACCCTGACGTCGTCGTCGCGCACCGCCGAAGCCTCGGTGGCGCGGTTCAAAGGGCTGCTCGCCACCTTCAAGTTCAGGAGGGCCTGAGATGCTCGCCCCCGCGGCCCGGATTGACGACTCCGTCGGTCACACCTACAAGAAGGCTGCGGTCGCCGCGGGCGCGGCTGCCGGCGTCGTGATTGGCATCCTCCTCGTGTTCATCCCCGGCGGCGCCGAGGCCGACGTCGAGGTCATCTCGCTCTTCGGCGAGGCCGCGGAGGAGGCCTCGATGATCGGCGAGATCATCGAGGCCGCCGAGAAGATCGGCTACATCAACGACCTCTTGCAAACGGGAAAGTGGCTCGGGGGAGTCGTGGCGGACATCGCGTCCGACAAGAGCGCTGGCAAGATCAAGGGGTCTGCAGAGCGCACCTTCACCGAGAGCAAGCGCAACGCGCGGATCACCGACGCGCTCGAGTGCAAGGATCCGGCGGGCACCACGGCCGTGCTCCTGTCGATCGTGGTCCCGGGCGGTGGCGCCGGCCTGGCGCCGGCCGCCGAGGCGCTGGGGATGGGCCAGCACACCGGAGCGAAGATCGCCAAGGGCAGCGAGACCGTGTTCATCGAGGGACTCAACGCCGCGCGAATGACCGAGACCACGTCGTGCGCCGGCTGGATCACCACCGGGGCGAAGAAGACGTTCATCGGGGGCGAATCGGTCACCCTCGAAGGCACCGAAGACGCCAACGAAGAAGGCGCTTTCCTCGCCGACGTCCTCTGGGGGGCGGGCAAGCTCGGCTCCCTGGCGTCGTTCATCGGGTCTCTGGGCAACCCGATGTCGATCGCGCTCGAGAGCACCAAACAGATGTTCGAGATCGCCGCCGCGAACACCGAAGATCCGGAGCTCAAGCGAAAGCTCGAGCAGACGGCGGCGATCGTCGACGTCGTGAAATCCTTGAGCTCGGGGAAGATCGGGAAAGTCGTGAAGGAGCTGCCGGTCGCGCTCGGCAAGGTCACCAAGGCCACCACCGACAAGGAAGAGGAGCCGAAGAAAAAGGAGAAGATCGTGAGCTACCCCGGCCGCTGACGCACCGAGAGCACCCGCCCGAGGGCCAGGACCACCAGCGCCGAAGGGTGGCTCTCGAACTGATCTTGCGAACTCTGCGCCTCGGCGATCACCGTTGCTCGAAATCGCTGAAACATGGGTAATTCTCGCTCCAGGCGCTCCGGCAGGTAGGTGGGTATCCCGGCTCCCTTGCCGCCCGCGGAGCCGTCGGCGGCGGCGGGCACGAGCGACGCGCGCAGCCGCGGGCTCCCGAGGATCATCCGCTTCTGATAGCGCCGTTGATCGAGCAGGATGCGCTCCACGTTGGAGTCCACGTAGGTGAGCGACAGAGAGCGGTTGGCCTGCGCAAAGGCCTCTTTCAGGCGGGCCGTCATCCCGTCCGCCACGGCGCTGGTGCAGCGCCAGCTCGAGCTCGCGGTCTCGTTGGCGGCGATCACCAGCTCGCTCAGCTTCTTGTCGGCGCCGAGCAAGGGAGACACGACGGCGATGGTCGCCTTCAGCGTCTCCAGCTCCTCGAACAGGAGCTGAAGCTCGCCGGTCACGACGACGAGAGGCCGCGTCAACATGCCCTCTTCATCGATGGATTCGGCGAGCGCCTGCCCCACGCCGTCGCCGTCGACCGGCGGTACGCGCGTCATCGCGCGGTTGAGATCGCGGCGGTCCTTCACCTCCTGAAGCGGCTCGACGGCCTCTT
The DNA here is from genome assembly GCA_040006075.1 of Byssovorax sp. Lineage (GTDB taxonomy): Bacteria > Myxococcota_A > Polyangia > Polyangiales > Polyangiaceae > JANYGI01. The sequence goes on along the minus strand of JBDTXR010000234.1, from coordinate 1,994 downwards.
CCGCGGTGATCCACTCGCTATCTTGCCGGCGATCGTCGAGCGAAGACGCCCAGCGCGTCTGGGCGCGGACGCGCTGAGGTGCCTTGTCGTCGAACCACAGGAGCTCGATGTACTCGCGTGGTGCGCTGCGCGCCTGACCCGGTGAGCTGCTGGTGGCTGCCGGGACGGCGCCGGTGACGGACGGCGTGTGCGCCGCGGCGTCCGACGCGGCGACGACGCCTGCCAAGGCCGCCTGCGAGGCGTGCGCGATGCGCTCGGCGCGGGCGTCCACGGGCGAGGACGGAGGTGACCACGCGTGCTCCGGCGCGCTCGGGGGCGCGGTCGAAACGGCCCTTCCGAGGCCCTGGCTCATCATCCCTTCCACGGGAGAGGGCACGATCCCGCTGCCCGAGGCCCAGGGGCTGTTGTCGACCGGCGGTGTCCGGTACGCAGGAGGAGCGCTGACGACCGGCGCCGGCGCGACGATCGGCGGCGGCGTGACGGCGGGTTGCGGCGGAGGGGGCCTGCTCACGCCGCTCAGCGCGAAAGGCATGGTCATCCCGGTGCGCGCGCGCTGCTCTCGCCGGGCGGCGAGCGCGTCTTCATGGCTGCTGGACGACGGGGCAAACGGCATGGCCCGCGGATCGGCGACAGACGTGTCGCGGACCACCGTCTCGGAGCTCAGCTCGGGCGCGGGCCCCGAGTCTTCCACGAAGCTCGACGGCCCGGCGGCTCTCTGCACCTCGGGCCACGTCAACGTCTGACCGGGCTGCTCCAGGGCGATCACCACGCGGCCTCGCTCGTGACGATCCTTGAGCGAGATCTGCGCGCGCCACGTCAGCGTGCAGATCGCCCGATCGGTGTCGATCCAGAGCAGATCCGCGCGCAAAGGCAGGCTCTGGACACCGCCCTTGCGGCCCTCCAGGAAGGCCCGCGGCTTCTGCCCGGACAGGCTGGTGACCAGCCGTGGATACGCCGGGTGGAGGTTCTCGAGCAGGATCCGCTCGTTCTCCCGCAGCGCGTCGAGCTGCTGATCGCGCGGAGCGACGTTGAAATAGAGAGGATCGATGTCGTCGGGTACCAGGGTGTCGGCGATCTGACCTGGGACGAACGTGGCCGCGTGGCGACCCAGGCGATCGCGTCGCTCGGCCCACGTGGCCGCGATCGGGCCAAAGCCGACCGGCTCGATGTAGTCTGTCGGCGTGCTCACCAGCATCCCCGGCGGCTGGAGGTTCGGGAGCAGGAGCTGACCGTAGGTATCGCGCACAGTCGCCCGTACTCCCACGGGATTTCGCGTGTCCGGGCCGCCGGCCGCGCGCTCGTACAGGAGCGGCATGTTGGCGAACATCGGCGCTTCCTGGAGGCGGCCATCCTGGGTGAACATCCGGTCGGCGGTGACCTCGATGCTCTTGTCCACGCTGCCGACGACCATCCGCGCCGTGAGAGAGCGCACCGGCGCTCGCCCCGGCGCAAAGGCATTTCCGACCAGCACCACCTCCGCGCGGATCTTGAATGGAGCAAAATCGCCGGGGGCGCGCAGGCTCCGCAGGGGATCGTCGTTGAGGTGCCCGTCGACGTCGTTCAGGGGCTCTTGCCACTCGGTCAGCGGCGACTCGACCGGGGTGAGCTTATAGGTGGCCTTGCAGACCACGGTCATGACCCACATCGAGGGTCGGAGTTGCCAGACGACCGATCCCACCTGGATCGGGCTTGTCGAGACGAGGTCCATGGTTTCGCTACCGGGTCACGTGAGCACGTCGAAGGGGGTCAGCGGGAGTACACGCTCGGATCGGCGTCGAGGTCGGCGCAGATCTCGCTGATGGGTTTGGGACGACCGTAGAGCCAGCCTTGCGCGTAGTGGACGCCCATGCCCGCGAGCATGTCGGCGATGGGCTGGGTCTCCACCGACTCGGCCACGGTCTTGATGCCCAGCGTACAGCCGATGCGGTGCACCGACTCGACGATGGCGCGGTGGAGGGCGTTGTCGGTGAGATCGCGGATGAAGACGCCGTCGA
>JBDTXR010000233.1:0-13991 GCA_040006075.1 Byssovorax sp. | reverse complement strand
GAGGCAAGTTGCCTCCCCGTACGTGACGGAAGAGTCTGGCCGAGTTCCGGCCAGACTCTGAGATCGAGGGGCGCTCACGAAGAGCTCGACGTTCCCGAGGGCTCTTCGCGCGCTCCGCCGAGGTGCCACTGCGCGTCGAGCTGCTCGAAGAGCGCGCGCGCCCCTCGGCGGTGCTCGCCCGCGCGGAGGCGCTCGCCGCGCGCCTCTTCGAAGCTCGCGAGCGCCTCGTGCGTCAAGGCCTCTTCAAAGGGCATACGGTAGCGCCGGGCGGCCTCGAGCGCCTTGCGTAAGTGCCACTCCGCCAGGCGCGTTCGGCCGCGCAGCGCGGCCCAGCGCCCGTGCCAGAGGAAGGCCCTTGGACGCGCGATGGGAATGACGAACGCGAACCGCCGGAAGACCGAGAGGCCCTGTTCCATCCGCGCTTCGATCGCGGACTTGTCGGCGCCCTTCACCGCCTCGGACCACAGCGCGGCGTGGACCTCGATCACCGCGGGCGGGCTCTCGAGCAGCCCGTACGTCATCGGCGGTGTGGTGAGCAGCACGTCGAGCGCCGCGTCGGCGCGGCGGCGCGCCTCGCCGCGGTCGCCGCGGCGGCGCGCGGCCAGCGCCACGGCGCCGTCGACGGCGATCGCACCGCCAGCGCGGCTGCGGCCTTTCGCAAGGTGCTCGTCGGCTTCGGCGAAGAGGCACGCGGCCTGATCGAGCGCGCCGCGCCGCAAGGCGAGCTGGCCTTGCAGACACCGCGCTCCCCAGAAGGAGCACGCGTCGTCGAGGCGGAGCTCCAGGCGCTCCATGCGGCGCAGATAGTCGAGGGCGCCGGCCAGGTTCCCTCGATGGAGCTCGGCGCAGTGTCCCTGCGTGAAGGCGAGCAGCTCCGAGCGCCAGTCGCCCATGCGCCGTCGGAGGCTGAGCTCGTCGCCGATGCGCGTGAGCGCCTCCTCCCAGGCGCCGCGGTGGATGAGCACGCCGGCCTCGACCACGTCGACGTAGGCTCGGATGTCGAGGCGCGCGTCGGGCACGCCCGGCAAGAGCGCTCGCGCCCGCCGCAGGTAGCCATCGCTCGATCGCGCGAGCGGGCTCACCGAGAGCATGAACCCGAGGCCGGCGTACGCCGGTACGGTGAGGATCGGATCGCCGCTCCGCTCCGCCAGCGCGATGAAATCGAGCGACGCCGAGATCACCTGCGCGGGAGAGCGGGTGAACCCGACGTCTTCGGAGACGGCGAGGACGGTCGCGCCGAGCTCGCCACTGCACGCGATCTGGCCAGGATCGCGCTCTCTCGGCTGCCCGGCGGGCCAGAGCCGGAAGAGCGCGTGCGCGGCGGCGCGACGGGCGATGTTGGTGGCCAGCGCGAGCGCCGATCGCGGCGGCGGGTAGCCGACGTCCGCGACCATTCGCTCCAGGAGCGCGATCGCCTCTTCCGGCCGGCCAGCGGCGTGATAGGCCCGGCTCAACAGGCCGAGCGCGCGGGCCCGATCCTCCTTTGCGCTCTCGACGCGATCGAAGAGCACCCTCGCCCGCTCGAGGTGGCGAACGGCGTCCGCCACGGCGCCGCCGCGCGTCGCCCGCTCTCCGGCGTGCGCCCGGTAGCGCGCCTCCCGAAGCGGCTCTCGCGCCTGCTCGAAATGGTGGGCCAGCGCCGCGGAGCGCGGTCCGAGATCGTCGGCGTACGCCCGCTCGATGGCCTCGCCGGCCCGGAAGTGCCACGCGGCGTTCTCGTCCGGCGCGAGCTGATCGAGCAGCGCCGCGCGCAGCTTGTCGTGAGCGAACCGGAAGCGGTCCTCGCTGACCTCCAGGATCGACGCCGCCGCGCACGCGGCGAGATCAGGCTCGAGGCGCGCGCCCAGATCGCCCGCCAGCGCCGCGAGCACGCGGAGATCGAGCTCCCGCCCGAGCACCGCCGCAGCCGTGAGCAGCGGCCGCGCGTCGTCGGGCACGCGCCCCAGCCGACGCGCGAGCACCGCGTCGACGCCGCCGGTCGTCACCCGCGACGGGAGGCGGCCCTCGCCGACGCGCGCGAGCGCTCCCGCCTCCTCGGCCAGCGCGCGCACGACCTCGACGACGAAGAAGGCGTTGCCCTCCGTCTCGCGCTCGAGCAGCGACACTATCGCCGGGCTCGTCCCGATCTCTCCCAGCATCGAGCCGCTGAGCTTCGCCATCTCCTCCGTGGAGAGTCGGCGCAGCGCGAGCGGCGTCGCGCCGGGCAGCTCATCCGGCAGCTCGGGGCGCGCGTCGTCGCGATAGCTGCCGATCACCAGCAAGGGTGCCTGCGCCACGGAGCGGGCGAGTTGGTGCAGCACGGCGAGGCTCGCGGGCTCGGCCCAGTGCAGGTCTTCGAGGAGGAGCACGAGCGGCTCGCGCCTCTGGAGGAGCAACCTCTCCACCGCGACGATGAAGCGCGCCTGCGCGCTCCGCGGATCGAGCTCCGGCGGATCCGGCGCGGGCCGCTCCAGCAGCGCGGCGAGGTCCGGCACCGCGGCGCGCAGCACCCCCGCGTCGAGATCGTCGAGCTCCGCGTCGAGGCACAGCGGCCTCAGCGCGCCCTGCCAGACTTGATAGGCGGCGCCGCCGACGCTCACCGCCTGACCGCGCGTGACGCGCGTCCCGCCCACGAGGCCGAGGGTTCGCAGCTCGTCGAGCAGGCGCGATTTCCCCACGCCGCTGGCGCCGCCGACGAGCCAGATCGAGCCGCGCCCCGCCCGCGCGTCGTCGAGCGCGCCCAGCAGCGTCGCGAGCTCCGCCTCGCGCGCGACGAACGCCGCGGCCGAGAGGAAGCTCTCGCGGATCTCGGCGGTCTCGCTCGGGGGCGCGAGGCCCGCGGCGCGCGTGAGCTCACACGCGAACGAGGCCGCGTCGGGATAGCGATCGCCCGGCGCGCGCGCGAGGGCACGCAGCAGCACCGCGGAGAGCTCGGGGCCGAGCCGCGCGTCGCCGGAGAAGATCGGCCCGTCGCCAAGGAGCGTCGTGGCGCGCCCCGCGGGGCTGCGATCCGCGATCGGGTGGGCCGAGAGCAGGATCTCGTGCGCCATCACCGCGACCGCCCAGAGATCGGCCGCTTCGCTCGGCGCGCGCCCGGTGAAGAGCTCGGGAGCCATGTAATCCAGGGTGCCGGCGAGCTCGCTCGGGCGCGCCGGCTCGCGCAGGCAGGCGATGCCGAAGTCGAGCACCTTGACGCGAGCATCGTCGCCGTCGCCGAGCACGAGCACGTTGGCGGGCTTGAGATCGCGGTGGAGCACGCCGCGCCGGTGAACGTACGTGAGCGCCTCGAGGACCTGGAGAAGCAGGCGCACCTGCTGCGCGGTGGTCTGCCCCTCGGCCGCGACCAGCAAGGGCCTGGCGTCCGCGAGGAGCTCCATCGTGAAGAAGGGCTCGCGCGTGGGCCCGAAGCCGTAGTCGAGCACCGAGATGATGTGCGGATGCCGGATCGAAGCCAGCGTGCGAAACTCGCGCGCCAGCGCGAGCAGCGGTGGCGCCGCGCCGAGGGCGGCGGCACCCGCCGCTCGGGTCTCGGAGCGCACCGTCGACGACGACGCTCCGACGACGCCGGCAGGCGCGGTGACGAGGACCCGCTTGATCGCCACGCGCTGCCCGGTGAGGCGATCGCGCGCGCAGTACACCACCCCCATCCCGCCCTCGCCGAGCTTCTCGAGCACCATGTAGCGACCGTCGATGCCGCGCGGCTCGGCCTCCTCCGCGACGAGGTCGGCTTCGCGGCCGATCGCGCCCTCGATCTGCGCCGTCGCGCCCGGTGAGGCGGCGAGCAACGACTCCACCTCACTCCGGAGCGCGTCGTCGTCGCCGCAGAGCTGATCGAGCACCGCCGAGCGCGCGGCTCCTGTGGCGTCGACCACCGCGTCGAACACCTCGGCGATCTGCTGAAAGCGGGCTGCGCTGATCAACTCGGGTCCGTCATGCTCCGACGCAGCCAGGCTTCGGCGAAGCGGAGATCACGGGCGACCGTGTTTTCGTGCACGGAGAGGGCGGCGGCGATCTCTTTTTGATCCATCCCGCCGAAGTAGCGGAGCTCCACCACGCGCGCCTTGCGCTCGTCGACGGCCGCGAGCGCCAGGAGCGCGTCGTCGAGCGCCACGAGGTTGTCGGGTGGGTCGCCGACGTGGAGGCGCTCGTCGAAGGTGACCGGCCGGGCGTGCCCACCGCGCTTGTCCGCGCTGCGACGGCGGGCGTGGTCGACGAGGATGCGCCGCATCTGCTGCGCGGCCACCGCGAAGAACTGCACGCGGTCTCCGTAGGCAGGGTGCTCGCCGCCGGCGAGGCGCAGGAACGCCTCGGAGACCAGCTCGGTGGGGCTGAGCGTGTGGCCCGGTCGCTCCCGCCGCATGTGGGCGCCGGCGAGCCGGCGCAGCTCGCCGTAGATCACCGGCGTCAGACGGTCGAACGCCGCGCGATCCCCGCCGGCCCACGCCCGGAGGAGAAGCGTGACCGACGCGTCGACTCCTGCCATGCGGAGCAGGAGGCCCCAGCTCCGTCGCTCGTGTCAAGGTCGACGGCCGAGAGCCCCGGCGCGAGAGGGTGTCTGCTTCGCGCCGCGCGATCGTGGCTGGCACGACGCGTTGAGCCTTGTTTTCGAGCCGCAGGCGGGCGGCCTCGAAGACGATCACCACGACGAAGGAGACCAGCAGCCAGAGGAACGGCTCCTCGATCGGGAGACCGTGCCACCCGGAGATGAAGATCCCGATCATGCTCTCTCGCTTGTAACCCCACCAGCCGTAGGGGAACGCGAGAGTTCCTTCCCAGAGCATGCTGATCATGAAGACGGCCAGCGCCGAGAAGCTGAAAGCGCGCCAGTTGACGTGGCTCTGCACCGATTTGAAGAGCATGCTCGCGGGCACGAACGCGGCCAGGATCAGAAAGATGAAGTACGCCGGGAGGCCCTCGGGCACCGGTGAAAACAGCTTCTTGTAAGCGATCGCCGCGCCGATCAGACCCGCGCCGATCAGGGCCGCGGGGCCGTGCAAGGCGACTCGCGGGGCGCCGCCCCCGGGCCGCGGGCCCGCGGCCGGGGGGCGCCCGATCCACGCGATGTCCGCCCAGAGATAGAGGAGCAGCGTCATCGCGACCCCGAACAGGTAGAATCCGAACTCCTCGACAGGGATATTCTTCACCCACCGAGCACTCGTGAGATCGAAGCCCCACGCGTTGATCTCCAGCGTCGCGCCGCTGTTCGGGAAGGTGAAGAAGGCATTGCCAAAGAGAATGTCCAGGAGGACTCCGAGTGATACGAGTGGGCCGACCGTGAGCCAGAAGGCCCGCTGCGGCAGCCGGTGGGCGGGGCTCCGGTACAGCCACGCCAGGATCGCCAGCGTCGGGACGATCCACAGCGAGAGTGACCACGTGTACCCGTAGGGCGTTGGGTTTTGCGACGCGACCACCAGAACCCCGGGGCGCTCCACCGTCTGGAGCGTCAGGCAGGCCGGAATCACTCCCGCGATGAGGATGCCGAGGACGCTCGAGGGGCCTGACGTGGCGCGCTCAGCCGACGAGGGCATGGGCGATCCTGCCAGCGACATAGATCCACAGCGCCTGCGCGAGCCCGAGCGCGACGATCTTGCCGGGCTTCGCGGAGATCACCCAGCAAGCGAACAGCGGCAGCGTCAGCGACAAGAGCGCCTCGGCGAGGATCACATAGTGCGGCGTGACGCCGAGCAAGAGCGGGGTGTTCTGGTAGTACCAGTAGCGCGCGAACCTGCCGATGATTTCGTACAAGGGGATGTTGATGCCGCCGAAGATCGCCAGTCCCAGCGTCGCCCGGAGGGCGCCGTAGCGGGTCACGAGCCGGCTGCCGATGAAGCCGAGCTGGGCAATCACCGTGAGCCAGCTCAACGGCATGTAGAGCGGCGAGTCCCACAGGAACGGCCCGCCCGGCCAGTAAACCAGGGTGTGTGTGGTCGTCACGCCGAAGGCGTCCGCGGGCAGCTCGGCGAAGCCGACGACGAGGCCAAAGAGCATGAGCCGCGCGATCACCGCATCACGCCGGATCACCGTGTGGAGGGAGAACGCCCCCAGGAGCACGGCCGCGAGCGCCGAAGCCGCTTTCCACCCGAGCCCGAGCGTGGCCGAGAGCGATCCGCCCACGAGGGCCAGAGTGAGCGTGCCGAGGACGAGAGCCCACCGACGGCGCTCCTCCATCTCCACGGGGAGGTGTCGTGTCAGTCCGAGCGTGATCGCGGCGAGGACGCTCCTCGGGCGCCGCGGTCCATCGGCGGTGATTGTCTGCATGGTGGGTCCTCCGTCGTCGGCGCCATGGCGCCTTCCAACGGGTAAGCGCAGGCCGTGGGCGAGAACCACACCGGCCCGGTGGATTTCTCGATGACCCCTCCGCCTCGCCGTGAAACCCCCTCGCCGACGTGAGCGCCGAGATAATTCGACCGCGCCCGTGGTGGTTCTGGCCGAGGGTGCTGGACGAAAACTGCTCTCGCAGCAGACGCTCTTTGCTCACCTCGGCAGGCGTGCGATCACAGGCTCCGGAATAGAGACCATCGGGGCGACAACCACCACAGGCCGATCGATTTTCACCGTTCGGTGGCCATACTGCCTGATGGCCGAGGCTACCATGGCGCGCGATGACGAGGCGCTCGGTCAATCGCAGACGTAGCCGGGCTTCTGGTAGGCGTCGGTGCACTCCTTGGTGGAGGTACAGCCGGTGTATTCGCATTTCCCGCCGGTGCAGGCCCAGTTGTCGAGATCCTGGAGGATGCTCCCCGGGGTCGCGCAGTCCGCGACCGTGGCGCAGGTGGGATAGCAACCAGGAACGACAGGCACGCTGCCCCCGGTGCCCGAGCTCGTCGAGCTTGTCGCGCCGACGGTGCTCGTGCTCGTCGTGCTGGTATCTCCGCCGGTGCCCACGCTCGTCGTGGTCATCGTCCCGCCGGTGCCCACGCTGCTGGTCGAGGTCGCGCCGCTCACTTCCTGGCCGCCCGAGCCTGACGTGGAGCTCTGCATCCCGTCGCCGCACCCCAGGGCGCCGCCCACGATCATCACCCACGCCGCTGCCCGGCTCAACCGTCGATCTGTCTTCATGGAAGCCTCCTCGTCGCGTGACGAGCTCGAGATGTGGATAGAACGGGATGCCCCGCCGCGCCGTGCGGAGACGGCGATCAAGGCAGGTCGGTCCTCACGGGCGACGCATTGAAGAGCAGCGCTCGCGGAAAGCGCGCCCGGATCGCCGCTTCGTCGAGGCCCGGCGTATCGAGAGCGGTGTGGCCGCGCAGCCGATCCGGACACTCGCTCACCAGGGATTCGAGCGTCTGGCCATACCGCGCCTTGCTCACGTAGACCGCGCCTTCCGGCGACCACGCCGCTTCGAGCACCATCTCGGGCGCCGTCCCGCGCCACTGGAGGCCTTGACGGTCCCAGACGTCGATCGCCGTGCCCTCGCGCGTGTGAGCGCCACCGTCACCGCAGTAGTCGGCAGACATCATGTGAACGCAGGCCTGATGGTAGTCCGCAAGCGACGCTCCGTTCACCGTCTTCCAGGGCTTGTACCCCTGCCGCACGCATTTCGCGAGCGTCCCCGAGGCGCAGGCGAACGTGATCACGCCGGCCGATGCGAGGTGCCGCCGCGACGCGTCCCACGAGCCCGAGAGAGGGATCGCGTAGCGCTTGCCGTGGGCGTCCGGAAGACAATAGGGCTTGTACGCGCCGTCGGCCGGATCGAGGGACGAGACCGTGTAGAGAACCACGTCGCCCTCCGCGTCAGCACTGTCGACCTCGACAGCGTCGACGCGGAGGGTCACGGGAGCCCCGTCTTCTGTGACCGCGGACAGCACCGTCCCCGGCCCGACCTCGGCGCCTGCGCGCTCCGCGCACCCGGCCGAGGCCAGGAGCGACGCTCCGAGGAGCGCAAGGAGGAGAGGCGTCTGCCGGCGGGAGCGAGAGTCGGTGTTCATGGCGGTCCTTCGAGCGTGAGAGGGCGAGCTACGACGGGGGCGAGGAGGGATCAGCGCCGCGTGACGAGGTGGCCGTTGACGAGCGCGACGCCGGCGATGGTCAGCCCCGCGCTCGGGCCCTGCGCCTCTTGCCCGTTCAGCTTCGTCCCCTGCAAAACGAGCCCCGGCCCGGCGAAGGCCAGCGCGCTGGAGACGAGAGAGACGAGGAGCAAGCCCAGGGAAATCGTGTTCTTCATTGGAGAGCCTCACATGCACGGCGCCGGGATGGCGCCTTCCTCGGGGTAAGCGCACGCCGTCGGCGAGAGCCACCACAGCCCGTTCTTTTTTCTGCCGCGCGCGGCGACGCGGCCGATCCTCCTCCCAGCACCCCGGGCGGGACGCCTTCGGGGACCGACAGCGATGGCCGACATCACCTTCCGCCCCCGTGCGCCGGCCTTGTGCGTGCCTTGCGGTGAACCTCCCTCTCCCCCTCTGCTCTTGAACAGTCTCTGACGCGGATGGGCTGCGCGTGTCACCATCGCCGTCGTGCCCCCTGCCCGCGACGCGCTCTGGATCTTCGGCTACGGATCGCTGCTGTTTCGCCCTGATTTTCCCTTTGAAGAGCGGGTGCCCGCGCGGATCCGGGGCTTCACCCGGCGGCTCGATCAAGGGTCGCCCGATCACCGCGGGACGCCCGAGCGGCTCGGGCGCGTGGCGACGCTGGTGCGGGACGAGGGCGCCTGGGTGGGCGGCGCGGTTCATCGCGTCGCGGCGCGCGACGAGGAGCGGGTCCTCGCGCAGCTCGATCATCGCGAGCAAGGCGGCTACGAGCGCGTGACCCTCGCCGCGCTCCCCGTCGACGGCGACGACCCCCGCGCGGCGATCACCGCGACGACCTGGATCGCGACGCCCGACAACCCCTTTCATCTCGGCCCCGAGCCGCTCGAGATCATGGTCGCGCAGATCCGCGGGGCCACCGGGCCGAGCGGGCCCAACGTGGAGTACGTGCTCCGCCTCGCCGATGCGCTCCGTGCGATGCGCGTCGACGATCCGCACGTCGAGGCCCTGGCCCGCGCGCTCGCGGGATGATGCGCGAGGGGGTGACAGCGGCCCAGGGATCCGGCATGACTCGTCGCGAAGAGGAGACTGCCAATGACGACGACGCCGCGACTGACGACCCTGGTTCAGGGCGGTGGGTGAGCCCGCAAGCTCCCCGCTGAGAGCCTGGTCCAGGTTCTGAAGAACATCCCGAACGTCTCCCACCCGTCGGTCGACCTCAGCACCGGGCCGCTCGACGACGCGGCGATCGTGCGCCCGTTCCCCGGCGGTCGCTCGATGGTGATGACGGTGGATGTCGTCACGCCGATCGTCGACGATCCACGAGATTTTGGCGGGATCGCGGCGTGCAACTCGCTCAGCGACGTCTACGCGATGGGCGGGCGGCCCGAGGTGGCGCTCTCGTTCGTGGGGTTCCCGACCGACCAGCTCTCGCTCGACGTGCTCCACGAGGTGCTCGCGGGGATGGCGGAGGTCTGCGGGCGCGCGGGCTGCGCGATCGTTGGAGGTCATACGATCTCCGACTCCGAGCCCAAGGCTGGCCTCTCGGTGGTGGGGAGCGTGGATCCGGCGCGGGTGTGGTCGCACCGCGGCGCGAAGGAAGGCCAGGCGCTGATCCTGACCAAGGCTCTGGGGACGGGGATCGTCGGGCAGGCGATCCGCTCCGGGATCGCGAGCGCGGGCCTGATCCGCGCGGCGACGGCGCAGATGCTCCAGCTCAACGACGTGGCCTGCGCGATCGGGCTCGAGCTCGGCGCGACCTCGGGGACCGACGTGACCGGCTTCGGGCTGCTCGGTCACCTCAAGAATTTGATCGAGGCCTCGAACCTCTCCGCGGTGCTCGAAGCGGCCCGCGTGCCGCTGCTCGACGAGGTGCTGGAGCTGGCCGCGGCAGGGACGATCCCCGGCGGGAGCAAGCGCAACCTGGCCTATGTGTCGGGCATGGTCACCTTCGTTGACGACGTGGACGCGACGACCCGCCTGCTCCTGGCCGACGCCCAGACCTCGGGCGGGCTCCTGCTCTGCGTGCCCGAGGCCGAGGCGTCACGCGCCGTGCAGCGCCTCCGCGACGAGGGCTGCGCCTTCGCCGCGCAGATTGGCAGTCTGCTGGCGCCGAGCGGAGCGCCCCACATCCACGTGCGCGGCTGATCGCCGGCGCGTCGGCGCGCGGGCAAGACGCGGGTGGGCGACCGCGATAGAGTCGACCTCGATGCCGACCCGGTGGACATCGACGGGCGCGGTCCTCGCGCTCCTCCTCGCGAGCCCGGGGTGCGCGACGAGCGCGATGCCGAGGCCCAACGCGCCGATCGACACCCTGGTGGTGCGCCGCTTCGAGGCGATGCCGAGCGAGCGCGCCGTGGGCCGCGTGCAGCAGACCGGGAGCACGGTGACCCTGAGCGCGACGCGCGTCTGCGATCTCCACCAGGTGCGCTCGGTCGATCGGGCCGAGCTGCACCACGTGGCCAACGACGCGCCGAGGCAGCCGGCGATCTGGGCGCTCACGTTCGGCGCGCTGGCCGGGACGGGCGGGATCGTCATCACCTCGGTGGCCCTGGCGACCTCGGAGGGCCGGCTCGCGCCGGATCTGGCCGCGGGCGGGATCATGAGCGCCGTCGGCGCCGGGCTGGTCGGGCTCGGGATTGCCATCCTCCCGAGCGCGGCCCGGCCCGAGGTGCGCCGAGCGCGGATTGACCTCGACGACGGCGTCCAGCACGAGAACGCGCCCTGTCCCGCGGTGATCCCCGCCGCGCGCGCGCCGGTGACGGGAAAGATCGTCGGGCCGCCGGCGCTGGAGATCCCTTTTGGCGACACCGACGCGGCGGGAGCGATGGTGATCGAGCTCTCCGACGCGCTGCCACCCCCGCTCTACCGCGACGCGCCCGCCGGCACGAAGCTTACGCTGTATGTCGGTGACTCCGCGGTCGGGACAGCGAGCCTCGACGAGGTGGCGATCGCGGTCGAGGAGCGTGCCTGGCCAATCGGCGCGGCCGAGGCCTGCGCGACGACGAGCTCGGACGAGACCTGCGCCAGGATCGAGCGGCATCTCCATGATTTCCCGAGCGGCCATCACGCGGACGAGGCCCGGGCTGCGCTGGCGCGGGCGACCGCGGGGCTGCCGGCGCGCCGGCGCGCCGAGGCCGCGGAGAAGGCTGCTGAAGCGACCGAGGCCGCGCGCCAGAAGGCGATCGGCGTGAAGGAGCAAGCGGCCGCCGAGGCGGCGAAGCGCGGCGCCGCGGCGGCCTGCAAACAGATCTGCGCGACGAGCTGCAAAGGCTCCTCGTCATGCCTTGCCACCTGCGTGGCGGGGAGCTGCCCATGAGCGCCGCCCGCGCGCTACCGCTGTTCGCTCTGCTCCTGGCGGCCCCGGGGTGCGCGGGATCCGGCGTGCCCCCGGCCGCGTCGGCCCTCGACACCGAGATCAGCGAGCAGGACAGCATCGTCCCCGGCGCGGCGATCGAGGCCAGCGTGGAGCAGACCGGGCGCGTGGTGACGTTGGCCGCCAGAGGCACCTGCGATCTCCACCGGATCGTCACCGTCGATCGCCTCGTCCCTCACAGCCGAGAGCCGGGCTCGGGCGCGCGCTCGATGGACAACACCGGTGTGGCCGCGGGGTTCCTCCTGGGCGTCGGCGGGATCGTCGGCGGCAGCCTGGTGATCCACGAGGCGACCACCACACCCACCGTCAACCCGGGCGCCAAGGTCGTGGGCGGCGCGGTGCTCGGCGCCCTCGGGCTCGGCATCACTGGCCTGATGATCTGGGCCCTGACGCCGGGCGCCGATCGATCGTCCGCGGGTACGTACACAACGGTCGAGCGCGCCACGCGCGACGACGGTCTGGTCCAGTCGAACGTGCCTTGCGAGGACGTCCGCAGCATCCCCGGGTTCCTCCCCATCACCGGTCGGCTCCCCGGCCCGAGGCCCGTGGAAATCGCCCTCGGGAGCACTGACAACCGCGGGAAGCTGCGCTTCGACGTCACCGAGGCCATCCCCCCGGAGCTGCTCTCCGATCCGGCCACGCCGAGGACGATGCCCATCTACATCCGGGGGGTCAACGCGGCCATCGTCCGGATCGACAGCGGGAGCGTCGAGCCGCCGCGCGCGACCTGGGACGGCGCCGCGGCCGCGAGGTGCGCCGCCGCTCCGCTGGAGGAGTCGTGCGGGCCGGTCGAGCGCTACCTGCGCGATTTCCCGACAGGTCTTCATGCCGCGGAAGCAAAATTGGCACTCTCGAAGGGAGAGGCCGCCCGCGCCGCGGCGGCGAGCGCCCGGCAAAAGGAGCAGCTCCAGGAGGGCGAGGCCGAGGCGCAGATCCAGGCCGCGACCCGCGCGGCGAAGGAGGGCACCCGCGAGGCGTGCCGGAAGATCTGCGCCACGAGCTGCAAAGGCGCGGTCGACTGCACGAACCGCTGCGCCGAGAAGAGCTGCGACCATTGACCGCGTCAGCGTTCGCCCCGTACTGTCGGCCCATGATGCCGCTCCACGCTTCGTTTGCCCGGCTCGTCGGCCTCGGGATCGCGCTCTCGTTCGGCGCGGGCTGGGGCTGCGGCGGGGAATCGATTGTCCCGACGCCGCCTGTGCCGGTGAGCCTCGCCTCGAAAGACGTGAAGGTCGTCGTCGATCTCGATCCCTTCGTGCTCCACATCCTCGACAAGGGAGGTCGCGAGATCCTGACCAGCCTCGACGGCCCTGCGGGCGACGCCTACGGGGGTCCGGCGGCGACGGTGGATACGCCGTACAACGTCGCGCGATCGCTGCCAGGCTGGGACGGATACCAGGCCAACGAGGCCCCCTGGCGGCGCGCCCGCAGCGCCAGGGTGGTGGGCTCGGGGGCCACGTCGGCCACGTTCGCGCTCGACGCGGCCGAGGGGCCGCTTTCGCTCACGCTCACGGTCGACGTGGCCGGCCCGCGAGTCCACCTCTCGGTCCGGGCGAGGGAGAGCGCCGCGAAGGACGCCAAGAACGCGCTCAACAAGAGCACTCTCGGCTTCCACCTCGGCGCGGACGAGCACTTCTTCGGCCTCGGCGAGCGCTTCACGACGATTGATCACCGGGGACTGTCGCTCTACTCGTGGGCGGAAGAGGGCGGCCTCGCGCTCGGCGAGGGGGAGCCGGCGAGCTCCGGCGCCCCGCTGCCCAACGGCCCTTCGATGACGTATTTTCCGGTTTCGTTCTTCCTCTCCAGCCACGGGTACGCGGTCCATCTCGCCACGACTTACCGGACCGAGGTCCACCTCGGGAGCGAGCGCGACGACGCCTGGCGGCTCGCCGTCAACGCCCCTTCGTTCGAGGCGACGGTCTATGTCGAGGCCGATCCGCTCGCGGCGATCGCCGACTACACCGAGGACACCGGCCGTCCGCTCGTGCCCGCGCCATGGGTGTTCGGGCCGCGCCGCCGCGTCAACCGCGGGGCGATGGTCGAGGGCATGCCGGAGCCCGTGGCGATGCGCAAGCACGGGATCGCGGTGACCGGCATCGACGACGCGCTGCACTTTCTCCCGGCCTCGTCGCAGGTCGGGATCGAGGCCGACGTGGCCGCGTGGACCAAATCGCTCCACGATCTCGGGTACAAGGCCATGGCCTACAACAATCCTTACGTCGCCGAGTCGGCCCCCAGCGCCGCGGTGGACTACGCCTTTGGCAAGGAGCACGGGTATTTCATCAAGGACGCCTCGGGCGAGCCGATCCTGACCGAGTTCATCTCCGGCAAGCTCCTCCGCGTCGCCGGGATCGATCTCACCAACCCCGACGCCGTCACCTGGTTCCAGAGCTTGCTCCACCGCGCGCTCGACCTGGGCTACGACGGCTGGATGCACGATTTCGGCGAGTACACCGCGCGAAACGCCGTGCTCGCCGACGGGCGCCTCGGCGACGAGGTGCACAATCAGTATCCGGTGCTCTCGGCCAAGGCGGCCCACGATCTCCTGGAAAAAGAGCGCCCCGGCGACTATCTGTTCTTCGTCCGCTCGGGCTCCAGCGGCACGCAAGAGTACGCTCCGGCGGTGTGGGGCGGCGACGCCGAGGCCACCTTCGACGAGAGCCAGGGGCTCC
>JBDTXR010000232.1:0-14049 GCA_040006075.1 Byssovorax sp. | reverse complement strand
CTCCCGGTCGCGGCTAGTGTTCGAGAATCGTGGTCGGTTATTTAGCACTACCATCAGAGATCCGGCGCAGAGGCGTAGACCCATCTGGCGAAGAACGGGCGGAGATCTCGCCCGCTCGCGGCTTCGAGCGCCGCGCGAAGATCTTCGCTGCGCGCGCCCTTGCCCGCCCGGTCGTTCACGTAGCGGCGGATGCCGCTCCAGAAGACCGCGTCGCCCAGCTCTCCGCGGAGCTTGTCGAGCACCAGGGCCCCGCGAGAGTAGGTGACGCCGCGCGGCTGCAGCGCCGACTCGCGCGGCGGCGGGGGAGGCGGGGCGCCGGGCGGGGACAGTGAGAGTGCGGCGTCGCGCCCGTCGGCGTGCACCTTGGCCGAGCGCTTGCGCCACAGGCCGAGCTCGCGCTCGTACGCCGGGCGGCCCCAGCGCTCCTCCTTCACGGCGGCCACGAGGAAGGTCGCGAAGCCCTCGTTGAGCCAGAAGTCCGAGAAATCGGCGCAAGGCACCATCCAGGCAAACCATTGATGGGCGAGCTCGTGCGAGAAGATCCAGTCCTCGGTGGGGTCTTTGCGCACCTCGTCGAGCGCGTCGGCCGAGAGCAGCGCGAGCCCGGCGGCCTCCTGCGCCGCGTCGCCGCGCACGAACACCTGGGTGTACTCTGCACCTGGAAACGGCGCTCCGGTGTGCGCGTGGAGGAACCGGAGCATCGGCGCGGTGATCGCGAGCGCGCCCTGGAGATTGGCACTCGCGGGGCCGAGGGCGCGCAGCGTCACGCCGTCGACGGCGAGGGTGGCCTCGTCGAAGCGCCCCGCGGCGAAGGCGTAGAGGAAGGGTGGTGAAGGTCGTTCAAGCGTGAACGAACGGGTGATCCGATCGCCGACGACCACCGGCGGGCTCGACGAGGCCTGTCCGGCGGCAGCGACCTTCCAGTCCGCTGGCGCGGTGATCCGGAGCGCGAGCGTGGCGCGCTGGGCCGGATCCTGGAGGGTCGGCATCCACGACGAGGCGCTGTAGCCGGCCCAGATTTGATCGGCGGCGACGTGCGGTGAATCGCGATCGGTGGGCACCTCCCAGACGAGGTGGATCGTGAGCTCGGCGCCCGCCGGCAGCGCGCGAGGCAGCGTGATGCAGATCCGATCCCCGGTGTGCTGATAGCGAAGCGGCCCTGTCGCGGTGCTGATCTCGGAGACGCGGAGAAAAGGCGCGTCCAGCGCGATCGCCGTGGTCTCGCGCCTCGCGCGGACGCGGACGTCGCCTTGCCCGGAGATCGCGATCGCGAGCGAGGACGGAGCGACGCCGAGCGAGAGATCGATGGCGTGGTGAACGACGCTGACGGCGCTCTCCCCGGCGCAGTCGTCGAGGAGCGATTGAGCCGTCGGCGTCGACGTGGGCGCGGACGGCGCCGCCACCGAGGACGGCGAGGGCGCGGCGACGGGAGCGCAGCCGCCGGACGCGCAGAGAAGCACGAGCGCCCCGCCGACGCGCGGCAACGTTCGAGCGCGGCGAAGAGGCGGGTACGAGGTTGTCGGGATCAAAGGCGCTCTGCGCTGCTCAGGCGCCGACGCTGACGCCACGGGACTGGAGCACGTCTCTCACGGCCGCTCGCGCGGGCCCGGCGAGGGTCTTCATCTGATCTCGCGCCAGGTCCACGAAGCGCAGCCCGCGGGCTTTTTTCAGGGCGTCGAGCGCGGCGCCGCGCTCCTCGGCGCCGTCGTGCTGGATCACGCCCAACAGCATCTCGGCGGCCTCCAGAGTGTCAATCTTCGAGAGCGCGCGCAGGGCCGAGCAGCGCACGGGGGAGCTCTGCGACTCGCGGTAAATGCGGGCCAGCGGATCGAAGGCGTGCGGGAAACGCAGCTCTTCCAGCGCCTTGGCGCCCTCGTGGACGATGGTGGGATCGCCGTCGACCAGCGCCTCGCGCAGGGTGATGAAGGTGCGCTTGTAGAGGAACCGCGACAGGGCCCGCACCACCGCGGCGCGGACCTGCGTCTCGGGCCTCCGGAACATGTGCTCGAGGGGAGAGAGGATGGTGTAGAGCTCGACCAGGGCGAGCTGCTCGGCCAGCTTGGCGTAGGCCTCGGCGCCCGGGCCGCGCTGGCCCTGCGGCGGCGGCGCCTCGATCGCCAGCGCGCTCAGCCGCGCCAGCATCGCGCGGCGGCGGGTGACCTCGGACCACTGGCCCGGATCGAGGACGATGTCGCCGCAGGCCTGGGCCGCGCTCCCGCCCTGCTCCCACTCGACCAGATCCACGTGCCAGACCTCGGGAAAACCCACCTCGTGGCGGAGGTGCGCCGGCAGCGGCGCGGCGTCGATGGCCAGATCCTGAGCGTCGGTGTAGCGGGTGCGAGCGCGGGTGTAATGCTTGGTCCGCGACGCTTCCAGAGGCAATCCCGACAGCGAGCCATACACCGTGCCCACCTGACGGTACTGGCCTGCTTCGCCGAGGGCGATGACCGCCGCCAGGAGCGCGTTCTCGGCGATCTCCGGCGGCGATTTCCGCTTTTGCGAGGCGATGGCCACCTCTTGCCACAGGCGCGCCTGCGTCAGCGTCGCGAAGCCGGCCACCGCCGTCAAACCCTCTTTGCGGGCGTAGGCGCTCATCTCGCGTGCCAGGGTGGCGGCGGCCGAGACCTCGCCCTGCTTCTCGGCGGCGGCCACCGCCTCTTCGTAGGACTGGAGCGCATAATAGCGCAGGTGATCCTCGCGCAGGATCCGGATCACGTTGACGAAGCCCTCTAACACGTGCTCGAACTCCCCGCTCTCGCGGCCGACGGCGATCAGCACTTGATAGCAGTCGAAGGCCCGCTCGCGCTGGCCGATGGTCTCGTAGCGATCGGCGGCCTCTTCGAGGAGGTGCACCGCGGCGACCACCGCCTCGCGCGCCGCGCCCGGATCGTCGGTGCGGAGCGAGGTGCGGGCGAGGTTGAAGCGCGCCAGCCCCGCGGCGTAGAGGTCCGATCCCGAGGCGCTGAGGATCTGCGCGAGGCGCGACCAGAGCGCGCGCGCCCGCTTGAAATCGCCGCCGCGCTCCCGCGCTATCGCCGCCTGGGCCACGAGGCCGGCCGCCTCGTACTCGTCGGCGGCCTTGCCGTACACGCCGACGGCGCGCTCGCGATCGGTGGCGCGATCGGCCCAGGCGAGCAGGGTGCGCGCGCGATCGATCGCCGGCACCTGCTGGATGAGCGAGCGCTGGGTGCGCTCGCCGCCGGAGTACCAGTCGAGGGTCAGGGCCGAGCGGTGATCGCCCATCCGCGTGTACACGTCGCGGAGCTCGGTCGTGGCGCCGACGTAGTCTTCTTCGCGGGCGACGGTGTGCAGGAGGGCGGCCTGGAGCGCGGCCACGGCGCGCGGAAACTCGCCGCGGGAGAGGGCGGCGCTGGCCTCTTGACGGAGCTCGTGGACGGGGCGGTTGCTCATGGTTCGGGGCGGCGGCGAGCCTAGCAGGTCGGCGCGGCGCCGATCAGGGGAT
Organism: Byssovorax sp.; assembly: GCA_040006075.1. Lineage (GTDB taxonomy): Bacteria > Myxococcota_A > Polyangia > Polyangiales > Polyangiaceae > JANYGI01. The sequence goes on along the minus strand of JBDTXR010000232.1, from coordinate 10,586 downwards.
CCGCTGGATCAGCGCGGACCCCGGGTGAGGGCGATCACCGAGCCGCCGGGCGTGACCATGACGCCGAGCCTGGAAATGAGGACGTTGCCGTCGTTGCCCGTCGTCAACACCACCCGATCGCCGAGCGGACCCGGGAGCGGGCCGACCACCAGCGGTCGGTCCCACAGCGCCTTTCCGTGGGGGTCGAACCGCGCCGCGAGCAGGTGATCCGGCGGCGCTCCGGGCTTCCCCGCGCCCGCGTGGCCGACCTGGAAGAACGTCACTCCCTTGCCCGCGTCGACGGCGATGGACACCGGCGCGTCGACCCGCGACGTCCACGGTAGCTCCACCCCCTCTTCGCCGCTGAAGGCCAGCGTCCCTTCCTCGTTCAGGAGCTGAACGCGGGCGGCTCCGGCGGTCGACGCGGCGACGACGAAGCCCTGACGAGGCCAGTGGATCCCCGCGAGCGCGGCGCACGAATCGGCGTGCAGGAGCGGGAAATCGACGAGGATGCTCCCGCGAGCGTCCCAGTGGCGAGCGGCGATGATCTTCGTTGGCCCGTCGTACCACGACAGCAGCACATCCCCCCTGGCGGCGGCGACGAGGACCATCTCGGTGACGCCGGGGACGATCCCGGCGAGCGGTCGCTCCTTGGTCCAGAGTGACTGTCCGGCGGCGTCGTGGACGAGGATGAAAGGATGGTGATCCTTCGTGGTGCGCTGGAAGAGCAGCGCGCGCGCTCCGCCCTGGAGCGGGGCGGCCTGCACCGCGAGCGGGAAGGAGATCGGGTTACCGAAATGCTCGCGCAGCACGGCCTCGTGGGGGGCGAGGGCCCGGTCCTGGGCGAGGCTGTGGAGCATCGTCCGGCGCGCCTCGACCGCGGGCACGGGCGGGCCGGGATCCGCGATTGGGCCGGGATCGGGGGCCTCTTCGGCGCGGGGCTCCGGAGCGGGAGCGGGCTCGGCGGACGGGATTGACTCGCTCGGCACAACCACGGTCTTTTGACCGTGATCTTCGGGGTGACGGCAGCCGGGGGCGCCGGTCAGCGCGAGGATCGGGAACAAGCAGTGAGCAGCGCGGCGCGCGGATCGTGATCTCAATAGTCCTCCGGCAGGCCCAGCGCGAGGGCCGAGACGGTGTTGGGGGCGTCGAGAGCCGAGGTCAACGCCCCGACGGCGTGACCGCCGGATTTCTTCACGCCCTCGCCCGCGTCCCAGCCCGCCTTTTCGCCCGGCCGGAGCGAGTGCGTCCCGCTCTGGAAGACGCCGATGATGAAGGTGTGTCCGGCGACGCGGCACCCGAGCCGCGACGCGAGCGCCTCGGCGAAATGCTGCCCGGTGGCGTGGCCGAAGGCGCTGCAACAGCGCAGCCAGAAGATGGACTCGGGCCCTGCCAGCGCGGCCTTGAAGGCGTCGATCGGGCCCGCGAGCGCGCTCCCGGGGCGGAGCGCCGCCCGATCGAGCTCGGTCGCGCCGATGGCCATGGAGCCCCAGCCGCCGTGTCCCCAGACCTGGAGCGAGCCAATCGGCCGACCGCGCTCGCGCGAGGTCCGGGCGGCCCACTCCAGCGCTTCGGACCAGCTCGTCGCGGCCAGTGACGCGTCGGCGGCGAACGTGAGGCGATGGAGCAGCGTCCCGGCGCGCCAGATCGGGGAGAGCCCCGGCGATCCCATGGCGCGCCCGTCGGCGGCTCCCCCGCTCGCGCGGCGACGCGCCCGCGCGGCGGTGGGCGTATCCGTCGCATCGAAGACCACGAGCTTGAGAGGACGAGGGGCCATCGCGCGCGAGCGTAGCCTCTCCCGCAGCAAAGACTCGCGGATTTTTGCGCCGCCACGCGAATGGCTCCATCGGTGGCCCGGGCCACGAAATGAGGGCGCGCGCTCACCGTGCTTCGTGACAATTCCTCACGAAGACGGACACGAACAGTGATACCCTCGGTCCCTCACTCCGAGGTGCGCCATGGCTTCTTCGCTCAATGCACGTAAGTTTCAGCTCCTTGCGGGCGCCACGTTCTCCTTCATCGTCGGCGCTTCCAGCGTTCATTGCGGGGCAGCGGGCGGCGGGCCCACCGGCACGGGATCGGGCTTCGGCGGCGCCACGGCCAGCGGCGCCGGCGGCGGGATCGGCGGCACCGCGAGCTCGAACTCGGGGACCATGGGCGCCGGCGGAGACATCACCATCGATGTCCAGACCAAGGACTACTCGGCCGAAGAGTTCTTCAACGACGATCCCCCGCCGCTGTCGTGCGACGGCGGCGGAATGGTCCACCCGCCCGGCGGAACGCCGGAGTGCCCCGACGACAAGAACCTCCCGGGCTGCGGCTGCACCGCGAAGGGCGACACCGCCGCGTGCTGGACGGGGAAGCGCAAGAATCGCAATCACGGCGTCTGCAAGGACGGCAAGACCACCTGCGTGCTCACCGGCGAGAGCGATCTCGCGTGGGGTCCGTGCGTGGGCGAGCAGCTCCCCACCGGCGCGACCGGCAAGGCGGCCTGTGGCTGCTTCTCGGGCGGCAAATGGGCCATCGCCAACCTCTCTCCGTGCTTCTTCTCCTCCGCCCAGAATGGCCCGGTCATCGCCACGACGTCGACCTTCCTCCAGGGTGGCCAGATCCAGTGCCCCTCCGACGACATGGCCGCTCCGGCCGAGGACTGGTCGACCGACACCATCACCACCGACTGCACGGGCAGCTTCAAGCTCTGCTATTCGCTCAAGGCGGGCAAGGCCATGACCCCGCTGCCGACAGACTGCGAGATCATCAAGGTCTGCTCGGAGGCCTACTATGCCACGGCCAACGTCGTCCAGACGCTGCCGCCCCTCCCCGGCTGGCTCGCCGACGCCTCCTCGGTCTCGTGCGCGCAGCAGTTCGTGGACACCGGCGGCTACGGGGAGATGAGCGTCGTCGGCCAGTCCGACGAGTGCGAGGGCATCGACAAGGTGTTCAACCGCGTCAACTACTGCCCACTCTCGTGCAACACCAACCCCAACGGGCCGGGTTGTGCCGGCTGCATGGCGGGCGGCAGCGGGAATTTCTGACCTGCAGGACGTGACCAGGAGTCGCCGAGGTCGCTCGCGCCGCGGTCCTTCACGACGCGGTGCCGGGCGCCCTTGGCCCCGGTCAGATGACGGAGCTTTGGCCCTCTCGCGCGCCTCTCCCACCCTTTTCCTCTCCTCCGACCTCCTCTGCCCTCCTCCGGCCCTTTGTGGTCCTCTGGATCCGTCTCCATCCGATCCGATCATCGATATGGAGATCGTGAAGCTTCCGGCGATCTGATTGCCCCCATTTGCGCCAAAAATCCGATATCTCCTCCCGGTCTCCTCTCCCCCTCTCGATCGACCGTGCTCGGTCCCTTTGTCGAGTCGGCTCCAGCGGGCGCACCACGGGTCGCCACTGGGTGGCGACCGTCACCCCCGCACCTGGCGCCGCCACCCCGTCAACAGGGTTTTTGCCGATGATTTCGCTCATGGAATCCTGGCATCGAATGTGAACAAGGGGAGCGTGGCTGGCCGGGCGGAAAGGGAGAGGTGGTCTCTCCCTCGCGTGGCCGCGCCCTCTCGCCATGCACAATCCCTTCGATCAGCTCGCCAAGAAGGTCGGTAAGGAAGCTCTGGAGGCCTGTGGGTCCACGGTGGTTCAATACGAGATCTCCGGCGACGCGCAGCACGCGGATCTCCGCCACGATCCGGATCCAGTGCGCGACGCCGAGCGGGCCCGACTCGGCCTCCTCGGGCGCATCGCGGCGGTTCTCTGCTTGATCGAAATCTACGGGCACGCGCCGAGCGGCGCCGAGATCCGAGCCTGCCTCGGCAAGCACTTCGCCCACTGGGCCGAGTGCGAGCGCAAGGCGCGCGCGCGGAACCGGAGACGCATCCTGAAGAACCTTCCACGCGAGCCCTTCGCCGAACCCCGACTCTGGATCATCGCGGCCGGGGCTTCGGCGTCGATGTTACGAAAGCTCGAGGTCAAGACCGCGCCTACCTGGCCAGCGGGCGTTTACTTCCACGGCGACGACCTCTACCGCGTGGGGATCGTCGTCGCGAACGAGCTCCCGCGGGACCGGTCGACCCTGCTCGTGCGCCTCATGGCGGCTGGCCCGGTGCTCGCGGAGGCGATAGCCGATCTCGCGGCGCTCCCCGACGACGCGCACGAGCGCGCGGTGGCCGAGCAGATCCTGCTACACTTGCGGCACGTGATCGGGAAGAAGGCGGGACGGACCCCGGAAGAAGAGGAGTTCATCGTGAGCATGCACGGCACCTGGAAAGAGGCGCGCGCCGAAGGACGCTCGGAAGGACGCACCGAAGGACGCACCGAAGGGCGCATCGAAGGGGATGCCTTCGCGCGCGCGCGCAATGTGCTCACCGTCCTTCGGGCTCGCGGCCTCGCCGTGTCCGATGCGGTACGCGAGCGTATTCTCGCCGAGAAGGATCCCGAGCGGCTGGAGCGGTGGCTGGAGAGGTCTGTCGTCGCCGCGTCCGTCAGTGACGTGCTCGATTAGCGTGGCAATCCGGGGCGCGCTCGGGCATCCTCGCGGGCCATGACCTCAGCATTGCCAGCCAGGATGCAGGCGCTCGTCGCGCGGTTCTTCGAGGGGCGCGGGGAGACGGATCCCGCGCTTCGCCGGGCGGTGGCGGAGCGGGCGAAGGGCGCCGAGAGCGACGGGATCCCTGCGGCGATCGAGGGCTACGTCGAGAAGGTCGCGCTCCATGCCTACCGCATCACCGACGAGGACATCGTCGCCCTGCGGGCCGCGGGCTACAGCGAGGATGCCATCTTCGAGATCACGCTCAGCGCCGCGCTCGGTGCCGGGCTCGTGCGGATGGAGCGTGGCCTCGCCGCGCTCCGAGGAGACCTCTGAGCCATGCGCCTCGACATTCTCGATCACGGTCACCGCCCCGTTCAGAAGCTCTTCCTGGGGATCATCGCGCTCCTCGCCGGGCGCAGACCCGGGCCGATCTGGGTCATGAGCTACCGGAGCGAGCTCTTTGGCAAGGCCTTCTCGGCGTGCCTTCAGGAGGCCATGGGCAAGAGCACCGAGTGGAGCGTCGGGGAGGTGGAGGTGTTCGCGGCCTTCGTCTCGAAGCAGAATCAGTGTGTCTATTGAACGACCGATCACTCCGCGGTCGCGGAGAAGGCCTGGGACAAGAAGGACGCGCTGCGCGCCGTGCTCGAGGACTACCGCACCGCCCCGATCGAGGAGCGGATGCGGACCACGCTCGCCTTCCTGGAGAAGCTGACGCTGACGCCGGACGCGGTGGGATCGGACGACGTCGCGCCGATGCTCGCCGCGGGCGTCAGCCGCAAGGCGATCGAGGAGGCCATCTATGTCGCCACGGTGTTCAACATCATCGATCGGCTCGCCGACGCGTTCGACTTCGAGGTGGCAAAGCCCGAACACGGGGCGAGGACCGCGTGGATCCTCACAACTCTCGGGTACGGCGCGGCCGTCGTGCCGGGCTGAGACTCTCCCCCGAAATGGAGATCATGAAGCTTCCGGCGACCGTGCCGCCGCCATTTGCGCCAAAAAATCCGGTCCGGGTCGATCCCTGCTGACGCTCTCGCGGAGCGGGAGCGCGATCCCCAGGAGCGCGAGCGCGCTGGGCCCGATCGCCCTGTCCAGGGCCTGCCGGCGGATCTCGGCGCGGCGGCGCTCGCCCAGGACACCATGATTGAGCAGCGCGTCGTCGCCGGCGTCGCGCACGGTCACCGCGACCTCGTCGAGGGCGTCGAAGAGGGCCTCTCGCGCCGCCGCTCGCAGGGCTTCACCGCCGCGCCCAATGGCCCAGGCCGCGTAGCGCCACGCGAGCTCGGCGTGCCGGCCCTCGTCGCGGGCGATCTTCTCGAGCGCCGCCTGGATCACCGGATCTTCGGCGTGCTCGCGCGCCTCCGCGGCCTCGAGCGCCGCGATGGTCTCTCCGATGCAGCCCTCGCGGATCACCAGCATCAGAATCGAGCGCTCGTCGGGCTCGTCGAGGGCGCCGCGCAGGGAGATCGAGCCCGGGCCAACCGCGCTCCCGCCATAGGCGCTCGCCAGGGCAAAGCAGGCTTTGGCGTGCTCGGATTCGTCGAGGATCGCCGCCTGGGCGTCGATCACCAGCCCGGGTGGGGCGCCCACCGCGAGGAGCTGCAAGACGAAGCGGGCGAAGGCGGCAATCGAGGCGTGCTCCATCAGGCCCGCGCGGGTCCAGTGGGCCGCGAGCGCGGCGCGATCGGCGGCGTCGAGGCCGCCGAGGGCGGGGGTGAGGCCGGGAGCGCGCCAGTCGGAGCGCCCCTCGGCGAGAGCGGAGCGCGGCGCCCCGGCGACCAGGAACGGGCGACCGCAATTGATGCCGCTGCAGCAGACCGGGTGCGAGCAGTCCCGGATCGAGTCCTTCTGGAAATCGAGCGAGCATGTCCCGCCGCCGGAGCAGTCGTGATCGGTCACGCACTCGTCGGCGGCGCTGGTGCAGGCGAAGGCCTGCCCCACCGCGCAAGCGTTGGGCGAGAGCGCATTATACGCCGCGCAGAGCGTGCCAGCGCACTCCGCGTCGCTGGTGCACGTCGACAGCAGGCATTGGTTGCCGGTCGGACCGCAGACGCAGATCTCCTTCGCGCCGCTCGCGGCGCAATCGGAGTCCTTGGTGCAGGTGGGATCGCCGGTGTTCGGGCAGGTCAGGATCTCGCGCCGGTGCAGCGTCCCGTCGGCGCAGGTCTCGTAGCCCGTGTCTTTTCCGCCGATCTCGACGCGCACCGGATCCTTGCAGAGGTCCGCCGCGGCGCCGACGTCGACCTTGCCACAACCGGCCAGAGGGAGCGCGGCCAGCGCGAGCAAGAGATTCGCTGTCCAGGAGTCGATCGAGATCCGCAGTCGCATGGGCAAGCCTCCAGAGAGAGGCCGTCACGTACGCGAGAAGCGTGCCAGTTGCCCGATGGCCCGCGCAGGAGGCCTGGAGCCAGCGGGCCTGTCCCCGTCGAGGCCCAGAGAGGCACAACCCACGACACCGGCGCCGCGAGAGGCGGAGCAGGGGCGCGGCCGATCCTCCTCCTGCTCCGGATTGCTCGCCCTACGTGGAGAAGCAACAGAGTGTGCGCCGCCTGTCAAGCGCCGAGAGCAGGCCCGCGCCGGGCATGGGCGCGACCGATCGGAGCGGGGTTGTCTCTTGACGGCCTGCGCAGGCTGCGGCACGTCTCCGCGCATGTACAAGCTCTACTTCAACCCCGGCGCGTGCTCCTTCTCTCCTCACATCGTGCTCCGCGAGGCGGGGCTCCCGTTCGAGCTCGAGAAGGTCGACCTGGGGACGCGCAAGACGGCCTCGGGCGCGGACTTCAACGCGATCAACCCCAAGGGCTATGTGCCCACGCTCCAGCTCGAGAACGGCGAGATCCTGACGGAGGGCTCGGTCATCGTGCAGTACCTGGCCGATCAGAAGCCCGAGTCGAAGCTGGCGCCGAAGGCCGGGACCATGGAGCGAGTCCGCCTCCAGGAGTGGTTGACGTTCATCGCCACCGAGCTGCACAAGGGCTTCGGCGTGCTCTTCACCAAGGCCATGCCCGACGAGGCCAAGGCGCTCGGCCGGGCCTCCCTGGAGAAGCGCTTCGACTACCTCGCGAAGAGCCTCGAAGGCCGCGATTACCTGATGGGCGCGGACTTCACGGTGGCTGACGCGTACCTGTTCAACGTGCTCGGCTGGTGCGGCTACGTGGGCCTGAGCCTCGAGTCACGCCCGGTGCTCACGGCCTACATGGCGCGGATCGGCGCCCGCCCGGCGGTTCAAGCCGCGCAAGCCGCCGAGCACGCGTAGCCTGGTACCAGGAGATACCTGCCCTTCAGCGCGCCACGCCGATGAAGATCCTGGTCGTGCAGCACGACGATGACGGGCCCGCGGGGGTCGTCGGGGAGCGGATTGACGCTCTCGGCGGCGAGCGCGTGACGGTGCTGCCGCACCGGGGCGAGGCGCTTCCGGAGAGCCCGGAGGGGTTCGCGGGGGCGGTGCTCCTCGGCGGGGCGATGAGCGTGACCGCGGACGATACCTATCCTCACTATCGACACCTGTTCGAGCTCACGCGGGCGTTTCACGAGGCGGGTACGCCGATCCTGGCCATCTGCCTCGGCGCGCAGATCGTGGCGCGGGCGCTCGGGGAGCGGGTCTATCGGCACACGGAGACGGAGATTGGCTTCTGCGCGGTGGAGCTCACCGCCGAGGGGCGCGCCGATCCGCTCTTTGCCGGTCTCGGGCCGGCGCTGCGGCCGATGCAATGGCACGAGGACACCTTCGATTTGCCCCGGGGCGCGGTGCTCCTGGCCACCTCGGCCGGGTGCCGGAACCAGGCCTATCGCGTCGGCGCGAGCACCTATGGAGTGCAGTTTCACCCCGAGGTGAACCGGGCCATCGTCGAGGCGTGGGGGGCGATGCCCGACGCGCAGAGCGCCTCTGGATCCTCCGATCTCCCGCGGGCGCTCCGCGAGCAGGCGACAGCGCACCTCGCCGCGGCCGAGGCCGTGGGACGCGCCATCGCCGAGCGGTGGATGAGGATGCTGAAGAGGGGTTGAGAGAGAGGCGGAGCGGGCGGCCTCGAGGGGAGGCGCACCCGCTCGATCTGGCGCTCTTACTGGCAGCTTCCCATGGCGGGAGGCGTCTTGGGGCCGACGCCGCCGAGCTGGACCGGCTTCATGGTGAAGCCGAAGCCGATCGAGATGCCGTTGCAGGTCTTGGTCTTGTCCTGCGAGCCGTCGTTGATGATGTCCGAGGCCTGGCGGATCTTGGTCTCGACCGTGCCGATGGCCGCGCAGTACACCGGGTTGATGCCGTAAACGGCCTTCTTGACCTCGGTGACGAACTCGTCGGTGTCGAGCACGCCGCCGATGAGGCCGCCCGTGGCCGAGAGGTGATCGGCCGCGAGATCGAGGGTGACCTGGGCCTTGTGGATGTTGAGGGTGATGGTCCCCGGGCCGGCCGGGACCGTGAGCTGGATCGTCCCGGCGACGCCCGAGCTCCACTTGTTGCCGACGATGGAGCTGGTGCCGAAGACCACGGTCGACGACTTGATGTCAGCCGGGTCTTTCAGCAGCTCCGGCGTGACCGGCCAGCAGTCCTTCCCGTCGAACGCGGGGGGCATGCCGAGGTTCCCACCGCCGTAGAGGCGCGTCACCAGGGAGGGCTGATCGGCCGCGGCGGTGAGGCCGACGAAGTCGAGCATGATGGTGAAGCTACCGTCGGTGATGTTGGACGTGACGCTGTCGGAGAAGCCCGGAGCGAGGCTGAGCAGCAGCGGGAGCACGTTGGCGCCGAACGAGTTGTCGATGCCGTTCGACCCGTCGGGATAGGTCTTGTTCTTGTCGCCGCCGTTGGCCGGCTGGCAAAGGTCGGTGGAGGCCGCCGTGCTGACCAGGCCGTCGATGTCGAAGCCCAGCTTCTGCGAAGCGGTGGTGTTCATCCCGACGTCGCCGAAGACCAGCGCGTCGATCGCCAGGACGCCGCCGTCGCTCGGGGTGCAGACGATCGGCGCCGCGCCGCCCGTCCCCGAGGTCGACGTCGTCATGCCGCCGCTCGTCGCCGTCGCGCTCGCGGTCGCCGTGCTCGTCGCCGTCGACGAGGCCGTGGTGTCCGAGTGTCCCCCTGTCCCCGTCGTGCCGGTCGTGGTGTCGGTCCCGCCGCAACCGTACGCAGCCGCCGCCATCGCCGCGACCACGCCCGCCGTCAAAATTCCGTTTCTCATGGCACTTTCCTCAAAACTCACATTGATGCGTGTTGCCGTTGCAGAAGGATCCCGCGGCGACGAAGGGGCAGACATCCCCGAAGAAGTTGTCGCACGGGATGCCGCAGGCAAAAGCGGTGTGGGTGTAGCAGATCTGCCCGCCGCCGCAGTCCGCGCTGCTGGCGCAGCGGCAGTTGAAGTCGTCGACGATGCCGTTGCCGTTGTCGTCCATGCCGTTGCAGCACTCGGTCAGGTAGTAGTCGCTGGCCTTGCAGTCGGAGTCGGCGCAGTCGACCTTGCCGTCGCAGTCGTTGTCTTGCCCGTCGGTGCAGGCCCCGACGCCGAACTCCGGCTTGGGATCCTGCCCGTTGTTGCACTTGAAGCAGTTGGGCGCGTTGACGCAGTTGGGATCGGCGCAGTCGACGAAGTGGTCACCGTCGTTGTCGAGGCCGTCGTTGCAGACCTCGGGCGGGTTGGGCGTGATCACCACGTTGAGCTGGAACGGCCCCTCGTTGGCGACGCCGTTGATGTCGACGGTGTAGCCGTCGAGGAAGATGTAGTAGGTGCCCGGGTAGAGGATGGTGAAGTCGAGCAAGCCGGCGTGGTTGCCGCCGCTGTCGTCGTCACAGCCAATCTCCTTGCCCGAGTTGCAGGCGCCGGTGCGCACGTACACCACCGAGTCGAAGCTGGTGCCGCCCGAGTCGATGTGGACCTTGGAGGGCGCCGAGAGGGTGAAATAGAACACCGCCTCTCCGGCGTCGCCGCCGCATTTGCCCTTGGTCTCGCTGATGTTCCCGGTGGTGTCGCCGGTGAAGCTGCCGCTCGCGGTGATGAGCTTGGGAGAGAGGCAGTTGGCCTGCTTCAGGACGCAGAACGGGTTGTTGGCGCAGTCGCTGTCCTGGCAGTCGATCTTCCCGTCGTTGTCGTCGTCCTTG
>JBDTXR010000231.1:0-14055 GCA_040006075.1 Byssovorax sp. | reverse complement strand
GACGCCGACTCGGCGATGAGCTGCGCGAGCGGCTCCCACGCCTCGGCGTCGCGGTCGAGCCCGGCGAGCCGCTCGCGCAGGGCCTCGGGCTCGCTCGCGCGCGGCAAATAGCGCTCGAGGCGAGCGCGCGCCGCGTCGGCGTCGTTGGCGGCGAGGTACGCGTCGGTGAGCCGCAGCGCGAGCGCGGCGAGCGCGTCGGGCGACGCCTTCTCGCAGAGATCTTCGAGCACGCGCGCCGCGCCCTCGTGGTTGCCGCTGGCGATCAGCAGCCGGGCCAGCGCGCCCGCTGAAGCGCCCTCGCCGAGCGCGGCCGCGCGGCGGTGATCGGCGATCGCTCGCGGGGCATCGGCGAGCTGCTCCTCGGCGCGCGAGGCCGCGCGGGCCCACATCGCCGCCGCGGCGCGCGCGTCGCCCTCGAGCTCGAGCCGCGCCGCTTGCTCCTCCGACAGCGCGACGAGATCGAGGTGGTGTCCACCGGCCTCGAGCAGCTCGGCGAGGCGCGTCGAGGAGGCCTCGTGCGCCGGCATTTCCACGAGGTTCTCGCGCAGAGCGGCGATCGCCCCGGCGGCGTCGCCCGACGTCGCGAGGAGCTCGGCGAGCTCGAAGCGCAGCGCGGCGCGGCGCTCGCGATCCGGCGCGACCACGATCTGCCGCTCGCGGAGGCGCACCAGATCGGCGGCGCGCTCGGGCCCGCGGTAGAGCGCGTCGAGGCGCTCGCCCGCGACGGGATCGCTCGGATCTTCGGTGAAGAGCTCTTCGTAGATGGCGATCCGCGCCGGAGCCTCGGCGAGCTCCGCGGCCGCGACGCGGAGCCGACGACGCTCGGCCGCGTCGAACGGGAGCAGCGCGCTGCGACGGTAGATCTCGACCGCGAGCTTCGCGCCGGCGTCGCCTTCGTCGAGCCGCGCGAGCCGCACCAGCGCGTCGATCGCCCACGAAGCAGCGCTCGCCGCGCTCTCGAAGCGCGAGCCCGCGCGCCGCGGCTCGGTCCAGCGCGCGGTCGCGGCCGCGAGCAGCGTCTCGGTGATCGAGGTCGCGAGCGCGGGATCGGCGACCGGCCCGCCGGCGATCTCGGCGGCCTCGGCCCAGCGATCGAGATCGCCGCCGGACGCCTCGGCCAGCTTGAGCAGCGTGGCGATGAGCGCGCGATCGGGCGACCGCCGCTGCACGGCCGCGAGCGCCTCGAGCACGTCGAGGTGCTCGGGATCCAGCGCGAGCACGCGGGTGAGCGCCGCCTCGGCCGCGACGAGATCGAGCCGACGATCGCGCTCCCACAACGCCACGTGCCAGAGCAGCGCGCGCGCCACGAGCGGCGTGACGTCGGGTCGGGCGTCGAAGCCGTGGCTCAGCGCGCGCGCGAGCACGTCGGTGCGATCGGCCGCGTCGGCGAGGCGGATCGCGCTCTCGGCGAGGGCCTCCGTCGGCGTGAGCGTCATCGCGCGGAAGACGGCGTCGAAGGCGGCCGACGCGTTGTCGCCGCGCCGCTCCAGCAGCGCCGCGGTCTCGACGAGGATCGCCACGCGCGCGTCGTCGCTGGCCGCAGCGACGACGCGCTGCGCGAGCAGGCCGATCGTCCCCGCCCAGTCGTCGGCGGCCGCGTAGATCCGACCGAGCAGCGTCGTCGCCGAGCCGAGCAGCGCCGGGACTTCGCTCACGTCGACGCCGCCTTCCGCGTGCGATCCCAGGCGCGCCACGAGATCCTCGAGGCCGCGCCGCGCGCCCGCGTCGTCGGCGCGGAGCGAGAGCGCGAGATCGTACGCGGCGATCGACTCGCCCAGGCTCCCGGTGCGCTCGCGGTGGAGATCGCCCACGCGGACCCAGAGATCGGCGCCGCGGGAGGTGGCCTCGGTGATCGCCGCCTCGTGCTCGAGCAGCGCCGCGAGATCGCTCCAGCGCGACGTCTTCTCGAGCAGCGCCGCCAGCGTGTCGGCGCTCTCCGGATCCTCGCCATAGCGCGCGCGGAGCGCGATCCACGCGGTGATCGCCCGCACCGGATCGCCGAGCTGCTCGTCGTAGATCCGCGCCGCCCGCGCCTGATCGGCGCGCGCCGCGTCGCCTTCGAGGCCCGCCGCGCGCTGCTCCAGGACCTCGGTCAGCTCCTGCCAGCGCTGCCCGGCGGTGAGCGCGCGCGCGAGGCCGTCGAGGGCCTCGGCGTCGCGCGGATCTTCGATCAATGCCGATCGGTACGCGCGGATCGCCCGCTCGGCGTCGCCCGCTTCGACCCAGGCCAGCCGCGAGAGCTCGGCCCGCGCCGCCCGTCGCGCCGGCGCCTCGGGCTCGATCGTCGCGAGCGTCTCGAGCACGTCGCACCGCTGGAGCACCAGCGCGAGCGCCGCCTCGCCCGCGCCGATCGCGGCGAGGCGCGCCGCGAGCAGCCGATCGAGATCGCGCGCCGCGGCCACCGCCGCCGCGTGGCCCGACGGCGCGCTCGCGAGGATCACCTGGCTCAGCGCCGTCGCGCGCTCGACGTCGCCGAGATCGCGCTCGTAGACCTGCGCGGCGTGCGCCAGCAAATCGAGGCGCACGTCCCCTTCCGCGAGCTCGGCCGCAGCGGCGAGCGCCTGCGCGAGGCGCTCCGGCTTTCCGAGCTTCACGGCCAGGCGCGACAGCTCCTCGCGATGCGGGGCCGCCGCGGGCTCGAGCAGCACCAGCGCGGCCAGCCCTTCGAATGCGCCGGCCTCGTCGCCGAGCTCGTCGAGGCGCAGCCGCACCAGCGCCTTCTGGCGCTCCGCGCGATCGGCCGGCGTGGTGGCTCCCTCCAGATCCACCTCGAGCACGCGCGCCAGATCGCGCACGTTGCCCTCGGCGCGGTAGCGCCCCTTGAGGCGCGCCGCCGCGGCCAGGCGCGCCGCCGTCGCCTCCGGCCCCGCGACCCCCGTCGACGCGCCGAGCACCCGCTCCAGCAAGTCGAACGCCTCGACGCGACCGGGCTCGGCCTCGAGCATCTCTTCGAGGATCGCGACCGCGCTCGCCGGCTCGCCGAGCCCGTCGATCCACAGCCCGGCGATCCGCGCCCGGAGCTTCTGCGCGGCCTCGCCCGCGAGCCCGCCGATCTGCCGCGCGAGCAGCGCGATCAGCGGCCGATGGCGCCCGTGCCGCTCGTACAGCCTCTCCAGCGCGGTGCGGATCCGCGGGTCGTCGCGCAGCGCGAGCAGCGCCTCGAAGTAGCCCATCGCGCGGCTGGTGTCGGCGGCGAGATCCTTGGCCGCGAGCGCCGCGTCCTCCAGCAGCTCGCGTCGCGTCGCGTGATCCTCGGTGCGCGCGATCACGTCGTCGTAGAGCGAGAACAGCTCGTTCCAGCGCTCGCCGAGGTTGTACGTGAGCTTGAGCCGCTCGAAGGCCCAGGTGGAGAGCGGGGCCAGATCCACCGTGCGGCGGAGCAGCGCGACCACCGTCTCCTGATCGTCGAACCACTCTTCGTGGTACTCGACCGCGCGTCGACCGAGCTCCTCGATCACCTCGCCCTCGACGCCGATCGGCGGCGGCTTGGCCTCGCCGCCGACGCCGAACGCCTTGCGGTAGGCCGCCGCGACGCGATCGGCGCCGCCGACCGGGGCCGCGAGCGCCGCCGCGCGATCCCACATCGCCAGCTCGAACGGCGCCTCGCCCAGCGCGCGCAGCGCGATCCCGAGCGCCCGCTCCGGCGCGATCGCCGGCTCCTCGAGCAGCCGTTCGAACCATCCGCGACGCGCCGCCGCCAGCTCGGGAGCGCCTTCCGGCGTGGCGAGCAGCAGCTCGTACACCGCCGCGCGCGCCTCGGCGTCGGGCGCGGCCTGCGCGGCGCGCTCCAGCAGCGCCGACGCGGCGGCCTGCGTCTCGGATCGCGCGAGCAGCCGCGACACCAGCGCGATCGCCGGCCCCGACGGGCCCGCGTCGAGAATCGCCGCGACCCGCTCCAGCGCCTCGGCCGGCCGATCGAGGCGATCGAGCAGCAGCGTCGCGATCGCCAGATCTTGCGCCGCGCGCGCCTCGCCCTCCGCCCGATCGCGCCGCTGCACGAGCAAGCTCATCGCGCCCTCGGCGTCGCCGCGCCCGAGGAGGATCCGCGCCCGCGCCGCCAGCGCCGCGTCGTGCTCGGGATCGAGCGCGATCACCCGCTCGTAGAGCTCCGCCGCCGCGGCCGGATCGCCGAGCGTGTCTTCCTCGGCCTCGGCCCACGCCACCAGGATCGCCACCCGCGCGTCGGCGTCCGCCTTGGCGACGCGGAAGCCGAACAGCCAGCGCCGATCGGCCGCGCTCGCCGCGCCGCGCGCCGCGAGGAACGCCTCGAACTCCGAGGCCGCCGCGTTCATGTCACCCTCGTCTGCCTCCAAAATCGCGCGGTAGGCCGCGGCGACCTCGGCGTCGCGCGCCGGATCCGACGCGAGCACGCGCACCCGCGCCGCGCGCAGCGCGCAGCGCGTATCCATCGCGAGCCCGGCGCCGCGCTCGGGCGACAGCGCATCGCCGCTGTGCTGGAGGAACCAGTTGGTCGCGCCCGCGCGCCGCAGCGCGTCCTCGTTCTCGAGGAGCGTAGACGCCGCGTCCTCCGCGTCGGGTGCGGTCCGCAGCAGCACGGCGATCGCCGCGGGCACGCGCTCCCACGCCCCGGCCTCGCGATAGAGCGTGAGCAGCGCCGACGCCGACGCGCGATCGTCGGGCATCGCCGCGAGCACGCGCTCGTGGAGCCGCTGCGCCGTCGCCGCGTCGCCCGCGCGCGCCGACGCCTCGGCCGCGCGCGCGAACGCGGCGGCCGCCGCCTCGGCGCGCCCCGGCTGGCCGCCCTCGATCTCGATCTCGCCGAGCCGTTCCAGCCACGCGGCCACGTCGCGCGGCTCGTCCGCGGCCGCGACGCGCCGCTCGATCACCGCGCGCACCAGATCCACGTCGTCGGCCGCGCGCGCGATCTCTTCGATCGCCGCCAGCGCCGCGTCGCCCAGCGTCGCGTCGAGGTCGAGCAGCGCGCGGTAGTGCAGCGCCGCGCGCGGGAGCCAGCCTTGCGCCACCGAGAGCTCGGCGAGCCGCCGCACCGTCGCGAGCCGATCCTCGCCCTCGGTCCGCTCGAGCAGCCCGATGAGATCCGCGTACAGCGCCTCCCACTCCCCGCGCGCCTCGTGGAGATCGAGCAGCTCCGCGAACGCCGACACGTCGCCCGGATCCTCCGCGAGCGCGAGTCGGTACGTCGCCACCGCGGCGCCGAGATCACCGAGGTTTCGCCGCTCGATCGCCCCGATCGCATGGAGCAGCGACCGGCGACGACCGGGCTCGGTCGCGCGCTCCAGCGCCGCGCGGTGCAGCGACAGCCGCTCTTCCGGGCTCCCCTGCTCGCGCAGCAGATCGTCCATCCGATCGTGCAGCTCGTGCGACGACGGATCGGCCGCGAGCGCGCGCCGCAGCACCTCGAGCGCGCCCGCCACGTCGCCGCTCGCCGCCAGCGCGTCGCCGGTGCGCCGCGCGAGCAACATCAACGCCGGGCCCACGATCGGCCGCTCGCCGAGCACCCGCCGGAGCACCGCCGCGCCCCGCGCCGCGTCGGCGCCCGCCACCTGCTCGACGCGCTCGATCCACGAGGGAACCTCGGCCGCCGCGCCCTCGACCGCCAGCTCCAGCCCGCGCCCGGCGATGTCGATCGCGCGCTTCGAATCCTTGAGATCGCGGTGCGCGACCAGCGCGGCCTCGTGCAGCGCCGCGAGCCGATCGTCGACCCGATCGAGCAGCGCGGCGCGCGCCTCGAGCACCCGCAGCAGCACGGTCCACGCGCCCTCGACGCGCGCCAGGGGCTCGAGCACGTCGGCCGCCGCGAGGCGCAGCTCGCCGGCCGCGAGCATCTTGTCGATCGCTTGCCGGCTCGTCCGCTCGGCCGGATCGAACATCAGCGCCTCGCGGTACGCGTCGAGCGCGCCGCGCGCGTCGCCGAGCCGCGCCAGCCGCACCTGCCCCAGCCGCGACAAGATCCCCGCCCGCTCGCCCTCCGGCGCGGTCGCCGCGTCGTCGACGAGCGCGGCCGCGAGATCTTCCCAGCGCCGCTCGGTCTCCAGCAGCGGGATCAGGCGCGACAGCGCCTCGCGCGTCGCCCCGTGGGTCGCGATCCAGGCCTTCCACGCCTCGAGCGCGGCCGCGCGATCGGGCAGCTTCGTCGATCGGATCTCGGCCGCACGAAAGGAGATCTCGCGCGCGCTCGCCCGATCCAACGCCTTCCCTGCGCGGAGATCCAGCACCTCGCACAGCTCCACGTACGCGCCGGATCCCTCGAGCAGCCGCTCCAGCGCCGCGAGCGCGTCGCCCTCCTCGCGCGTCCCCAGGAGCCTCCGGTACGCGCCGATCGCGCCCACCGCGTCGCGCAGATCGACCTCGTACAGGCTCGCCAGCCGCAGCGTCGCGGCGATGCGCGCGTCGTCGGTCGGCTCCATCTCCGCGAGCCGCCCCAGCGCCACCGCCAGCGCGCGGTGATCCTTCGCCTCCGCGCAGATCGTCTCCAGCGCCCGCGCCGCGCGCAGCGTCGCCGGATCCTCGGCGCGCGCGTCGAGCGCCGCCTGGTAGGCCACGCGCGCCTTGCGCCCGTCGCCGAGCTCCAGCAGCAGATCGCCGAGATCGGCGTTGATCCGCGCGCGCACGATCGGATCCTTCGCCCCGGTCGCCGCGCGGGTGAGCACCTTGGTCGCCTCGAGCTGCTTGTCGAGGGCCGAGGCGATCTTCACGAAGCGCGCCCGCACCTCGTGATCGGCGGGATCCAGCGGCAAGATCGCCTCGTCGAGGGCGAACGTCTTCTCGGGATCGGCGAGCCGCTCGAACGTCAACGCCGAGAGCCGCTTCTGCGCGTCGAGCCGCTTCGGGCCCCGCAGCATCTCGATCTCGATCCCCAGCATCCGCGCGGCCTCGCCGGGCTCGCCCGAGGCTTCGAATGCGGCCGACAGCGCCGCCGCCGCGCGCGCCGCGACGCCCTTGTGGCTCAGCAGCTCGCCGGCGATCGCCCGCGCCGCCGGGTGCGCCGGATCGACGCGCAGCAGCTCTTCCACGTGCGGAAGCGCGCGCTCCACCTCGCCGAGGCCGCCGGCGTAGAGCGAGATCAACCGCACCCGCAGCGCCTTCGTCGCGCCGACATCGGGCGACGTCGCGTCCCCCGAGAGCGCCTGCTCCAGCAGCCGGGCCAGCTCGGCGAGCTTTCCGCCGCGCTCGTAGCAGTCCTCGAGCGCCCGCCGCGAAGGCACGTCGGTGGGATCGATCTTCAAGATCTCCAGGTGGACCTTCGCCGATCGATCCTCGTCGCCCGCCATCAGCACCGCGGCCTGCTGCAGCATCCGGAGCTGCTCGGCGCGCGCCGGTTGCAAGGCGGCCGCCGTCGCGTACATCTCGCCGAGCTTGATGTTCTCGCCCTTGCCCGAGAGCACGGCCTCCAGCTTCTGGAACACCGCCGGATCGCCGGGCGAGAGCGAGAACGCGCGCTCCAGGTACGGCTCCGCGCCGTCGACGTCGCCGAACACCTCAGCGAAGAAGCTCCCCGCGTGGAGCAAGAACGCCGTCTGCGCCCCGGGATTCAGGCTTCGAAGCTTCTTGTCCTTGCTGAAGCGCTCGTAGGCAAACGCCAGCTCGGCCACGCGATCATCGCGCAGCGCCGCGTCGTGGAGCTGCTCCCACATCGCGTCGTGGGTCTGCCCGCGCGCCAGCGCGCTGACGAGCAGGTCGAGCACCGCCACCTCGTTCTCCAGTTTTTGCTGGAGCGCGGTGGCGAGCGTATCGATGCGGAGCGAGTTGCGGAGGGACTTCGGATCGGACATGAGCGCGCCGAGGAACGTATCAAGCCCTCTGCGAAAAGGATCCTCCTCGCAACGGCTCGCACGGTTCTGCCGTTTACGAGGGCGCTTTCCCCGGTCCGGGTATCCTCCGATCGCATGAACCCGAGCGTAGCGACCCGCGGATGACCCGGCCCTTCCCGACCCGCCCGCGCCTCGCCGATCACGTGCTCGCGCGCCGCCACATCACCGCCGGCGAGGTGGTCATCGTCCTCCACGACCAGCGCACGGGCCGCCTCGTCCAGCTCGGCCCGCGCGAGTGGGGGCTCCTCGCCGCGTCCGACGGCACGCGCGACCTCGAAGGCATCGTCCTCGCGGCCCGCCGCGAAGGCGCCCACGCCCGCGTCCCCGCGCTCCAGGCCTTCCTCGAGCAGCTCCACGGCGCCGATCTCCTCGCCGACGGCGCCCCCGACGACACCGCGGCCGAAGCCTCCGAGCCCGATCGTTCCCCCGAGCCCGAGCCCGAGAGCCTCCCCGCCGATCGCCCGCTCGATGTCCTCCCCGATTTCTCTCTCCATTGCGACGGCAGCGGGAGCTGCTGCCGGATCTACGCCTCGGTGATCTTCGGCCCGGTCGAGGCCGCGCGAGCCCGCGCGCTCTTCCCACAAATTCAAGGCGGAGGCGACCGCCACGAAAAGGTCTTCCTCCCCGACCACGGCTCCGCGCCCACCGGCGGCTCGGCTGTCACCCTCGTCGACGGCCGCTGCGCCTACCTCGGTGAAACCGGCCATTGCGCCATCCACGCGCGCGCCGGCGGTCCGGCCAAACCCATTGGCTGCAACCTCTTTCCTGCCAGCTTCCTCGACGACGGCGAGCGCGTCGCTGTCTCCGCCTCCGTCGAGTGCGCCTGCATCCTCGCCAGCGTCGGCCGCCCCGGAGGAGCCCCGTTGATCGCCCCCGAGGCTCGTTTTCGAGGCGATCTCGATCCCTCGGTCTTCGTCGCCAGCCTCCCCTCGCACCTCGCGATCACTTACGCTGTACGTGCCAATCGAGCCGACGTCCGCGCCTGGTCTCGTCGGATAGAGGCCCTGTCCCCGCCGTCCGACGTCGCCCGCACCCTCTGGTCCCTCGCCGCCGCGATCGACGAGCATGGCCTGGACGCCGCGCCTTTGCCAGCGTTCGAGGCCCCACTCGCAATCGCTCCTTCCGAGATCCACCCCTGGTTCGAGGCCCTCGCCCGCCGCGCCGCCCGCCGCGCTCGCGAAGATGCGGTATGGCGGAGCGAACGAGATCTCGCTCGACTCGCCACCTCCTGGATCGCCGAGGCCGCGGAAGGATTGGTATCCTCCGACGTGGCCTCTATCCCGGCCTCCACGCCCGCCGTCGCCACGAGCGAGGCCTTCTATCTTCGAGCCGCCCTCCACGGCTACAAGCTCTTCGGCGATCTCCCGCTCACCACGGCCTTGCGCGACCGTGCTGTCCGCCTCCTCGTCGCCCGCGCTTTACCCGACGTCTTCGCCCGCGCCGGCGCCACCGATCCTGCGTGCGCCTACCCGCTCGCCCTCGTCGAAGCCATGCTCCGCGGACACGGACTCGACGGCTATGCCCACGATCTCGACCCCCCGGCGACGTGACGCCCGGCGGTCGATCGGGGCGCGGGATCAGAGCGCGCAGAACTCATAGGTTCCAGATCACGCGTGCAACCATCACGGGTTCGATGATATCTGCGCTGGTCGATCGTGCCAACTCCGATTTTCGTGGACTTCAGACCACCAAAGTGCACATTCCCATCGGAACCACGAGCGGCCGGTGTCGCGGCGCGGCATTTTCGTGGCAGATCAGGTTGTCACCATGTGAAACTCCGGCGACAATCCCCCATCGCGCTGCGTCACCCTTGCTCCGCCGGGATCGCGCAGCCGGCGCTGGACCACCGCGGCAGATCCCCGCTAGCCTATCTGCATGCCCAACTCGATCGCCTCGAAGCTCGCCCTGCTCGTGCCGATCGCGCTGGGCCTCGCCGGGTGGGCCTCGCCAGCCGCCGCAGGGGTGAGCGAACCCAACGGACTCTCCATCCCCCAACCGATTTCCGCCGATGCTCCTTTCCAGACCTCGGCCAACTCGCTCACGCTCCCGGCCCTGTTCGCCGCACGCAACGAGCAGATCGACTGGCAGCAAGACGCGACGACGTCACCGGCCGTCTTCTCGCCGCTCTGCGGGTTCACCGGGACGCTGGTCCTCCGCGGAGGCGGCTGCAAGGTGGACTTCGGCTGGTACAACGTCAACCCCGGCAACGTGCCTCCGCTCGACTCCGAGATCTACGTCCTGGTCCCCAAGAGCGACCCGATCTTCAACCAGACCTTCCACCCCCAGGCCGGTGAGGCGGGGCAGACCTTCACCGCCGCGGCGATCCAGACCGATCCCAACTACAAGGGCGGCCTCATCGGCTTCGCCTTCAAGGGCAACCCCAGCGAGGTCTGCACCCAGACGCACTATTCGCAGCCGGAGCTCAACGTTACCTGCACCAGCTGCTCACCCCCGGCGCCGTGGATAACGGCCCTCATTTACAAGTCGACGGCGACGCCCAACGCGTTCTACGTGGCCTTCGAAGACCTGCCCATGAGCCCGACCAGCTTCGCCGGCTTCCCCGGGCAAATGTACACCAACGACGGCGATTTCAACGATTTCGTCTACTTCATCACCGGGATCGACTGCCAGGGTGCGGGCCAGCCGTGCGACACGGGCCTCCTCGGCGTCTGCGCGCCTGGCCTCACCGGCTGCGCCGTGGGAATGATGACCGTGTGCCAGCCCCAGGCGAAGCCCACCGGCGAGGTGTGCGACGGGCTCGACAACGACTGCAACGGCAGCGTCGACGACGGCGTCGGGCTCTGCGGCATGGACGAGGTGTGCGACCACGGGAAATGCGTGGGCTCGTGCGGCTCGGCCGAGTTCCCGTGCGCGCTCGGCCTCGTCTGCAACAAGGATGGTCACTGCGTGGAGACTGCCTGTCAAGACGTGCCCTGTCCGGCGGACAAGGTCTGTCACGAGGGCGTGTGCTCGGGCCCGTGCGACAACGTGACCTGCCCGAAGGGCCAGGCATGCAGGCCCGGTCTGGCGAAATGCGTCGATCCCTGCGAAGGCGTGGTTTGCAGCAGCGGCAGCGTCTGCGAGGGCGGCGCCTGCGTGCTGGCGTGCACCTGCAAGGCCTGCGGCGCGGGCAGCGTCTGCGTCACCGGGAGCGGCCACTGCGTCGACAGCGGCTGCGAGAGCAAGACCTGCGCGCCAGGACAGGTGTGCTCCGGTGGCGCCTGCGTGGACGCCTGTCAAGGAGCGATGTGCCCCGGCGGCGCGGTGTGCGCGAACGGGCAGTGTGGCACGCCTCAGACGACGACCAGCACCACCGGCGCGGGTGGCATGGGTCAGGGCGGAACCAGCTTCGTCGGCGCGGGCGGGGGGAGCACGAGCAACGGTGTCGGCTCGGGCGGCATGACCGGCGCAGGCGGCGCGGTCAAGTCGCCTCCGCAGGACGCCGGGTGCGGCTGCGTCGTCGCGGGAGGCGGAGCGTCAAACCACGCTCGCGAGGCTGCCTGGGGAATGGCGCTGCTCGCGCTCGCCCTGCGCTCCGCCCGTCGCCGTCGGCGCGTCTGATCGGCGGTCTCTCGACCGCCCGACCTCACCGACAGCTCAGATCTCGTCGTCCAGATCGAGCGAGTCCATCACGTCGTCCAGATCTTCCCGGCTCAGGTTGGCCTTCTCGAAGTCCGACGGAGTGTACCCGCCGGCCTCCGGGTTCAAGCAGTGCGCGATCAGCTCGCGCAAGGCCTCCATCACCCGCGCCGAGAGCGCCTCGATCGTCCCGGCGCGATACTGATTCTCGCTGTACGCCCAGCGGATCCAGAGCTTTCCGCGGGTCACGCTGCTCCGCACGTCGAGTCGATACCGCCGCTTCGCCCGGAGGCTGTGCGACGGGCCCACCGACTCCGGCGCGATGCGGAGCGGCGAGGACTCCGGGAACGCCTGATCGAGCTGCCCCAGGTAATTGAAGCTCACCTCGGACTGCGGCAGCGCCGTGAGGCTCGCCGACACCGGATCTCCGTCGCCGCGGAGATACCGCAGGAGCCCGTAGCCAAGGCCCTTCCCGGGGATGGCGCGGAGCTGCTCCTTCACCGACGTCAACACCTCTCCCGGCCCGTCGCGACCCGGGACGTCGAGCAGCACCGGGAACACGGTGGTGAACCACCCGACCGTGCGGGTGAGATCCACGTCGTCGAAGATCTCCTCGCGCCCGTGGCCCTCGAGATCCACCAGCACCGACTCGGCCCCGGTCCACCGCGTCAGCGAAAGCGCCACGGCCGAGAGCAGGACGTCGTTGATCTGCGTCCGGTAGGCCTCCGGCACCTTCCGCAGCAGCGCGTCCGTCTCCTCCTCCGTGAGCGCCAGGGAAATCGCCCGCTGGCTCGCCTCGGTGTTCTCCCCGCGATCGTGATCGACAGGCAGTCTCCACACCGCCGCGCGGGAAGGCGCCGTCCAGTACGCGCCCTCGGCGGTCAGCGCGTCCGAGGCCGCGTGCGCGGTCAGCTTCTCGGCCCACTGCTTGAACGAGGTGGTCTTGGCCGGGAGCGACATGGCCTCTCCGCGGCGGCGCTGCTCGTAGGCCGTCCAGAGATCGTCGAACAGGATCCGCCACGAGACGCCGTCGCAGGCCAGGTGGTGAATCACCAGGAGCAGCCGATTGGACCGCTCCGGCCCGAGATCGAACAGCACCGCGCGCAGCGCCGGCCCGCGCTCCAGATCCAGGCTCGCCTGCACGTCCGCCGCCGTCTGCTCCATCGCCAGCTTCTGGGCCTCTTCCGGCACGCCGTGGAGAGCGATCCTCTGGAACGGAGTCTCCTCGCCGATGGCCGCAACCCGCTCCACGCCCCCGTCGAGGCGCACCCGGAGCGCGTCGTGGTGCTCGATCAAGCACCCCAGCGCCGCGGCGATCGCCTCGGGATCGAGCGCTTCTCGCACCTCCAGGAAGTAGGCCTGGTTGTAGTGCGACGGTGAATCGACCTTCTGCTCCAGCCACCAATGCGCGATCGGCGTCAGCGGGATCTCGCCCGTCACCGGGCCTTGCTCTGCGGTCGACGCGCCGGCCACCCCGGCGACCTCGGCCAGCTCGGCGATCGTCTGGTGCTGAAAGAGCTGTCGCGGGGTGATCTTCACCCCGGCGTCGGCCGCGCGCCACACGATCTGGATCGAGAGAATGGAGTCGCCGCCCAGCTCGAAGAAGTTGTCGTGGATACCCACTTTCGGGAGCCGGAGCACCTGCGCCCAGACCAGCGACAGTGCCTCTTCCGCCGGGCTCCGCGGCGCCACGAACGACTCGCCGAGGGTGAGCCGCTCCCCGGCCTCGGGCGCCGGGAGCGCCTGGCGATCGACCTTGCCATTGGACGTCAGCGGCAGCCGGTCGAGCAGCACGAACGCCGCCGGAACCATGTACTCGGGGAGCTTCTCCTTCAGGAAGGCGCGCAGCTCCCCCACCGTCGGCCCCTGCCCCTCGGCGCAGACCAGATAGCCAATCAGCCGCTTCTCGCCCGGCCCGTCTTCGCGCGCGAGCACGATCGCCTCACGCACCGCCGCGTGCTGCTCCAGGACGGCCTCGATCTCCCCGAGCTCGATCCGGAACCCGCGGATCTTCACCTGGTGATCGATGCGCCCGAGGTACTCGACGTCTCCGTTCGGGAGATACCGCGCGAGATCCCCCGTCTTGTAGAGCCGCCCGCCCGGCCGCGTCCCCAGCGTGTCGGGGAAGAAGCGCTCGGCCGTCAGCTCCGGCCGCCGCAGATAGCCTCTCGACACGCCGGCCCCGCCCACCAGCATCTCGCCCGGCACGCCGATGGGCACCAGGTTGCGTCGCCCGTCAACGATGTAGACATCGAGATCCGGGATGGGACACCCGATGACGCTGGACCACGGCCGCTCCAGATCGGCCAGGCTCACCGGCCGGTACGTCACGTGGACCGTGGTCTCGGTGATCCCGTACATGTTGACGAGCTGCGGTTTCCTGTCGCCGTGGCGGTCCCAGAACGGCTTCAGATCCGCGAGATCCAGCGCCTCGCCCCCGAACACCACGTACCGGAGCGCCAGCCGCGCCTGGGCCTCGATCCCGGCCTCGTGCTCGGCGAAGATCAGCTGACGGAAGGCCGAAGGAGTCTGGTTTAGCACCGTCACCTGCTCGTCGCCGAGGAGCTTGTAGAACGCGTCGGGAGCGCGGCTGATCCAGTACGGCACCACCACCAGGCGTCCACCGTAGAGGAGCGCGCCCCAGATCTCCCAGACCGAGAAGTCGAAGGCGTACGAGTGGAAC
>JBDTXR010000230.1:0-14065 GCA_040006075.1 Byssovorax sp. | reverse complement strand
GGCGCGACCTCGGCACCGAGCTCAAGCGCCGCGGCGCCATCCCCGCGGGCGAGGTCGTGCTCTACCTGCGGCAGGTCGCGCGCGCGCTCGACAAGGCCCACTCGCTCGGGATCATTCACCGTGATCTGAAGCCCGCGAACCTCTACCTCACGGCCCGCGACGACGGCACGCCGCTCGTGAAGATCCTCGACTTCGGCATCGCCAAGCTCGCCGACGGCGTCTCGGGCGAGCTCACGCAGGACGGCACCATCTTCGGCACGCCCTGGTACATGTCGCCCGAGCAAGCGCGCGGGCAAGCGTCCAAGGTCGGCCCGTCGATCGATCTGTGGGCCCTCGGCCTCATCGCGTTTCGCCTGCTCACCGGCCGCAACTACTGGACGGCCGAGGGCATGGCCGCGCTCATCGGGCAAATCGTCTACGACCCGATGCCGCCGCCGAGCCAGATGGCGCCGCACCTCGGGCCTCGCTTCGACGAGTGGTTCGCGCGCGCGTGCAACCGCGAGGTCGAGAAGCGCTTCACCAACGCCACCGACGAGATCAAGCAGCTCGCCGAGGCGCTCGGCGTCTCGTCGGGACCGCAGCTCACCGGGCAGCTCGACGCGTCGCAGTTCCCCGTGAATTACAGCGGTTCGCCGGGCATGTCGGCCGCGGGGATGTCAATGCCGAACGGCCTCGGGCAGTCCGGCAACGTCGGGCTCTCGCAGTCGGGCGGCTCGCTCGCGCAGTCCGGCGGTGGCCTCTCGCAGTCGGGCAACGCGAGCCTCTCGCAGTCGGGCGGAGGCCTCTCGCAGTCGGGCAACGCGCTCAGCGCCTCGGGTGGTCCGCTCGCCGCGGCCAACCTCTCGAGCTCCGGCGCGCCGCTCTCGCAGAGCGGATCCACGGGCGCGCCGTTCTCCGCGACCAACGCGCCGATGACGGTCGCCAGGCCGTCGAACATGCTCTCCATCGCGATGGGCGTGCTGATCGCGGTCCTCGTCGCCGGCGGTGCGACGGCGGGCTGGGTGCTGCTGGGCCACAAAAAGCAGGCTGCGCCGGTCGTCGCCACGCTCGCCGCACCCACGCAAGAGCCCAGCGCGGTGGCGTCCGCCGCGCCGCCGATCGCCGCGTCTACCACCACGGCGATCGTCGACGCGCCGCCTCCCACGGCCTCGGCCGCGGTCGCGATCCCCAGCGCGGTCCCGTCCGCCAGCGCCGCGGTCGCGCCGCCGACGCCCCCCGCCGTCGCGGTGGTTGGGCCGGGAAAAGCAGCGGTTCCCGCGACGCCGACCGCGGCGAAGACCGCGGCCGCGGCCACCAGCGCAAAGCAGCCTCCCAAGACCGCGCCGAAGGTGGATAAGATCAAATTCTGATGATCGCCCGTCACTCCGGATCACGACGTCGGGCCGCGCTCTTCGCGGGCCTCGGACTCGTCGCCACCCTCGCCCTCACCTCGTCGGCGCGCGCGCAGTCGCCCGAGGAGATCAAGATCGCCCGACAGACCGCGGGCGAGGGCTTCGCCGCCTACAAGGCCAACGAGTACGAGAAGGCGCTCGGCCTCTTCGATCAGGCGCGCGCGCTCTACCCGAGCGCGCAGATCCTCCGCATGGCCGGCTACTCCGAGCTGGCGCTCGAGCGCTGGGAGAAGGCCACCGCGTCGCTCGAGGCCGCCCTCGCGTCGACGCTGTCGCCGCTCGACGACACCACGAAGAAAGACGTGCAAGAGCAGCTCGCGAAGGCGCTCGCCCACTTCGGTACGGTCGCCGTCTCCTCGCGCGTCCCCGACACCACGCTCAAGGTCGACGACGGCCCCGCGCGCCCGCTCCCGCTCGACAAACCGCTCCGCTTGCTCGAAGGCAAGCATCGCTTCCTGGTCTCGGCGCCGGACCACATCGACGCGACGCAAGAGCTCAAGCTCGAGGGCGGCAAGCTGGTCGAGCTCCCGCTCGATCCGACCGAGAAAGCCAAGCCTCCGCCGCCTCCGCCGAAGGTCGTGGTCGTGCCCCCGCCGCCTCCGCGCAAGGGGTGGATCCCGCATCAGAAAATGGTCGGCTACGGCCTCGCGGGCGGCGGCGTCGCGGTCGGCGCGGTGGCGCTCATCCTCACGATCGAGACGCTCCAGCTCCAGGGCCTCGTGAAGGACGACGTTATGAAGCACCAGGGCTTCTACGGCGATCGCTGCGCCAAGGGCGACCCGCGGCTCTGCAGCTACGACATCACCGTCACCAACGCCGAGGCCGATCGCGCCGACGCGCTCCGCAGCGCGGCGATCGGGCTCGGCATCGGCGCCGGCGTCCTCGCCGCAGCCGGCGTCGTGCTCATCGTCGCCGCGCCCAAGCAGCCCAAGCCCGCGCCCATCGAGCCCGGCGTCGCCGCGCCCCCGCCGCCCTCGGCCAAGGCCTCGCCCACGCTCGCGTGCAGCCTCGCGGGCCTCGGCGGCGTGAGCTGCGCCGGCACGTTCTGAGCGGGTCCCGCGTGCCTCGCCCGCGCCGCTTCGCGATCCGGTCCGCGCTCGGAATCGCCTTGATTGGAAGCCTGAGCGCGTGCCTCGACGCCACCACGGGCCCGGCGAAAGACGCCCTCGCGGTCCGCGACGTCAAGGCGCCCGAGGGCGTCGGCCTCGAGCTCGCGTGCACGCCCACCGGCGTCGAGCTCTGCTTCGACGCCCGCGACAACAACTGCAACGGGGTCATCGACGAGGGCTGCGGCCTCCACACCGGCGTCCTCCAGTTCGTGATCGCCTGGGAGAGCCCCGAGGCCGACGTCGATCTCAACGTCTACGATCCCGCGGGCGAGCTCGCCCGCCTCGGCGAGTCGACGAGCACCGGCCTCCTGAAAGACCGCGACTGCCCGCGCAACGGCGAGTGCCAGGGGCAGAACGTGGAGAACGTGTTCCTGGCCGAGGGCGAGCCGCACCGGGGCCGCTACCGCGTGGTCCTCCGCCTCGACAAGCTCAACGGCGCGAGCCCGCCGATCAAGGTCCGCCTCGGCGCCCGCGTCGGCCAGCGCTCGTACGGGATGACGGTCGAGCTCGCCCCCGGCCCCGGCACAGAAGAAAAGACCTTCGAGTTCACGCTGTGACTTCCTCAGTGTCCAGTTGACACCAAGCACCGGGCGAGCAGCGGGTTGACGCGAGGGCACCTTCAACCCTAAAAGACGGCGCCATTTAGCGGCTGTCTGCGCCCTGGCATTCGCGACCGGAGAACCCTACCGCAATGAATCCCACCTGGATGCTCACCATGCTCGTCGCGCTCTCCGCGGCCTTCGCGTGGAGCGCAAACCGACGCTGGCAGCTGCTCAAGGTCGGGCGGGGCGTGAACCGCATCGACAACCTCGTCGAGCGCCTGAAGGGCACGTACATCTACGCGTTCGCCCAGAAGAAGATGGGCTACTACCCGCTCGCCGGGCTGGCTCACAAGGCCATCTTCGTGGGCTTCTTCGTCCTGCTGCTGCGCTCGCTCATGCTCTGGGGCCGCGGCTTCGATCCCACCTTCAGCCTCTTCATCCTCGGCGAGCAGCCGGTGCACCTCCCGCTGATCGGCGCGGTCCCGCTCGGCCACTTCTACGAGCTCGCCAAGGATCTCTCCGGCCTCTTCGTCGTGCTCGGCGGCCTGGTGTTCGTCGGCTACCGCCTGCGCGGCGAGAAGCGGATGACGCTCTCGGGCGAGGGCCTGCTCATCCTCGGGATCATCGTCGTGATGATGATGGCCGACATGGTCTACGACGGCGCCTCGATCGTTCTGTGGCACCGCTGGGCCGGCCCCGCGTGCGCCGGCGGCGACGTCGAGCTCTGCCAGTCGGTCACCAAGATCGTCGCGCACTTCGGCGGCCCCGCGCCCGTGGGCGAGGCGCTCTCGTGGCACCTCTTCCCGAACCCCGCGGGCTCGCTCTTCGCGGTGATGCTCGACGGCGCGGGGGCCCAGAACCTGGTCGTGTTCGCCACGGCCGGCTTCTGGATGCACGCCTCGCTCGTGCTGATCTTCGCCAACCTCCTCCCGCACTCGAAGCACTTTCACATCATCACGGCGATCCCCAACGTCTTCACGCGCGACCTCACCAAGCCCGGCCGCCTCCCGCTCATGGCGGCGAGCTCCGAGGCCATCGGCGAGATGGTGATGAAGGCCGTGGAGGAGCCGGAGACGGCGGCCCCGGTCGGCATCTCGCGCATCGAGCACTTCACGTGGAAGGCGATCCTCGACTTCTACACCTGCACCGAGTGCGGCCGCTGCAGCGACAACTGCCCCGCGCACAAGAGCGGGAAGATGCTCAGCCCGAAGCAGCTCACGCTCGATCTGCGCGACCACCTCTACGGCCGCGAGAAAGAGTTCCTCGATCGCGTCGGCGGCCCCAAGGGCCCCGAGGACGACGGCCACGGCCACGCGGCGCACGCCGATCACGCGCACGCCGAGGGCGGGCATGATGACCACGGACATGGTCACGACGACCACGGACATGGTCACGACGATCACGGCCACCACGAGCCGGTGTTCCCCGAGAACCCGATCCCGGTCGCCGAGATCATCTCCAAGCCGATCGACCTCGTCGCCAACGTCATCCACCCCGACGTGCTCTGGGCCTGCACCACCTGCCGCGCCTGCGAAGAGCAGTGCCCGGTGATGATCAGCTACGTCGACAAGATCGTCGAGATGCGCCGCAACCTCGTCCTCGTGAAGGGCGAGATCCCGAACGAGCTCCAGGGCCCGTTCGCCGGGATGGAAGTCAACGGCAACCCGTGGAACCTCGCGCGCCTCGACCGCGGCAACTGGGCCGAGGGGCTCGGCATCCCGACCATGGCCGAGATGCCCGACGCCCCGGTGCTCTACTGGGTCGGCTGCGCGGCGAGCTACGACGATCGCGCCAAGAAGATCGCCCGCTCCACCGCCAAGCTCATGAAGGCGGCCGGCGTCGAGTTCGCGATCCTCGGCCAGGAAGAGACCTGCACCGGCGATCCCGCGCGCCGCGCCGGCAACGAGTACCTCTTCGCCATGCTGGCCGAGACCAACGCGGCCACGCTCAACGGCTACAAAGAGCAGGGCGGGATCAAGCAGATCATCACCACCTGCCCGCACTGCTTCAACTCGCTCGCCAACGAGTACCCCGACTTCGGAGCGAAGTTCGAGGTCGTCCACCACACCGACTTCCTGCTCGGTCTGGTGGCTGAAAAGAAGCTGATTCCGCGCAAGCGCGTCGAGGGCAAGGTCGTGTTCCACGACTCCTGCTACCTCGGTCGCTACAACGACATCTACGAGCAGCCGCGCAACATCCTGAAGAGCATCCCCGGGCTCGAGCTGGTGGAGGCCGAGGGCTGGAACCGCCAGAAGGGCCTCTGCTGCGGCGCCGGCGGCGGGCAGATGTTCATGGAGGAGCAGAACAAGGATCGCGTCAACGTGAAGCGGACCCTGCAGCTCCTGCAGACCGAGGCGAAGACCATCGCGACCGGCTGCCCGTTCTGCCAGACGATGATCACCGACGGCCTCAAGGCGGTCTCGAAAGACGAAGAGATCCGCCAGATGGACGTGGTCGAGCTGCTCGAAGAGAGCTGCGCCCTCGACAAGCCCTTCGGCGTCCGCGCGGCCATGCCGCAAGATCCTCCGCGCGCTGCTCCGGCCGCCCGCGAAGGCGTCGCAGAAGCCTGATCCCCTCCACATCCCCGACAAAACAAGCCCGGCCGCGAGATGATTGGAGAGCTCGCGGCGCTGAGCGCGTCCTGCTGCTGGGCGGTGGGCTCGCACCTGTTCGGCCGCATCGGTCGCAGCGGCGAGGTCCCGCCCGGGGCGATGAACCTCGGCAAATGCGTCGCCGCGCTCGGCCTCTTCGCCGCCACGGCGCTGGTGTTCGGCGCGCTCGGCGGCCACGTCGTGCCGGTCGCGTCGCCTCGCGCGGTCGGCTGGCTCGTCGCGAGCGGCTTCGTCGGGCTCGCCCTGGGCGACGGCGCGTACTTCCAGGCCATCGTCAGCATCGGCGTGCGCCGCGCGTTGCTGCTGCTCTCCACGGCCCCGGTGTTCGCGGCGATCGGCGGCGCGATCTTCCTCCACGAGCAGCTCGGCGCGCGCGAGTGGGCGGCGATCGTCGCGGTGATGATCGGCGTCGGCCTCGTGGTGTACGAGCGCGACACCATCACTCCGGATCGCGCCCCGCTTCGCCTCACGCTCGCCGGCGTGCTCTTCGGCGCCGCCGCGGGCCTCGGCCAGGCCGCGGGCAGCCTGATGTCGCGCGCCGCGATGGCCGAAGGGATCACCGCGCTCGACGCCGCGCTGGTGCGGCTCCCGGCCGGCGTCGTGGGGATCCTGATCCTCGCCGCGCTCTCGCGTCGCCTCCTGGGCTACACCCGCGCGCTGCGTCGCCCCGGCGTGGCGGGCGCCGTCGCGGGCTCGGCCGCCGTGGGGACTTACCTGGGCATCTGGCTGAGCCAGTTCGCGATCGGCCACGCCCGCTCGACCGCCGTGGCCTCGACCCTGCTCGCCACGAGCCCGATCTTCGCGCTTCCGCTCGGGAAATGGTTGAACGCCGACCGGATCACCCCGCGGGCGCTCGGGGGAACGCTGGTGGCCTGCGGCGGGCTCGTGCTCCTCACGATTGTCCGAAAATAGCGGGCTTTCCTGGCCAAAAGCCGACCTCGCCACCCGGTGTCGCTGTAAGGCTTTCGCTGATCGTGCGTTCGGACGCGGGCTGAGCTAGCATCGGGTCGTCGCCGGGAGGTGAACGGTGCCGCTCGAGACGCATACGAATACCAGTCGTCAGATATCAGTATCCATCGACTCGGTGGCGGACGCGGCTTTACAAGCGCACCGCCACGAGACCGGTGCCGTAGAGCTCCGTTGCGATGTTTGCGACGAAGCGATCGAAGGCGAACCGGCGGGTAGAGGGCTCTATATCTGGACCCGTGGGGAAGAGTCGAGGTGCGAAGAGCCCGCCCTCTGTCGCCGCTGCGCCACCGCGATCGGGGTAACCGCCCTGGCCGCCTGGAGCGTCGAGGAAGAAGAAGGCTAGCTTCGCCCGCGCACCCCGCCGAGGTCCGACCGGCGTCCGCGCCCCAGCTTGGGTCGCGAGCAGAAGCGTGTCGCTAGAACGCTTCGCCGATCGCGATCGAGATCGCGATCGGCAACCCGAAGATGGTCCCGGCCTCGCCCTCGGACGACGACAGCGACGCCTTGTCGGTGCTGCTCGGATCGAAGACCGGCGAGCAGTTCCCGAGCCGCTGCGCGCAGGGGATGCGAACGCCGAGATCGAGGCGCGCCGGCCCGACCGGCGTCTCGTAGCGCAGCCCGAAGCCCGTCGAGAGGTGCGGCGCGGTGAAGTCGAACTGCGCGACCGAGGGGCTGATGTTGCTGCCGTCGAGGAAGATCACCGTCCCCAGCGGGCCGACGATCGGCGCGCGCAGCTCGATCGATCCTTCCCACAGCGTGAGGCCGCCCGTGGCGATGGGCGTGTTGGTCTTGAGCGTGATGTTCGAGAGCGGCACCTTCTGGTGCGGCCCGACGCCGTTGTACGGATAGCCGCGGTTGGAGTTGGCGCCGCCGCTGAAGAACGCGCGGAACTGGAGCACCTGGAGATCGCTGTTGCACTCGGCCGCCCCGGGAGCCGAGGGCAAGAGCTTCGCGCACTCGTTGGGCTCGAGCAGCTTGGTCCCGTAGCTGTTGAGCGGAAACAAGAGCCCCGCCGTCGCGCGCAGCGCCAGCGTCCAGCGCTTGGCGAGCGGGATGTAGCCGCGGATCTCGGGGCGCACGCGCACGTCGTGGATTGCGTGGCCCGCGTCGCCATACGGCATGATCTGCAGGTCGTTCTGGAAGAAGATCCCGCTGTGCGGGTTGACCCGATCCGGCTTGCCGTTCGCGCCCAGGCGCAGATCGATCGACCCCGACGTTTGCAGGAACGGGAGCGTGATCGAGCTGAAGCCGACCGGGGTCACCTTCAAGCCTTGCTTGTACGAGAACGGCCGATCGTTCTGGATCACCGTGTAGAAGCTGACGTTGATCCGCGAGCCCCAGAAGCGGCGCTCCACGCCCGCGCGCCCCGCGAACTCCACGTAGCCGACCACCACCGGATCGTTGGGGATGACCTCGGCCGTCGGCAGTCGATAGGCGTTGGCCGCGGCGCTGAGCACGCCCAGCGTCCGCGCCTCGATGAAGCCCGGCTGCTGGAGCTCGGAGCGCACGCGGAACTCGGGTAGCACCAGGATCGGGCTCTTGGGCGCGAACAGGGTCTGGAGCGTCAGCGGGTAGAGCTCGATCCCCGGGCGGCCCTCGACCGCGAAATGCCTTAATCCACCGAGGAAATTCTTGTCTTCCCAGCGCGCTTGCAGGTGGAGCTCGACCCGCCCGCCGAGCTCGCCGCCGCCCCCGAGCTGCGCGGCGTGGAGCGGCGCGACGCTGACGCGGAACACCACCGGGACGATCGGGTTGCGCGGCTGCCCCACCGGCGAGAGCTGCGGCACCGCGGTGATCGATCCGAAGACGCCGAGCTCGGTCAGCGCCAGCTCGGCCGACTCCAGCGCCGCGGTCGAGAAGCGCTGATCCTGGTGCGCGTTCACCGCCGCGAGCAGCCGCGCGGCGGGCAGCGGCGCGTTGCCCTCGATGGTGATCGGCCCGAACTTCGACTCTGGCCCGAGCTCGAGCGTGTACACCACGGTGGCCTGGTGCGTGGTCAGATCCACGTGGGCGTCGCCCTGCGCCTGGGCGTAGGCGAAGCCGCGATCGGTCATCGCGCGGAGCAGCTTCTTCTTCGTGGCCTCGAAGCCGGCCTCCTCGAACGTCGCGCCGATCGTCAGCTCGTCCTTCGCCGCGGCGATCGCCCGCGTCACCTGCGGGCGCAGATCGCTGCGAGGGTCCTTCCACGTCAGATCGACCTTGGCGATGTGCACCGGCTGGCCTTCGGTGACGACGATCTCCACCCGCACCTGGTTGTTCGGGAGCTTGATCGTGCGGCCGGCGCGCACGCTGGCCTCGTAGTAGCCGCGGGCCCGGTAAGTGCGCTCGATCCGCGCCAGATCGCGCTCGAGCACGAAGGGATCGAGGCGCTCGTAGTCGACGGTGAGCCGGTCCCAGATCCCGAGGATCGGGATGTGCTCGACCGTGCCGCTGAAGAGCCGGCTGGTCTCCGTGGTGGCGATCTTGTCCTTGATGTCCGAGGTGCTGACCGCGTGGTTGCCCAGCACCTCGACCTTCTGGATCACGCAGTTGCTGAGATCGGCGCGCTCGCAGGTGATCGGCGCGTAGGGCTTCTTCACGCAGCCGAACGAGGTCAGCGCGGCCGCGAGCGCGATCGCCCCGAGCGTCGCCCGTCCCCCGCGTGATATCGCTCCGCTCCGCATCGTTTCGGTATGCTCTGCCAGCCCGCGAGGGGGCGACGGCCTCGATCTACTATGACCGCCACCGAGCGTAACGAGACAAACCCGGGGCAGGATGCTGCTGCTCCCGCCGAAGCGCCTCTTCCCGCCGAAGGCCCGAGCGCGCTGCGGCGCCTGGTGATCCTCGGCGGCCTCGCCTACGCCGGCGCCCTCGCCGCGCCGGCCGCGTGCTTTGTCGGCGCTTCGGCCGAGAGCGCGGGCAGCGCAGGCGCGCGCTGGATCCGCGTCGCGCGCCTCGCCGACGTCGCCGAGGGGCCGCCCCGCCGCGTCCAGATCATCGCCGATCAGCGCGACGCCTTCACGCTCACCCGCGCCGAGCTCCTCGGATCGATCTGGCTCAGCCGCCGCGGCGAGGCCGTGCGCGCCCTCAGCGCGGTCTGCCCGCACCTCGGCTGCTCCATCGATCTCGCGCCCGATTTGCAGGGCTTCGCGTGCCCGTGCCACGCCTCGCGGTTTGACCTCGACGGCGCGGCGAACGCCGGGCCCTCGCCGCGCGATCTCGATCCGCTCGCGACGCGGCTCGTCGACGGGTGGATCGAGGTCGACTTCCGCCGCTACCGCCAGGGGATCGCCGAGCGCCGCGAGGTCAGCGCGTGAGCCGCCTCGGCGACTGGCTCGACGAGCGCGCCGGCCACCGCGCGCTCGCCCGCGCCGTGCTGGACGAGCCGGTGCCCGGCGGGGCGCGCTGGGCCTATGTCTGGGGGAGCGCGCTCACCCTCTCTCTCGTCGTACAAGGCATCACCGGCTGGCTCCTGATGAGCGCCTATGCGCCGAGCGCCACCACCGCCTGGGCCAGCACAGCCTACATCAGCCATCAGATCTCGGGCGGGTGGCTCGTCCGTGGGCTCCACCATTTCGGCGCTCAGGCGATGATTGTCCTCCTCGCGGCGCACCTGGTTCAAACGGCCCTCTATGGCGCGTACCGCAAGCCCCGCGAACTCAACTGGTACTTTGGCCTGGCGCTCCTCGGCGTCACCCTCGGCTTCGCGCTGACGGGGTATCTGCTCCCGTGGGATCAAAAGGGGTACTGGGCCACCCGCGTCGCCACCAGCATCGTCGGGACGATCCCGCTCGTGGGAGGCTATTTCCAGCGGATCCTCGTCGGAGGGCCGGAGTACGGGCACCTCACGCTCACCCATTTCTACGCGCTCCACGTGGGCGTCTTGCCGGCGATCACCGCGATCCTCGTGGCCGGGCACGTCGCGCTCTTTCGTCGCCACGGGGTCACGCCGCCGACCTCGGCCGATCGGAAGAAGGTCGATCGCTTCTATCCTCGTCAGGTCGCGAAAGATCTCGCGGTCGGCCTCGGGGTGCTCCTCGTCCTCTTCATTCTGGCGGCCCGCGATCACGGCGCCCCGCTCGACGCGCCGGCCGATCCCGCGAGCGACTACCCCGCTCGCCCCGAGTGGTATTTCCTGGCGCTGTTCGAGGCCTTGAAGTGGTTCAAGGGCGCCCTGGAGCCGGTGGGAGCCGTCGGGATACCGCTCCTGGTGATGGGCTATCTCATCGCGCTGCCGCTCGTCGACAAAGGGCCGGATCGCTCGCTCCGGGCCCGCGCGCGCTACCTCGCTCCGCTGGCGATCTTCGGCCTGCTCGCCGGCCTGCTCACCGCGAAATCGCGCCACGCCGACGAAAGCGACGAGGCCTATCAGAAGGCTCGGGTCGTCGCCGACACCCGGGCCGCCCGCGCGATCGCCCTCGCGGCGCAGGGCGTCCCGCCCGAGGGCCCGCTGGCCATGCTCCGTGACGATCCCGAGGACCGCGGGCGCGCCCTCTTCACCCAGCATTGCGTGGCCTGTCACCGCCTCGGCGATCTCACCCCCGCTCAGGGAAAGGCCACCGCGCCGGATCTCACCGGGTTTGGAACCAGGACCTGGATCTACGGCCTCCTCGACAGCCCCGACTCCGATCGGTGGTTTGGACTGACACCCTTCAAAGGCACCATGCCCTCGGTCGTCCACCCGCCGGCGGACGCCGAGGCGGCCCGATCGTGGAGGCCCATGTCTGCGCAAGATCAGGAGGCCACGGCGATTTTTCTCGACGCCCAGAGCCGCGGCGAGACGGGCAAAGGCCTCGCCGGAGAGACGCTGGTCCGTCGTCGCTGCACCGTCTGCCATCGCCTCGACGGCGCGACCGACGACGACGGCTCGCTCGCGCCGGAGCTCCGCGGGTGGGCGAGCCCGGCCTGGATCGAGGCCCAGATCGAGGATCCCGCCAGCGGAAAGACCTACGCCAAGGGATCGACGGCGAAGGAGCTGGAAGGCCACATGCCCGCGTTCGTCGACAAGATCCCGGCGGCCGATCGCCGCGTGCTCGCGGCCTGGGTCGCCAGGCACGGTCGGGCGACCGAGGTGAAATAAGCGCTCTTCAACTCCCCTGCTTCGCCGATCTCACGAACGACGGGCGCGCCAGCTCCCCGGCGCCTCTCCGGTGACCTTGCGAAACTCGACCGTGAAGTGCTGGAGCGAGGGAAATCCCAGCTCCTGCGCGATCGCCGTCGTCGAGCGCAGGGTCGAGAGCAGGAGTCGTTGGGCCTCGCGCACCCGGGCGCCGCGGAGCTCGTTCTGGAACGAGGTACCCGCCTCTTCGAGCCGCTGCTCCAGCGCGGGAATCGTCAGGCCGAGCTGCGCGGCGGCGGCCCGGAGGGCGGCCCGATCCGCGCCTTGCGACAGGAGCTCGCGCAGGGCGCGGAGCGCGTCGTCGGTGGTGGGCGCGTCGCCTTCGAGATCCACGGTGAGGATGCTAGAAGGCAGCGAGCAGGCGTCAACACTCCAATCGCGATCGCCCCGCGCGAGCGCTCTCGCGAATCGACGACAGCGCCGGCCGCGGCGTGATAGCCTCGGGGTTTCCTGGCCTGGTCGCGCCTCGGCGCCCGCGCGCCCAACCCGGCGGGGGGCCGCCCGTTCCACGGCCGCGTTCGAGATCAAGTATCTTTGCGCTCTCTTCTCCGCTAAGGAGCCGCCTCGATGATGAAGAAGCACCCTCGATTCTCGGGTCCGAACCTGCTGGCGCCGATGGCGATCGGCCTGCTCGTCGTCGCCTCGCTCGCCCTCGGCGGCGCCTGCGCGACGGCGGTGCAGACCGGGCCCACGGGCACGGGCGGGGGCAGCGGCCCCACCAGCACCGGCAGCGTCGGTGGGCAGGGCGCGGGCGGCTCCCCCGGCACCAGCACCAGCGCCGTCACCAGCACCGGCTCGTCCGGCCCGTGCACGGTCGCGGCGGACTGCGCCGGAATGGCCGACATCTGCAACACCGGAACGTGCATCAACGGGGCCTGCGCCAAGACCGCGACCAACGAGTTTGGCGCCTGCAACGACGGCCTCTACTGCACCGAGAACGACGTCTGCCAGAAGGGCGTTTGCGTCGGCGGCTCGGCGAAGTTCTGCACCGCGCTCGACAGCTGCCACCTCGCCCAGTGCGACGAGGCGCTGAAGACCTGCAAGAACATCGCGGGCAACGACGGCGCGCAGTGCGACGACAAGAACGCTTGCACCGTCTCCGGCGTTTGCCAGGGCGGCAGCTGCGCCGCCGGCAAGCCCATCGACTGCACCTTCTTCGACAGCGAGTGCTCGGTCGGCGCCTGCGTGGTCGGCACGGGCTGCGTCGCCCAGCCCATCAACGAAAACGGGATGTGCAACAACGGTGACGTCAACGGCTGCTCCCAGGGCAAATGCGTGGCCGGCGCCTGCACCACGGTCCCCAAGAACGACGGCCAGTCGTGCAACGACTTCAAGTTTTGCACCATCAACGATCACTGCGCCGGCGGTAGCTGCACCGGGGATCCCAACCCCTGCGCCCCGCCGAACAACGCGTGCATGATCGGGGTTTGCAGCGAGAACGCCAAGCAGTGCATCGTGACCATCGGCAACGACGGCTCGCCCTGCGACGACGGGAACCTCTGCACCGGCAGCGAGAAGTGCCTCTCGGGTCAGTGCGTGGGCGGCGTCCCCGCCAACAACGGGGTCGCCTGCGACGACAAGAACGGTTGCACGGCCGGCACCACCTGCGTCAACGGCTCCTGCGGCGCGCCCACCTCGCAAATCCTGGCCTGCGCGGGCGGCGACATGTGCTGTCCGGCCGGCTGCAACCTCAACAACGACGCCGACTGCCTGTACTGGAAGGCGGGTGTCCAGCAGAACGTCCCCTCGGCCACGCTCGCGGGCTGGTCGCAGTGCTACACCGGCACCTA
This sequence comes from Byssovorax sp., assembly GCA_040006075.1. Lineage (GTDB taxonomy): Bacteria > Myxococcota_A > Polyangia > Polyangiales > Polyangiaceae > JANYGI01. The sequence continues at coordinate 554 of JBDTXR010000230.1, read as the reverse complement.
CGCTGACAGCTCACCCACCCTCGCCACGCTCCTCCAGCAGTGCAACCAGGCCAACCTGCTCATGGCCTGTCGCCCCGTGGGCTCGCCCACCTGGACCCTCCTCGCCATGGCCCCGCGCGCCGACGTGCTCTTCGACTGCGGAACGCAGAGCAACTGCACCAAGCAATCGAACGGAGTCGGCTGGTACTACAGCGACAGCTACTCGTGGGGCTTCGCCCCCGGCGGCGAGATCGTCAACCGCAACTCCTGCGACTACAACGGCGGGATGCCCATTCCTCCGGACCAGGACAAGCGCCTCTGCTGGCACTCGGGCGGCCAGAGCATCAACCAGGGCTACCGCTGCGGCGACAACGATCTGAACGGCGACGCCACCTGGGAGCGCGCGGTGTTCCAGGCCAACTAAATCAGCGAGCGCGATTCTCGAACAGTAGCCGCGACCGCCAGGGAGCGGGCCCCGGGCTGCAGAGCGCTGAAAACAGGGGCCAGGCCCGCTCCCTGGCGAGGCTGTCTCAAAACCAAGCGAAGCGCGGCTGGCACGCTCCTCAGCTGATACC
>JBDTXR010000229.1:0-14192 GCA_040006075.1 Byssovorax sp. | reverse complement strand
CGCGAAGCCGCGAAGCAATCAAGTGCATTCCGCACGTGTTTGAAAGATGGATGCGTAGAGTGGAGCTTGCCGCGGAGCGAGCGGTGATAGCCAATCTTGTTAGCCGCCTCCCCGAGCTTGAGCTCGCCAGCGTGGAGCTCGGCGTCATTCTCGTGATCCATCGACGGGGAACGAGGTCCTCGAGCTGGAGAGGGGCCCCGAGGCGGTGGGCCGCGCGGCCCCCCCCGGAGCGGGGCTCGGAAGGCCATCGCGAGGAGAAAGCGACGGAGGCGCGGATGCTGGGTCCGCCCACCGCGCTTCACCAGGGAGAGCGCGCGCCCGGTGCTCGCCTCGGCCAAGGCTACGCTTCGCTATTGACGCCGGGAGGAAATCAGCGGCCTAATCGGAAAGTGTCGGGGCTTGCGCGTCCCACCTTCCTCCAGGAGTCCTTATGAGCACGTCGATGTTTGGTTGGGTGCGGGCAGCTCTTCTCGGTTCGGTCGTCGCCGGCATCGCCGCTTGCGGCAGCTCGGGCAGCTCCGCCGCGACGACCTCCGGCGGCACGGCGTGCACCCCGGGCAAGCAGGAAGAATGCCCGTGCCCCGGTGGAAGCAAGGGCGTGCAGACGTGCAAGGACGACGGCACGGGCTTGAACACCTGCGAGTGCGGGAGCGGCACCAGCTCCGGCAGCGCGGGCACGGGCGCGGGCGGCTCGACCGGGACCATGGGCCCGATGTGCGGCGACGGCATCAAGCAGGCCGGGGAGTGCGATCCGACCAGCGAAGGCCACATCTACTGCGCTGCGGATTGCGACGGAACCACCGTCAGCAGCAGCGCGTCGACGGGCGCGGGTGGGAGCTGCGCGGGTCACGTCAGCTACGCGGGCATGGTCCCCGGCGTCACCTCCGTCTGGGTGTCCGGCGGCCTGACCAGCCTCCCGGCGGGCGACGATATGTGCCAGAAGGCCAATCTCGGCGCGGATCACGTCTGCGACTACGTGGAGGTTCTCACCGCGCAAAAAGCCGGCGAGCTCTCGGCCGTCGCCGCCGGGACGACCGCCTGGGTTCAGCGTACCACCAGCGCCATGGTCAACGGGGTTGCCTCGCCCGCCGGCCCCGGCGGTCGCTGCAACGACTGGAAGTACAACACCAACCACATCTCCGACGGTGAGTACGTCACGTTCATGACCCTCGGTCAGCCGACGTTCATGCTCGACAACGACACGACGTACGACGTGGCGCACCCCGGCATGTACACCATCCCTGGTGATCTCGACTGCAATGGGGTGACGCGCAACATCATGTGCTGTTACGCCGCCTGCAACTGACCCACTGACGCCGGCCCCGCGCCGGCGTCCGGTCGACCCGTGCTTCGCCGCCTCCCCGCCCGCCTCGCCGCCGTCGTGCTCCTCGCGGGCGCCCTCGCCCCCGGCGGCGAAGCACCCTCTCCCGTCACTCCCTGGCCCCACGGCGCCGCGCCCTCGGCGGCGGAGCTCGATCGTCTCCTCGACGACGCGAAGACCATCGAGGAGCGCGAGCGCTTCGAGGAGTTCCTCGCGGCCAGCGAGATCAACGAGGACAGCGATCATCTCCCGATCACGCAGGAAGATGTCGACGCCGACGTCTACGACAAGAAGATCCTCTTCCAGTTCGGCGACGAGTTCTTTTCTCACCAGTTCACCCACGCCAACGGCTACGGCGACGGAAGCTTCAAGACCATGAAGCGCGTCCACACCGGCGTTCGCGGAGGACTCGATACCTTCTCCTGCGCCGGATGCCACTCCCTGGGCGGCCCCGACGGCGCGGGCTCGCCCACCGAGAACGCCATGATCCAGGGCGACGGCGATCACGCCGACTCGGCCCTGGTCCGCAACGCGCCGGCCATGCTCGGCGTCGGCATGGTCCAGGCCCTCGGCGCCGAGATGAGCCACGAGCTCCAGTTCGAGCGGCAAACCGCCCTCGATCAGGCGAAGTCCACCGGGAAGGCGGTCTCGCTGGCCCTCACGACCAAAGGGATCTCCTTTGGCGCGCTCGTCGTCCAGCCCGACGCGACCATCGATTACTCGGCGCTCGACGGCGTCGACTTCGATCTGGTGATCAAGCCGTTCGGGCGCAAAGGCACCATCTCCCGGCTGCGCCGCTTCGTCGAGGACGCGGCTCGCCTGCATTTCGGGGAGCAGTCGCACATTCTGGCGCTCGGCTACCAGAAGAAGCCCGACGTGCCCCACCTCGGCCCGGGTCCCAACTGGTACGATCCCGACAACGATGGACGCCAGCGCGAGCTCGAAGAAGGGATCTTGACCACCGTCGCCTCGTACCTGGCGATGCTGGAGGTGCCCGTCGTGCTCCCGCCGGCGGATCCAGGCCTTCGAGATCGCTGGGCCAACGGGAGCGCCCTGTTCGACTCCGTCGGGTGCTCGAGCTGCCATGTTCGCCAGGTCCCGCTGCTGTACACGCTCTGGCACGAGACCTCGGATACCACCGCGGGAGAGGTGGTCATCAACCTCTTCACCGACGGCGACGAGCCCCGCGGGACCAACCTGGTCGAGGTCTTCAGCGACTTCAAGCGCCACGATCTCGGCCCCGGGTTGGCCGATCCGCACGACGAAGAGCACAAGCTCCCTCGCAGCGTCTTCCTCACCCGGCCGCTCTGGGGCCTCGCCGAGACGCCGCCCTATCTCCACGACGGCCGCGCTCCGACCATCCCCGACGCGATCCTGGCCCACGGCGGCGACGCCCAGCCCGAGCGAGATGCCTTTGCGGCGCTGCCGCCCGACGATCAAGCCGACCTGCACCTGTTCCTGCTCTCGCTCACGCGCGAGCCCAAGGTGAGGGTCGCGCGATGAAGACGCGGATCCCGGCGCTCGCGCTCCTCGGCCTCGGCCTCGCGTTCGGCGGCTGCACCGACGAGTCGATCGCGCCCGCCAACGGCTCGGTCGGCGCGCGCGGAGGCGGGCAGATCCTCCACACCATCTCCACGCACCTGCCCGTCGATCAGCGCGAGGACGCGACCGCCGCGCTCACCCGCGACGCGTTCCGACGCGAGGGCCGCTTCCTCGACGCCGTCGATCCAGGGCGCCTGTTCCGGGCGACGCGGGTCGACGAGCCCGCGATCGAGTCCGGCGCCTGGAGCAACGACGAGCTCTACCAGATCGGCGGCCAGCTCTTCAATTTCACCTTCACGCCCCGGGTGGGCTATGGCGGCAAGGATCTCCCCGCCTATGGCCGCTTCCAGACCGGCCGTCGCGGCGGCCCCGACGCGCCGAGGTGCGAAACCTGCCACTCGCGCGGCGGCCCCCAGGGCTCCGGCGACGCCGCCGACAATGCCTATCTCCAGGGCGACGGGAACTCGCAGGCCAGCGCCCTCGAGCGCAACCCCATCGCCCTGGCCGGCGCCGGCCTCCTGGAGATCGTCGCCGCCGAGATGACCGCCGAGCTCGCGGGGGTCCGGTCGACGCTCGCCGATCAGGCAAAATCGAGCGGAAAGCCCGCGCGGGGCGAGCTCGTCGCCAAGGGCGTCTCCTTCGGTCACCTGACGGTGAAGCCCGACGGCAGCCTCGATCCGGCCGAGATCCAGGGCATCGACGCCGATCTGGTGGTCAAGCCCTTTGGCTGGAAGGGCAATGTGGCCACGATCCGCGACATGGTGGAAGACGAGCTGCTGCTCCATCATGGCATGGAGTCCGACTTCCTGGTGGCCGAGGCCAACCCCGCTCGGGTAGGCCCCTTCGGCGGCGCCGATCCCGACGGCGACACGGTCACGTCGGAGATCACCGAAGGGCAGGTGACGGCGCTGACCCTCTTCGTGGCCATGCAGGAGGCCCCTGCGCAGCTCACCCCGGTGAGCTCCGAGCAAACGCTGCTCGCGGCGAAGGGGCGGACCTTCATGAAGACCCTGGGCTGCACGTCGTGCCATGTGAGCTCGCTCCCGCTCAACGGCACCACGTTCACCCTGGCGAGCCGCGGCGGCGGAGCGTCCGTGAAGGTCGATCTCGCGCAGGAGGGCGCCGAGCCGCGGATCGCGCCCGACGAGCAGACTGGCTCTTTCCGGGTCTTCCTGTTCAGCGATCTCAAGCGTCACGACGTCGGCAAGGATCTCGCCGAGGCCCGGGCCGATCGGGGCGTTCCCGCGGCGCAGTTCCTGACTCCGCCGCTGTGGGGCGTGGCCCGGACTCGGCCCTTCTTGCACGACGCGCGCGCCGCGCAGCTCGAGGACGCCATCCTGATGCACGGCGGCGAGGCCCAGAAGGCCCGCGACGCCTATGCCGCCCTCGCCGACATCGATCGAGGCGCGGTGCGCGTCCTGTTGACGACGTTGACCAGGACGCCACGGATGGTGACCCAATGAGCCAGGGGCGAGCGGGCGCGACGAGGAGCGTCGGTGTCCTCTCGCTCCTTCTCGCCCTCGGCGCCTGCGGCGAGCTCGATCCGCTGGCGCTCCCGCGGGAGGCGACTCCCCCTGTCGCCTGCGCCGCCTGGACCTCCGCCGACGCGAGCGGCGTTTGCCGGCCACGCGCCTGGGTGCTCCCCGGCGACGAAGAAGGGATGGGCCCCGCCGGGGCGCGCGCCGCGAGCGCGGCCCTCGACGGACGCGGAAGAGCCTTGCTGGGGTGGCAGATCGACGCGCCGGGCGTGTCGGGGATCGTCGTCGCCGAGGAGCGCTCTGCCGGCGTCTTCAGCCTGCGATCGCCGACGATCCACGTGGTCACCGATCCGATCGTGGCCAACGCCGGACAGACGCGCGTGGCCGCCGGAGCCAGCGGAGAGGCCGTGGTCACCTGGTCGCAGGGCGGCGCGAACAGCGCGGGGTACATCTTCGCGAGCGCCCGCGACGCGGCCGGCCACTGGAGCGATCCTGCCGCGGCGGAAGACTCGCTCTCGTTCCAGCCGAGAGCCTTTCAACCGTTCGTGACCACGAGCCCGCGCGGCGAGTGGATCCTGGCCTGGAACCAGTGGTACGACGTGCACTTCGGCGTGGCCCTGGCCCACCGCCGCCCCGGCGAGAGCGCCTGGACGCGGCCCAAGCAAGGCGACGATGTGCTCTCGGTCCCGATCTTCTACTCCAACGCTCCCCAGGTCGCGCTCGACTCGCGCGGCGCCGGCCTGATCGTGTGGTTCCAGTCGACGGGCGGCCCGCTGATGGTCTATGCCAGCGAGCGCGCCACGGGAGACGGCGAGTTCTCCCACCCCGCAAAAGACGATTTCCTCTCGGCCGCGGGAGCGCCGGTCGACAGTCACCCGATCGCCAACCCGCGCCCCGCGCTGTCGGAGCAGGGCGAAGCCGCGGTGGTGTGGACTCAAGAGGACGGGACCGGCGCGCTCCCGGTGTTCCTGGCGACCCGCGGAAAAGACGGCGTGTGGACGAAGCCCAGGGGCCTCGGCGACAGCTTCTCTCCCGCGGTGGGCGCTGCGCGGTGCGCTCAGGCGGCGTTCGGCCCCGACGGCGCGCTCACGGTGCTGTGGTATCAAGATCAGGGCGAGGGAGATGCGGTGTTCGCGGCCCGGCGCGACGCCTCCGGCCAGTGGATCGACGACGGCAAGCACCCTCGACGGCTCTCGGCGAGCGACGCCACCGCCTACGCGCCGGCCCTGGCGGTGGGCCCCGGAGGCGGCGTCCTCGCCGTGTTCGTCGAGGAGGCCAAGGGAAAGGCCCGGATCGTCGCGCGCCGCACCGGGAGCGCCCTGCCCTGGAGCGACGAAGAGCCGCTGTCGCCCGCGGGCCAGGCCGTCAGCGATCCCGCGGCGGCGCTCGGCCCCGCGGATCGCGCCGTGGTGGCCTGGGCTCAGGGCCCCTTTGGACAGCAGCGGATCGTGACGGCGCGCGTCGAGTAAACCCCGCTTGCCAGAGCGGTCCGCCGGGTCACCGCGGATCGTCTCCGCGGGTCACGGGGGAGGCGGGCGCCGCGCGCGCGGCCTGGTGCTCGGCCGGCGGATCGATCGCGGCGGCGAGCGTGACGTCGCACGAGAGCACGCCCTTGGTGCCCGCGAGCCGCCCCGCGAACGCGGTGATCGCCTCGGCCACGCCCCGGACGACGAGCGCTTCCAGCATCCGATCGGCGTCGACCGGCGTCCGCAGGCTGGAGACGACCAGCCCGGGCTGCTCGCCCTCGGCGTCGGTGAGGCGAGCGACGATTTCTCGCGCGCGCGCGCTGTACACGAGGGTCACGGTGCCGATCACGACCACGCCGGCGTCCCCGGCCTCCCGCGTGAGATCGGCGCGGATCAGATCGCGCAGCGCCTCGGATCGGTTCTCGTAGCCGCGCGCGGCGATGCGCCGGTCGAACTCGGCCAGGAGGCCCCGATCCATGGCGACGCCGAAGCGGACGAGATCGCTCATCGTGGCGCGAGGCTAGCAGAAAGGCGGATCCGAGGGCCAAAACCAAGGACGGCGACGCTCAGGTCTTCCGCCGCTCGAGGTGCCTCCGCGCCGCTTCCTTCACCGCGCCGGTGATGTGCTTGCTCTTGGCGATCTGCTTGAGATCGTACTCGCGGAGCATGGGCACCAGGCGCTGGGAGATCATGATCGGCGTCTTGGCGTTCTCGACCAGGTTCTTCTTCACGCCGTAGGCCTTCGACCACGCGGGGATGGTGGCGAGGATCCGGAGCACGTCCTCCGAGACGTTGCGGTTGCGGCTGATCAGCGCGGCCTCGTTCTCCTGCATCATCGGGCTGCGGACCACGGCCGCGGCCACCAGCCGGTTGGTGTCGCGCACGAGGAGCATCCGCTCTTCCTTCGATCCGAGCATCGCGCGGCGGATCTTCTGCGACACCGTCATGTTGGCGATGCGCTGATAGAGCGGGAGGTACTTGTCCTTCACGACCTCCTCGCCCTCGGGCGTCTCTTCGTGGGTGTCTTCTTCCTCGGTGCTCTCCTTCTGGAGCTGCTCGGCGAGCTCGCTCGTTTCGGTGAAGAGCTCGTCGTCGGGCGAGCGCTCCTCGGAGGCCATCGGGATCAGCTCGTCCTGGATCGCGAGCGCGGCCTCTTTGAACGCGGCGATCCCGTTGAGGGTGATGCCGTTGCGGACCGCGAGGTCGATGAGGCGGTCCGCGGTCGACATCCGGGTGCGCTTGTTGAGGTAGAGCCGCTCGATGATCTGCGGGTTCTTCAGCAGCCGATCCTCGTTGACGGCGACGAGCTCGGTGACCTCCTCGGATCCGTGCTGCGCCAGCGAGTCGACGGTGTCCGGCGAGACGCGCGGCATGCCGAGGAGGCGATCGAGGACGTCGATCCGCGCGGCGAAGATCGCGGCGAGGACGTCGATCACGGTGGCCGGAAGATCGGCCCCGAGGGCGCCCTGGAGGAGCGGCTCGGGCAGCGCGTTCAGCGTCTTCTCGGAGGCCTCCTTGACGGTGGGCCGCTCGCTCGCGGTGTAGAAGTGGACGAGCAGGGTCACCATCTCGCCCGGCTTGAGCCCCGGGGCGACGCCCTTTGCCGCCATCTCCTGGAGCTTGAGCGGCGCGGAGGCCGCGGCCATCTTCTGGGCGGGGGCCGAAAGGGAGGTGAGGTCGACGGGCGCGATCATCGCCGGGTCTTTCCGCCGCGTTGGTCATTGCTGTGCCGGAGACTCGGGACTATCTTCCCGCCGCCGCGGGCTCTCGGGGAGCCTCCGCCGGCGAGCTGGGTACGAAGATCGGAGCGCCGACCGCAAGCGCGGGGAGCCGAGAGGGAACGCGAAATGGGCATCATGGATTTCGTCAAGGGTGGCGTCCGCGAGATGATGATCGCGCGGCCCGACAACGTAAAGCACCTCGTTGTCTACAAGCACCCGGATCAGAACATCCCGATGTATTCGCAGCTCACCGTCGACAGCGACGAGTGCGCGCTGTTCTTCAAAGACGGCCAGTACAAGGGCTACCTGCCCGCCGGCCGGCACACGCTCCAGTCGCAGAACATCCCCTTCCTGAACAACCTGATCACCTCGTTCACCGGGGGGAACGTCTTCATCGCCGAGGTCTTCTTCGTGAAGATGCAGCCGATCCGGGGGATCACCTTCGGCGGCCCGCTCGAGTCGATGGAGGACCCGATCCTCTTCGAGTTCGTCACCCCGCGCATGTTCGGCGAGTTCGCGATGGTGGTCACCGATCCGGTCCGGTTCGTCATCGGCTACTTCGGCCAAGCGGCCGGGAGCATGGACAACGACCAGACGCTCAAGTGGATCAAAGACAAGTTCTTCATGAGCGCGAAGACGGTGATCGGGCAGGTCTGCGTGCAGCAGCAGAAGAGCCTGCTCAACCTCGGCGGCATGACCGGCGACATCGCCGCGGCGATCATCGCCCGCGCCCCGAGCCTGGAAGAGATCGGCGTCAAGATCACCGACGTCAACCTCGGCAACATCAGCTTCAACGCCGAGGATCAGCAGCTCCTCCGCGACGCCAACAAGGAGCGCGGCGCGGCCCGGCGCGGCGTCGGGATCGCGTCGGACACGGCGCGCGCCGAGCAGGTGAAGCTCGATCAGAAGTTCCAGCAAGACGCGCGCTACGTGCAGCAGCTCGCCGGCAACTGGAACAACTACGCGGCCGGCTCGGCCGTGATGAACGCCGGCGAGGGCATGGCGAAGGGCGGCGCCAACGTCGGCGTGGCCGGCCTCGGCGCGCAGATGGCCGTCGGGATGGGCATGGGCAACATGATGGCCGGCGGCCAGCAGCCGCAGGGCGCTCCTCCGCAGTTCGTGCCGCAGTACCAGCAGCCGCCCGGAGGCCAACCGCCCGCGGGGCCCGGCGGCTACCCGAGCGCGCCGACGGCGGCCGGCGGCAAGGTGGCGTGCCCCAAATGCGCCGCGTCGGTCCCGATGGGGAAGTTCTGCGCCGAGTGCGGCACCCCGCTCGCCGCAGCCCCCGCGAAGAAGTTCTGCACCGGCTGCGGGAGCGAGACCGGGACCGCGAAGTTCTGCGCCAACTGCGGGACGCCGGCCCCGGGCGCCTGATCGGGGCCTGACGCGGCCTCGCACCGGCGAGGCACGCGAGGAGGCTGGGAGCCTGGAGCCCGATAGGGCGACGCTCCCGGCCTTCGTCATTTTTGTCGGCCGATCGCCTGGATTTCCCGTGAACAGCGACGTCTACACAGTCCACGTTGTGGACATGGACTCGCGGGTTCGCGGGCCGCGGCGAGTTCGGGTAGACTCGCCGCGTGCCGTCGACCATGCGACTGGATCCCGGGATCGAGCCGACGCCGTCCGCCGACGACGCGCCGAAGCGGGTGAGCGACGAGACGGTCACGAAGATCGCCCCGCAGCGCCGCGTCCCGGCCGCGTCGCCCAGCGCGCGCGCCCGCGGAGCGACGAAGGCTCCGCGGGCCAAGCGCTGCCCCGCGTGCGAGCAAATGTTCTCCGGCGAGGCGCGGTTCTGCCCGTTCGACGGCGACACGTTGATCGAGACGGCCGACTACAACCCATCGGCCGATCCGTTGATCGGGCAGACCATCGACGGGCGCTACGAGGTCGTCGACGTCATCGGGGAAGGCGGGATGGGCACCGTGTACGAGGTGCGCCACGTCACGCTCGGCCGCCGCTTCGCCCTCAAGGTGCTCCGCCGCGACATCGCCGACGCCGAGCACACCGCGCGTTTTCTTCAGGAAGCCAAGGCCGCCGCGGCGATCGGGCACCCGAACATCGTGGCCGTGAGCGACTTCGGCGAGGTCCGCCTCGGCGGCCCGGACAGCGCCGCGGTCCCGTATTTCGTCATGGAGTTCCTCACCGGGATCTCGCTCGCGGCGCTCCTGCGCAGCGAGAAGACGCTGTCGCCACAGCGGGCCGCGGGGATCCTGTTGCAGTGCGCGTCGGGGCTGGCCGCGGCGCATGCAGCCGGCGTGATTCATCGGGATCTGAAGCCCGACAACGTGTTTCTCACGCCGACGGCCGAGAAGGAGTTCGTGAAGCTCCTGGACTTCGGCGTGGCCAAGATGGTGGGGCAGGGGCGGCTCACCCGCGCCGGGATGGTGTTCGGAACGCCGCACTACATGAGCCCCGAGCAAGCCGCCGGGCAGAGCGTCGATCATCGCGCCGACGTCTACGCGCTCGGGGTGATCCTGTACGAGTGCTTCGCCGGCCACGTGCCCTTCGAGGCTGATACGTACATGGGGGTGCTCACCAAGCACATGTTCGCGACGCCCGAGCCGCTCAGCCAGGTGGCGCCCGACGCCTCGTCGCTCGGGGCGCTCGGGCCCATCGCCATGCGCTGCCTCGCGAAGAGCCCGGCCGATCGCTACGCGAGCATGGTCGAGGTCGCCGCGGCGATCGAGCACGCGATGGGCGAGGTCGGCGCCAGGGGCTCGGGCCGCGCCCCGGCGATGGCCGCCGCCTCGTCGGGCGGGTCGATGCGCCCGCGCGAGACGGAGTCGTTCGGGGAGTCGGATCCAGCGCTGACGCCGGTGAAACCGTTGATCGGACCGCGGGGGATCGCCATCGGCGCGCTGACGGCCGTGCTCGTCGCCATCGTCGGCTGGGTCGGCCTCCGCGCGCCCACGACCACCACTCCGACGGACGCGACCCCGACGGCGGCCGTCTCGTCGACCGTGCCGGTCGGCGCCACCACGGCGACCGCGAGCGCGGCGCCGATCCGCTCGCCGCCGGCCGTCCCGACCGCTGCAATCACCGCCCAACCCGCCGCGTCGACGCCCCCGCCCGCGCTGCCGACGGCCACGCCCAGCGCTGTCGTGAAGAAGGCGGACCCGCCGCCCCGCGTGCCCGTCACGCCCCCACGGCACCCGAAGACCTCCAGCGGAGGCGAGGTCGTCGACCCCTGGGGGCACTGATTTCGCCGGTCAATCCTGCAAAGCTGCAAGCCGCTTGACCCTCCGGCCGACGATCGCCATTCTGCGCCCCGCGCAGCGGCGCGGATAGACCCAAGGTGGCCAAACAACAACTCCTCCTGGTCGACGCAGACTCGCGCAGCGTCCGTGTGCTCGAAGTCAGCCTGAAGAAGGCCGGCTACAGCGTCACCACCGCCAAGGACGGCCTCGACGCGCTCCAGAAGATCGAGCTCTCGATGCCCGATCTCATCCTGAGCGACACCCGCCTCCCGAAGATGGACGGCTACGCGCTGGTCCGTCGCCTCAAGGAGCACCCGGACTGGGGCCTGATCCCCGTGGTGTTCCTCACGAGCCAGAAGTCGATCGAGGACAAGATCCGCGGCCTCGAGCTCGGGGTCGAGGACTACCTCACCAAGCCGATCTTCGTCCGCGAGCTGATCGCCCGGGTGAACCTCTTGCTCGCGCGGCGCACGCGAGAGGGCATCGCCACCCGCGCCCACCCTACGACCGGGCGCACGCGGTTCAGCGGCTCCATCGCCGACATGAACGTCGTCGACTTGCTCCAGACCTTCGAGGTCTCGCGCAAGAGCGGCATCGTTCACCTCACCAACGGCGAGAGCGCGGCCGACATCTTCTTCCGCGATGGCAAGGTGGTCGACGCCGCCCTCGGGCGCCTCTGCGGCGAAGAGGCCGTGTACCGCGCCCTGATCTGGAACGACGGCGAGTTCGAGGTCGAGTTCACCAAGGTCGAGAACCCCGACGCGATCGAGTCGTCGACGCAGGGCCTCCTGATGGAGGGCATGCGCCGCGTTGACGAGTGGGGACGCTTGCTCGAAGCGTTGCCGCCGTTGACGACGGTGTTCGAAGTCGACAGCGAGGAGCTGCTGGAGCGGCTGAACGAGATCCCGGACGAGCTCAACGCCATCCTCCGGCTCTTCGACGGGAAGCGGAACCTGATGTCGGTGGTCGACGCGTCCCCGTTCGAGGACCTGTCGACGCTGTCGACGATCTCCAAGCTCTACTTCGAGGGCCTGCTCGTGCCGAGCGCGGGCGAGGGGAGCGACGACGTCGTCCCGAGCATCGACGGCGAGCACCGGGGCTCGGAGCCGGTGTCGGCGCCGAGCGGGGGCGGGCACGCGACGCCGCTCGACGATCTCCACGAAGACACGGTGGTCCCCGAGCGATCGGATCGTTCGCCCGACTCCGGCGGCGGAGGCGCGAGCTTGCCGCCGCACGCGGCCTCGCCCGACGAGGTGATCATCCCGGCGCGGTCGAGCATCGGCCCGCCGTCGCCGCTGAACGACGCCGCGATGGTCGAGCTCACGCCGCTGCCGTCGCCGCCGCGAACGCCGGAAGCGCTGGTGGCCGACCTCGGGGTGATCATCGATCCCACCGACGTGCTGCCCCCGCGGCCCTCGGTGCCGCACCCGGAGCCGGCGCCGGAGCGCGCCGAGCCCGCGGTGCCCGCGCCGACGACCGCGCGCGCCGCCGAAGCGCCGATCGCCGCGCCGACCGAGCTGGAGGACGAGCCCGCCGCGCCTGAAGAACCCGAGGCCGACGACGAGGAGGCCGAGGCCCCCGCCGACGAGGCGAACGAGGACGAAGCGCCGCCCCCGCGGGAGCGCTCGCGATCGAGCCCCGCGCGCGACGTCGACGACCACGAGGCCGCGGCGGCCGATCCGGCGAAGAAGCTGCCCTGGATCGCGATCGCGGCGGCGGCCGTCGTGGTCGCCGGCGTGGCCTACTGGCTGACCCGACCGCCCGCCCCGGTCCCGCCCCCGCGACCGGTCCTCAGCGCCGAGACCACGACGACGATGCCCGCGCCTCCGCCGCCGATCCCGCCGCACTCCGCCGACCCGGTGGTCGTGCCGCCTCCGCCTCCGCCTCCGCCGTCGGCCGCCGCCCCGCCGCCGAGCGCCGTCGTCGCGCCGCCGGTGCTCTCGGGGACGCTCCATCCGCCCGATCCCGAGCACACCGCGCGCCCCGTGAGCAGCGCCTCGGCGTCCGACGACTCCGGGCCGCTGCAGACGCGGATCATGAAGGCGCTCGAGGCGCACCAGACCACGAAGGCCGTGAACCTCGCGGTGGAGCTCACGCAGCGATCGCCGGGGAGCGCGACGTCGTGGCACCTGCGCGGCGCCGCCGAGCAGGCCGCGGGCGGGAGCGGCAAAGGCTCGTTCCGCAAGTGCGCGGAGCTCGCCGCGGTCGACTCGCCCATCGGCGCCGAGTGCCGCGCGCTCGCCGGCATGAACTGATCGGCGGCGGGGCCGCGCCCGGCCCCAAACCCCGGACGAGCGCCGGAGCCACGCTGATCCGCGCCCGAAATCGCGGGGCGTGGAGGAGGCGTGGCCCGGTTGACGGCCGGTTTTCCCGGTGCTAAACGCCGGCTAGTCCCAGCAACCGCGGTCGAGTGGGAGCGAATGTGCGCTTCCCGATTGCGGCGGGGTTCTCCCCACGAGCCGGCCTTTTTCTGGGCCGGCGCGGGCCGACGGCGACTACGAGGGCGCGCCGGGCGAATGAGCCGAGCGCGCCGAAGGACGAACACAAGATGACGTTCACGGATGCAGCGGCCGAGGTGCTTCGCCTCGTCGGCAAACCGCTCCACTACAAAGAGATCACCGACATCGCGATCGAGAAGAACCTCCTCAGCCACGTGGGCAAGAGCCCCGAGGTGACGATGGGCGCGCGGCTCGCCGCGACCCTCAAGAAGGACTCTTCGGAGAACCCGCTGGTGCGCGTGAAGCCCGGCGTCTTCGCGCTGCGCGAGTGGGACGAGAAGACCATCAAGTCCGGCCTCGAGCCGAAGAAGGCCGGGAAGCGCGGCGGATCTGCGCGGAGCGAGCCGCCTGCCGCCCAGAGCCGCCCCGCGAAAGACGACGACGACGAGGTGCTGATCGCCGGCGAAGAGCCGGGAGACGAGGCCGCCTCCGACGACGACGCCGCGGACGAGGCCTTCGAGGCGCCGCTCCACGACGACGACGGGCCGCTCACCGCGCCGATCGCTGCGGCCCCCGCCGCGCCGTCGTCCCGCGCGACCACCCCGCGCGTGGTGCAAGACGACGGCCCGCCCGGGCCCGACGAGGCCATGCGCAACGAGGCCGCCGCCGGCGCGGCCGAGATGTTCGACGAGGAAGAAGACGACGATCAGCCGATCCTCGGCGGCGACGATCGCGCCGCTGCGCCGGGCGCGGGCGAGGTTGGAGCCGACGGTCGTCGTCGTCGCCGCCGCCGCCGCCGTGGTCGCAGCAACGGGGACGCCGCTCCGGTGGGAGCGAGCAGCGTCGGCGCCGTCACCGGCGGCGGCAGCGGCGGGCTCCCGTCGTACACCGCGACGCCGGTCTCGTTCGAGGCCCCGCGCCGCGAGCGCGGCGGCGAGCGCAACAACGACCGCAACAACGATCGCAACGGCGAGCGCAACGGCGAGCGCAACGTCGATCGGGGCGGCGAGCCCCGCTTCGATCGCGCCG
>JBDTXR010000228.1:0-14322 GCA_040006075.1 Byssovorax sp. | reverse complement strand
CCCTGCTCTTCCGCTTTTTGCTGAACTCGATCATCGTACCCTGGTTCCTTCTCGCCTTCGCCCAGCTCTCGAATCTCTCGTACCGCGAGGTGATCAGGACATCTTCCGATACGTTGACGGGCGCGAATGCGCTCACGGGGCTTTACCTGATCAACATGCTGGTCGCCCCGTTCGGGATGGTGGCGCTGGCGCTCCTCTACCTGAAGACCCGGCGGATCGAGGGGGACTCGATCGACGCCATCGTGCCTGCGAGCGCCAAGGCACCTTGACCCGAGCAGGCGGCGGGCCGCCGCTTCCGGAGTATCCTCGAGCCGCCATGGACTCGATCTTCGATTCACCCGCCTTCAGCTCCCGGCTCTTCTTCCCGCGCGCGCTCACCTCGGCGCCCCCGCCCGGTGCGATCGACGAGCTGCTCGCGGTGGCGCCGGGCGTTCGCGTCCACCTCCGCGTCCACGCTGCGCCCTCCGCGCGGGCGCTGGTGCTGCTCTTTCACGGCAACGGCGAGGTCGTCGCCGACTACGACGCTGCGGCCGCCGACTACGCGGCGGTCGGCGCCCGCCTCGCGGTCGTGGATTATCGCGGGTACGGCGCGAGCAGCGGTGTCCCGACGCTGCGATCGGCCCTCTCCGACGCCCGCGTGGTCCTCGCCGCCGCGCGCGCCGCGAGCACGCTCCCGCTGATCGTCATGGGCCGCTCGCTCGGCAGCGCGTGCGCCGCAGAGCTCGCCGGCGCGCTACCGCCGCTCGCGGGCCTGATCCTCGAGAGCGGCTTCACCGATCTCCTCGGCCTCGTCGCGCGGCGCGGCGTCACCCTCCAGAGCCCCCTCCCCTCGGGCGATCTCGCGGCCTTCGATCCGCTCCCCAAGCTCCGCGCGAGCACCACACCCCTGCTGGTGCTCCACGGCGCGCTCGACACGCTGATCGCGCCCACCGAGGGCCGCGCCGCCCACGACGCCGCGGGCACGCTCGATCGGCGCCTGGTCCTCGTCCCCGGTCGAGGCCACAACGACGTCTCGGCGCACCCGCTCTACTGGGCTTCGTTACGGTCCTTCGTGGAGCACGTCACGGGGACGTAGTCGTCGGCGAGAGGCCGAGTCGCCTCCGCGCCAGGATGGCGCCGTGAAAGTGGGGGTCGAACACCTCGCGCTCCCCGCGCTCGCCGCGGAGCGGGCGCGCCGGCGGGGCAGCGTCGAGCGTCCCGCCCAGCAGCCGCGGCGCACCGTCGCGCCGCTTCACCCGGGCCACCCGCGGCTCACCTGCGGTATCCACGCTATCCATCGTTCCCGTGCTCATCGTCCGACTCACTGCTGCGACGTCTTGAGGATGTTGTGGTAATCGAACGTCCCGCTGTTCTTGGTCGAGCAGTCGTTGAACCCGGTGCTGCACTGGCGATCGCGATCGATCGACCAGAACGAGACCAGACCGAGCTTGTGGTCGCGGGCGAACTTGGCGAGCTGCGCCGCGTCGGCGAGCGAGAACACCTCGCCCGTGTCGTTGGTGCCAATCATCGCCGTGGCGCCGATCATCGCATAGGCCTGCGCGTCGGTGAGCCCGCCGATCATCTGCTCGAGCTGCCCCCTGGTCCCGTTGATCGAGGAGATGGCCACCGGGCCGAGCGGCTGCCCGTTGAACTGGCCGTAATCCATGGTCATCAGGTTCACGTGCGAGATCTGGACTCCGGCGCTCAGCGCCCCTTGCACCACCTGCTTCCCGCCCGCCGCGAGGCCGCCGGGCTCGGCCGGGAGCGTGAACGAGACCTTGATCCCCTTCGAATCCTGGAGCTTCTTCAGCGCCTTGCCGCGCAGGCTGCTCAGCCCGTAGGCCCCGTCCTGCTCGATGTCGAAGTCGAGATCCTTGATCCCGGTCTTGTCGACGAAGGCCCCGATCGCCCCCGCGAGCGAGTCCGGATCCCCGCAGTTGTACTCGATGTACGTGCCCGCCGCCCCGCCGAACGAGGCCTTCACTTTGCCCCCCATCCCGACGAACGCCTTGATGTCGGCCACGTGCGAGCTGATGTCGCCATCCACCTTGCACCCGCTCCCGGCGAGCACGAACGCCAGCGTCACCCCGGTGATCCCGGTCTTGTTCCGCAGATCGACGAGGTTCGAGTACGGGTACGTCCCCCCGTTGTCCCAGGTCCAGCTCGGGAAATACGGCGCATACTCCGTCACCCCGTTCCCGTTCCCGTTCCCGTTCCCGCCGGAGCCGGCGACGATCATCGTCATCGTCTCCCACTCCTTGATCCAGGGCGCCGTCGCCGTCACCGTGCTGCCCCCGGCGTTGATCACCGACAGGTACTCTCCGCCCACCGTCGTTTGCAGAGCGATCTTGTCCCCGCTCTTGATCGTCCCGCTCCCGCCGACCTTGACGATCTTGAGCTGCTCCCACCCCTTCTGCCAGGGCGCCGTGACCGTGAGCTTCCCGCCCCCGCCCTGCGCCGCCGACACCCACTGTCCGCCGGTGCCTTTGAGGGTGACCACATCGCCGCTCACCAGGGATCCGCCGTTGAGATCGGTGAGCGTGAACGTCTCCCACTCCTTGGCCTGGGTGCTGTAGGCCATGAGATCCGCGCCGCCGCCCTTGTCGGCCACCAGGTAGTTGCCAGCGTAGGTCTTGATATTGACCGTGAGCTGCGTCGCGGTGATCGAGGCCGACTCGCCGTCGACGTCCTCGGAGGCATCCTCGCTGCCCACGCCTGCGCAGCCGGCCGAGGAGAAGGCCAGGACCAGCGCGGCGAGAGCGCAATGGCGCGCTCCGGGGAAGCCGATGAGGGGCAAGGACGCGGTCGGGGTTGCTCGTGACATGGCAGCTCTCCGTGGGATCGCAGCGGGGTGGCGAGGCGCCGCGATGCGGGGGAGAAGAGCAGAAAGCTTGCCAGTCGCTGGAAGGTGCGGATCGCGCGGATTTCAGCGGGGATCCTCGGTTGCCAGGCCTTCGCGTGCGATCCGGCCGATCGCGGCTGCGATCCCGGCGATCACCCCGGAGGACGGAGTGACCAGCTCCCGCCGCTGCCCGAGCAAGTTACCTTGTGGTGTCATATCGGCGAGTTGAAGCGAAATGCGACGAATCTGTGCGCGCCAGGATCGTAGGCGGCGTGAAAGAACAGGCCACCGCCGCCGCACGCGGAGCCCGAGTCCCTCTTCCAGTCGAACCGCTCGCCGCCGCGCACCTGGCGAGGTGCGAGGTCCTCCATGATCTCCGCGTTCATGCCGTGGAGCAAGATCAGCGATTGGCCGCGTGCGACGACACCGAGGTACTGCCGGTAATAGGCATCGACGGTCCCCCCGGCGTGATCACCGTAGCCGTCCACCTCCTGCCCCAGCGCTGCCGCGAGCCCGGTCTCCACCTCTTCGACCTGGGCGAGCGTGGGGATCCAGTACGACGTTACTCCCTCGATCAGATCACCGTCGCAGGTGTGGACGAGACCTGGCCCCGCCTCGGCCTTCAGGATCGCCCAGCCACCGTGCGGACGCGTCGGCCGCGTGAAGGGAGCCTCCGGAGGGCTGACCGCGAGGCGCTTCGTCCCGGGGTGATCGGTGCCGAGCGGGAGGACGCCGCCGCGGTCGAGGGGGATAGCGCTGGAGCTCGAGCAGGCCGCCAGCGACAGGAGCCAAAGGCCTGCGAGAGGCTGTACCCGGGAGCGGCTCATGCGCTCTCGATCTGCCTCGGGGATTCAAGCGAGGTCGGTGAAGCCCCCACTGCTTCGCCGAGGTGGTGCCGAGCCCAGCTCTTCGAGGACGACACGATGGTGCGAGCCTACACGGATCCTCCCGGCGGAGGGGAACCGCGCCGCAGCCCCGCCGGAGGCCATCTCGCGCGGTTCGAAACCGCGGCGATTCACCGACCGACCGGGCCGCCCGCGGTTCGAAACCGCGCGCGGCCCGCGATCCAGCCACTTTCACGCAGTTCGAAGCCGCGCGGACCCGACGGTCGAGGCCGCGCCGCGCGGTTTCACTCGTGGTTTTCGAGCCCGAACGGGCACGACGTCACGCTTCGACGCTCGCCGCGATCACCGGAGCCCGGCGCAGAAGGGAGAGGAGATGAACCGCAAGGGCGCGAGGGTCGCAAGGGCGTCGGAGAAACCTTTTTTTCGACCCTGCGTACCTTGTGCCCTTGCGGTCTCCGGGTCCGGTCGGTTCGGAGCCGCCCGCAGTTACCGGGAACGCGGTCATGGCGGCGGAGGGCTGAGGCCCCATGCACTGCTCGCTCCCTCGCGGTCGCGGCTACTCGGCGACGTGAAGTTGCCCCGCGGCTCGCGCCGGCTACGCGCTCGGTCGACCGATACGCTTGCGGATCGCCGCCTGCAGCTCGGGAGCCAGCCCACGAAGATACTCGTCCGGAAACGCGCGGAGGGTCTCGTCTGACAATCCGAGCAGCTGCTGCGCCAGCGGGAGCTGGCTGACGAAGCGGGTCACGACGTCCTCGTGCCCCCGCAGCTTCTCCCGAGACAGGCCCGCGAGCGCCTGCTCCGGCGTCAACCCGCTGGCGAACTTGCGCACCATCTCGTCGTAGCCTTCGAGCTCCTTGACGTCGTTCATCGTCGTATCCTCGGCCCGCCACTGCGACCACCACCAGGTAGCCTCGTCGGTCTGGCAGTCGTGGTGGCTGAAAATTCGGAGAAAATCGTCCCGTTCCGCTTCGGACACGTCGTCGGTCAGGACCAGGAAGAGAGTGTACACGCCTCCCTCGATCCGGCCATAGCCCTGATCGAGCGGGACCAGGCGCCACCCCATGCGCGCGATCTCGTCGTCGAGCGCGCCGGTGCGGCTGGGGATGACGAGGACCAGCGTGAGGTCGGCGGGCCGGAGCAGCCGCTCGTCTTCGAGGACGTGGTACTGCGCGCCATAGCTTGCGAGGCGCTTCAGATCGTTGCGCCGGAAGCCGCGGACCGGGCTCTTGAACTCGAGGACCGTGTCCGCGCCGAGGTAGGGCCAGAGGGCGCGGAGCAGCTGCGCCTGTTCATCGCGACGAGGCACATCCTCGCGCCGGATCAGGATGAGGTCGGCGCGCTGCGGCTCGTCGGAGAGGGGCACCTCCGCGCGTACGAGAAACCCCGGCGGCGCCCGCTGGCGAACGAGGCGTGCGAAGCCGAGATGCCAGAGATCGCGAGTGGCCATGGGGAGTGCGGCGATACCCGATCTGACCCTCGCGGGCCAAGGGCTCGACGCTCCCCCGGAAGCTCTCGCCCGCTATTTCACCAAGGGCACATCCGCCGCAGCGGCCCCCGGCGCCGCAGCGTCCGTCGCCGCCTTCTTCGCCGAGGGAACCAGCGGTAGCAGAGCGGCGGAGAATTGGCATCCACGAATCGCGATCGGCCCGGCGCGATCCACGCGCGAGCCCCCGCGACCGCCTGATCGGCCCGGGCGCCGGCTACTGGTGCAGCACCGTCAGATCCGACCCGCCCGGGTACCAGTAGCTCGTGTACTGCCCGTATCCATACACGCTGATCCCGAACCCTTCGGCCGAGTCCGCGGTGTGATTGCCAGTCCCGGCGTTCGACAGGCTCTTGCGAGCGACCGAGTAGCCGGTGCCGCCGATCGGCGTGAAGCCGGCCACCGCGGCGCCGTCGAGGTTCACCGGGGTCCCGGTGGGAGCGATGATGTTGACGTAGCTCGTCTCGTAGTTGGTGGGCGCGTGGAAGAGGTAGCTCTTGCGGAACTGCGACGTGGCCACGGCGAGGGCCATCGCCGGATCGCCCGAGTTGCCGCCGGCGTCCTGACCCTCCATGTACTGGACGACCATGATCGGCTGGCTCCCGCTGATCTTGAAGTCCTTGGAGCTGCTCTTGAGCTCGACCCACGAGCCCGCGAGGGCGATGGACGCCGGCGCGCCGGCCTGCGGCGGATCGTAGGTGAGCGTGGTGTTGGCGGTGGTCGCGACGATCCGCACCATCTCCACCTTGGGGGTGTTGCCCCCGGTGGGGATGAGAGGGGCCGCGACGATGTAGTCGTTGGCCAGCGACTCGTACGGGAACATCGACTCTTCGAGGTGATCGCAGTACCCGGTGCCGTCGGGGATGTACGTGCACTGGTGGCCGCCGATGACCTGAACCGGCTTGTCGGCCGAGACCAGCGTCCCGGTGATGTCGTCGGGGTTGCTCGGGTTCTGGTCGTTGCCCGAGGTGACAATCTCGATCACGTCACCCGCGTTGAGGGTGACCGAGCCGTTTCCGCTGGTGTTGATCCCGGCGACGCCGGCCTTCACCCCGCCGCCGTTCGGCGCCGCGGCCACGGTGACCACGGTGTTGTCGGCGCTCGCCGTCACCGCGTAGAAGCCCGACGAGGAGTAGAAGTGGTGGCGCCCGGCCACGCGGTAAGTGCCCGTCCAGGCGTTGGTGGGCAGGAGCAGCGAGGCGTCGTTGCTGAACGAGCACGCGCTCTGATCGAAGGTGCAGTTGCCGCCGTTGGTGTACTCGATCGGGTTGAACTGATAGACCACGACCGGCTCGGTGGAGCGGAGCCGATAGGCCCCCTGCGTGACCTTGACCGACGCCGGGAACGGGACCCCGTTGAGCGACGCCGGCCCCTTCAACGCAGCCTGCCAGGGGAGGTTTATCACCTTGACGCTGTTGGCCGCGACGGTGACGGTGGCGATGGTGTTGGCGCCCTGGGTCACCGTGACCGAGGCGCTGCTGGCCGTGGTGTTGGAGACGGCGGCCGCGAAGTGGAACTGGGTGCCGACCAGGTTGGCCGTCACCGTCGGGTAGTAGTCACAGCCGATGTAGCTCTTGCCCAGGGCCTTGGAGCCGCAGTCCCCGTCGCAGTGCCCGGTCTGCGCGTTGCAAGTGGTGCCTTGCACCGGATCGCAGGCGTCGGTGGCGAAGCCGGTGCCGTCACCCAGGCAATATGTGCCGAGGTTGCCAGCGCAGCTCCCGGTGCCCGGGGTGCAGGCGAGGCATCCCAGCGCCGGTACACAGACCTGATTGGTGGCCGCGCAGTCGGTGGTGACGAACCCGCCGTTGCCGTCGCAGACCTGCTCCACGTTCCCCATGCAGGTGATGGTGCCCGAAGGACACGGCGTGCCGCCCGTCCCGCTCGCGCTCGATGTCGAGGCCCCGCCGACGCCGGTGGTGGTGCTCCCCGCCGTCGTCGCGCCACCGCCGCTCCCCGTCGTGGCGCTCGCCGCGCCGCCGGTGCCGCCGTGGCCGCCCGATCCCGTGGGCGCACCGCCCGATCCCGAGCTCGTGCCCGCGGCCGTGGTGCCGGTGCCTCCGCAGGCCGCCGTGAAGCAAAGACCGAGAATCGAAGCCGAAAGCACGAGGGAGCTGGAGCGCATGCAGCGACGCTAGCAGATCCCTCGAACCCAGGGTGATTGTCTCCATCGCCCGAACGAGCCCGAACGTCGACGCGGCGCGCCGTTCAGAAGGGCCGATCCCGAAGCGTGCTCTTGTATTTTTTCTTGTACTCCTCGTGGCACTTCTTGCAGGACACCTTGGCTCCGTCGATGTCGTCGGCCTTGGCCTTCTTCGCTCCATCGGTCGCGAGCGCGGACCAGGTGGTGAATCCCGGCGGCGCGTGGTTGGCGACGTAGGTGAGCGCCTCGGCGAGCCGGGCGCCGTCGCCGCTCGACGACGCGCCGGCCATCACCGTCTTCATCCACTTCTGCATCGGGCAAGGCTTCTGCCCCTTGGCGCCGCAGTCGAACGTCTTCGCGCCCGCGATCGGCGCGTCGGCCTCGTCGGGGTCGGCGCTCGCAGACGCAGCGGGCGGCGCGACAGCCGTCAGCGCGGTCGGCGCGGCAGCGGTCGCGGTCGAGATCGGAATCGGGGCTGTGGTCGCGCTCGGCGCCGGCGCTCCGGTGGTCCCTGCGGCCGTCTTGTCGCCGCCGCAGCCGGCGATCGCCGCGGCCGTGGCGAGAGCAACGATCGTGACAAATCCCTTCGTGAACGCGCTTTGATGAAACATTCCTGTCCTTCCTTCGGGCGCCGAGTGTACTCAATCTGTCGCGCCCGTGATGCCTCACCATCGCCCTCCCGTTCGCCCCGGCCCCGCCCCGGCCGACGCCCCGAAGCTCCGCTTCCGGCGCGGGCGCAAGTTCCCCGGGCCCATCGTGTGGTTCGGCGCGCGCTCGTTCTGGGGCCACCTCTGGCACCTCGCGGCCAGCGTCATCGCCACCGAAGACATCGACAGCCGCGACTGGATGGAGGCCGACGATCCCGAGACGCTCACGCAGCGCGTGGCCCACGAGCTCGGCGGCGACGGCAACGCGAAGAGCCTGGCGGAGGCCATGGACGAAGATCTGTGGATCGACTTCGTCGCCGACACCGGGGACTGCTCCTCGGTGAGCCACGCCGTCGCCAAGATCATCTTCGAGGACTACGAGGTCGACGATCCCGCCGAGCCCGAGGGCCGCCTGGTGCTGCCGCGCGGCCGCCTCCTGGTCTTCGGCGGCGACACCGCGTACCCCGTCGCCACCGATCTCGAGATCCACAACCGGGTCATCGTCCCGTGGAACCGCGTGCTGCGGAAAGCCCACGACGGCAAGCACCGCGTGCTGATCGGCATCCCGGGGAATCACGACTGGTACGCGGGCCTCGACGGCTTCGGCCGCATGTTCCGCCGCCGCAAGGGCAAGCTCTTCCGGGCCTCGCGCTTCGACACCGATCAGATCGACGAGAAGGGGCAGATCGGGCACTTCGTGCAGTGGGTCGAGGCCTTCAGCGTCGGGCGCTTCGTCGGCAAGCGCCACGTGCTCCCGCTCGAGGGGTACACCCCGGTGCAGAGCGCCAGCTACTGGGCGCTGCGCCTCGCGCCAGGGCTCGATCTGTGGGGCCCGGATCGTCAGCTCCGCGCCGTGGATTTTCAGCAGCGCACCTACTTCGCCGAGGCCCGATCGCAGGTCGGCGGCGGCGTCATCGTCGTGCTCGCCGATCCGGCGCACGCGTTCCTCGAGCCGAGCCACGCGGGGCAAGAGATCCTCCGCGCCCTCGACGTCACGCTCGAAAACGACGGGATCCTGGTGCTCACCGGCGACACCCACCACTACTGCCGCCAGCACGTCGGCCGCGGCGTGCACGTCACGGCCGGCGGCGGCGGCGCGTTCCTTCACCCGGCGCGCATCGATCGAAAGGGCCTGCCCGTGCCCGAGGCCGAGTTCCCCGGGCCCAAGGCCTCGCTCGCGCTGGCCCTTCAAATCCCCTTCCAGATCGCCCACGGGCGCTCCGGCGTGCTGATCCACGTGGCGATCGGGCTGCTCTACTTGCCCACGTTCGGCGTCGATCTCGTGCGCGGCTCGGCGAGCCCCAACGCCGCGGGGATCACCGCGATCGTCGCCGCGCTGCTGCTGTTCCTCATCGGCGGGTGGCGCGCGGGCAAGGCGATCCGGATCTTCACGCTCGCGGCGCTCACCGGGATCTTCGTCGGCTACGTGCCCTTCGTCCTCGCGGCGATCGTGCCGGTGGCGTTCCGCAAGATCGGCCTCGCGCCGCACGGCACCCTCGGCCTCGCGCTGGTGTTCGCCGTGGCGATCTACGTCGGCACGCTGGCCTTCGGCGGGTTCCTCACGGCGCTCACCATCTTCGGCCTCGAGCTCCATCAGGCCTTCAGCGCGCTCGCGCACCCGGGCTACAAACACTTCGTCCGCCTCCGCGTCCGCAAGGACGGGAGCGCCGTCGACGGGTGGGTGCTCGGGCGTGTCGATCCGCTCGGCGCCCACGATAGCGTGGTCCTCGTCGATCGCTTCACCTGGAAGAATCACCCGGCCGCTGCGGCCATCGAACCGGAGACCCCATGAACACGCGCGCCCTTTGCTTGCTCGCCGCCCTCGGCGCGGCCTCGTCCCTCACCTACGGCTGCGGCGGAAGCGTCGGCGGAACCGGCGGCGGGGGTGGATCGCCCGGGACCACCGGCAGCACGTCGAGCACCAGCGGCAGCACCGGAAGCGGGGTGCTCAGCGACTGCCTCGACGCCATGCAGGGCGGGACCGAGACCGACGTCGACTGCGGCGGTATCTGCACGCGCTGCGCGGACGGGAAGAAGTGCACGATCGGCGCCGACTGCACGAGCAACACCTGCACCGGCGGCGTCTGCGCCGAGCCCACGTGCAGCGACAAAGCCAAGGACGGTAAAGAGACCGATCTCGACTGCGGCGGGACGTGCCCGCCGTGCGCCGACGGGAAGAGCTGCGCCTTCGCCACCGACTGCCTGAGCGGCGTGTGCACCGCCGGGCTCTGCCAGGCGTCGACCTGCAACGACATGGCGCTGAACGGGACCGAGACCGGCGTGGACTGCGGCGGCGTGTGCCCCAAGTGCACCGACGGCCAGCCGTGCACCGGCGGCTCCGACTGCGCGAGCGGCATCTGCGAGGGCACCACGTGCAAGAGCAACGTGGGCTGGGCGACGCGCGTCGGCGACGCCACCGATCAGACCGCGCTCGGCGTGGCCTTCGATCCGGTGGGCAACGTGATCGTGGTCGGCGCGTTCCACGGCACCATCGACTGGGGCGGCGGCCCGCTCGTGAGCGCGGGCGGCACCGACATCTTCGTGGTGAAGCTGGATCCGACGGGCAAGCACATCTGGAGCAAGCGCTTCGGCGACGCTTCGGATCAGTCGGCCACCGCGGTCGCCACCAGCGCGACGGGCGAGGTGTGGATCACCGGCGCGATCACCGGCAACGTCGACTTCGGCGGCGGCCTGCTCTCCTCGGCCGATCCGCTCGCCGACACTTACCTCGCGGCCTTCAGCCCGAGCGGCACCCACAACTTCTCGAAGCGCTTCGGCGGCCTCGCGGCCCAGCGAGGCACGGCGCTGGCGCTCGCCACCAACGGCGACATCTACTTCGGCGGCACCTTCGACGGCACCATCGATTTCGGCTGCGGCGCGCCGCTCGCCAGCGCGGGATCGGGCGACGTGTTCATCGCCCGCTTCGACAACGGCGTCACCTGCATCTACTCGAAGCGCTTCGGCGACGCCTCGGCGCAAGAGCTGCTCTCGCTCTCGCCCGATCTGGCCAACAACGTGTTCCTCGGTGGACGCTTCAAGGGCACCGTCAACTTCGGTGGCGCGTCGTTGACGATGCCGCCCACCACCTTCGGCGGCTTCGCGGCCAAGCTCGACGCGACGGGCGCGCACGTGTTCAGCACCTCGTTCGGCGCCACCACCAACGCGCAGGAGGTCACCGGCGTGGCCGCCGATCTCAGCGGCAACGTCTTCGTCGCGGGCTCGTTCTCGGGCACGCTCACCGCGGGATCGACGGTGCTCACCAGCGCCGGCGTGGGCGATCTCTTCGTGGCCCGGCTCGATCCCGCCGGCACCGCGGTGTGGGCGAACCGCGCCGGCGACGCGACCGATCAGGTCGGCGCGCTCCACGTCGTGGCCGACGCCGCGGGCAACGTGCTGGTGGCCGGCACGCTGCAAGGCACCATCGATCTCGGCGGCAACCCGCTCACCAGCGTGGGCGGCAACGACATCTTCCTCGCCAAGCTCGACAGCGCCGGCAACCACGTGTGGAGCCTGCGCCTCGGCGACGCGGCCTCGCAGCAGCTCAACGGGGTGGCGCTGAACGGCACCACCGCGGCCTTTGCTGGCAACTTCACCGGAGCGCCGGACTTCGGCGGCACGGTGCTGACGAGCGTGGGCGGCGACGACGCCTTTGCGGCGACGGCGCTGACTCCCTGAGCTGACGTCAGCGACCGGTTTACTCGCCTCGGCTTCGGCCCGTCGAGTAAGCTCCCGCGCCGTGAAGACCCTGGTCGAGCTGATCGCGAAGAAGCGGGACGGAGAGCGCCTCTCGGACGAGGACATCCAGCGGGTGATCGAGGCCCTCGGGGCCGGCGATTTCGCCGACTACCAGATGACCGCGCTGCTGATGGCCATCTTCTTCCGCGGGATGGACGACGCCGAGACCGTCGCGCTCACGAAGGCCATGCTCCACTCGGGCGACGTGCTCGATCTGTCGGCGGTGCCCGGCCTGAAGGTCGACAAGCACTCCACCGGCGGCGTCGGCGACAAGGTCTCGATCTGCCTCGCTCCGCTGGTGGCGTCGTGCGGCGTCCCGGTACCGATGGTGTCGGGGCGCGGCCTCGGCCACACCGGCGGCACCCTCGACAAGCTCGAGTCCATCCCCGGCTTCTCGGTCCACCTCGACACCGCGACGTTCCGGAAGATCGTCGCCGACGTGGGCACCTGCATGATCGGGCAGACGAGCCGGATCGCCCCCGCCGACAAGCGGATTTACGCTCTCCGCGACGTGACCGCGACGGTGGAGTCGATCCCGCTGATCGTGGCGAGCATCCTCTCCAAGAAGCTGGCCGAGGGGATCGACGCGCTGGTGCTCGACGTCAAGGTCGGACGCGGCGCGTTCATGAAGACCGAGGCCGACGCGCGCGCCCTCGCCGAGGCGCTGGTGCGCGTGGGCTCTGCCGCGGGCAAGCAGGTGACGGCGCTGCTCACCGACATGAGCGCGCCGCTCGGGCGCACCGTCGGCAACGCGATCGAGACGCGCGAGGCGATCGACGTGCTCCACGGCCGCGGCCCCGCCGATCTGATCGAGTGCACGCTCGCGCTCGGGGCCGAGATGCTGCGCCTGGGGCGCGTGGCCACGACCGAGCAGCAGGCCCGCGCCGCGCTGAAAAAGGCCATCGCCGGCGGCGCTGCCGCGCGGACGATGGAGCGAATGATCGAGGCCCAAGGCGGCGATCCGCGCGTGGTCGAGGACACCGGGCTGCTCCCGTCGGCCGCCGTGAAGGTGGGGATCCTCGCGGAGCGATCGGGCTTCGTGCACGGCATCGATCCGCTGGAGATCGGCCTCGCCGCGGTGGCCATGGGCGCGGGGCGAACCCGCGCCGATCAGGCCGTGGATCCGGTGGTCGGCATCGAGCTCGAGGTCACCCGCGGCGACGCGATCGAGGCCGGCGCGCCGCTCGCGCACCTGCACGTGCGCCACGCAGACGACGCCGACAAGGTGCTCGCCCGCGTCCGCGCCGCGTTCCAGATCGGCGCCGAGCGCGTGGCGCCTCCGGCGCTGGTGCTCGCGCGCATCGGCGCCTGACCGCTCAGTACCACTCGGCGCCGAGGCCGAGCGTGGCCGAGAACGCCGAGACATCCGAGAGCAAGAGCGGGTGGATGTCGGCGTTGATCATGAAGCCGCTCCGCCGCTCGTTGCCGTCGCCGAAGAGGCCGCCGAAGTCGAACGACACGCGGCCGTGGCCGCCGAGCGCGACGCTCGATCCGCTCTGGCAGCCCGACGTCGGCACGAAGCCCGTGACCCCCGCCGAGCAGTCGGCGTACTTCGCGTAATCGACCGAGGGGCCGACCGCGATCTCGAGCATGTCGAGCAGCGTGAGGCTGGCGAGGACGGTGTTGTAGTCGGCGAACCCCGCGTGAAAGCTCACGCTCCGCGAGGCCTGCGAGGGCGCGAACGTGGCCAGCGGCGTGTTCTGATAATAGAGCCCGAAGTAGGCGTTGATCTGCACGCCGAGGCGCCCGGCGAGGCCGAACGCGGGGCCGTTTCCATCGGGCGTGTGCACGAGCCCGCCGTTGAGGCTGAAGCCGCCGCGAAGACGGATGTGGCTCTTCTCTTCGGGCTCCACGGGAACCGGCGGCGGAGGCGCGGCGACCGGCGGCGGAGGCGCGAGCACCTCGGGAGGCGCGGGCGGAGGAGGAGGAGGAGGAGGCGGAGTCGGCGCGATCCGCGGCGGGGGCGGAGGCGACGGAGGCAACGTCACCGGCGCCGGCGGCGGTACGTACGGCGGCGGCGCAGGCGGAGGAGGCGCCGGCGGCGGCAAGGGCGCGGGCGGAGGAGTCGGCGGCATCAGACCCGGATCGGGCACGCCCGTCGGAGCTGGAGGCAACGCGGGCGGAGGCGCAGGCGGCGCGGTCGGCGCGTCGGGCAGATCGGCCGGCGGTGGAGCGGGAACGGGAGGCGCGGAGGGATCCGGCATCGCGGCGGGCGGTGGCGCCGGCGGATCGGCGGCCTCGGCGCGACGCGCGACCGCGAGCGGCAAGAGAGCGAGCGAGAGCGTGAGCGCGACGAGCTGACGAGTCCTGATCATCCTTGTCCTCCGGCCGAGTGCGAGGGTAGCGTACGCCCCTGCCCCCCGCGACCGTGACCTCATCCTCGAACCGGGGAAGCGTGCGACAGAGCGGACCCACCGGCACGATCAACCTGCCCATGACCCGGCGCAGGGATCTGACCACCCTGGGTTACCGGCGGATCGTCACGCTCCTCGTCTACCTGGTCATCGTCCCGGGCGTCATGCTCTCGGGCGTCGGAGTCTTGCTCCTCGTCCTCGAGAAGAGCTCCTACAACCTCCTGATTGGCATTCTCGTCCTCAGCTTCACGGGGACGCTGGTCACGGGCGTGATCCTGGTCTGGGTCTTTCTGC
>JBDTXR010000227.1:0-14339 GCA_040006075.1 Byssovorax sp. | reverse complement strand
CGTTGGTGCCCTTGAACGAGTGGGTGATCCGGCCCGACGCGCCGCAGATCAGCACCAGGCCGCGCACGCGCTCGGGCCGCAAACGGTAGGCCTCGAGCAGCACCTGGCAGCCCATGGAGTGGCCGAAGAGGACCACGTCGCCGTCGCCGATCGCGTGGCGGACGGCGTCGAGATCGTGGGCGTGCTCGACGAGCTCGATCGCCGCGGGATCTTCAGGGCGCCCGCTGCGCCCGTGGCCGCGGTAGTTCCAGTGGGCGACGCGCATCCACTTCGCGAGGTCGTCCCAGAGGTATTTCCAGATGAAGCCGTCGCAGGCGATCCCGTCCGTGAGGAGCGCCGTGACCGGGCTCTCCGGGGCCCCTTCGTGGAGGCGAACGTGGATCCGGGTGCCGTCGCGACCCGAGGTGAACAGCGCCGTGGCCCCCGACATCAGAGGGCCCGATCGACGCGAGAACGACGCTCGAAATGCGCGGACGAACAGCGTGGCATGAGAAGCGTAGGAGCCGAGAGAACCCGCAACACCGCGCCCAGGAGGAGAACGTCGCGCGCGATCACTCGCCCGGATCGTCCTCGTCGCCGCTGACGTCGTTGACGCTCGGGAGCTTCTTGATGTCGAGCCGAGCGAGCTTCCAGGCGCGCTGAACGACCCACGAGAGCGACCGATCGAGCCGCGCCGCTTCTTCCTTGATCTCCTGAAGCATCGACTCGGGAAAGTAGAGACTCTGCTTGCGCTTGTCGGTCTTCGAGGCTTCGTTCTTCAGCGCGTCTTTGTCGTTCATCCTAGGCTCCCGCATCCCTCCCAGTCGCGGACTAGCCTACGCAAGAAAGGCACGGAACAAAGCGGTTTTTTCGGGAGCAGCGCGCGTTTTGACGAGGCTACGTGTATCCTCGACACCGTGCAGAAGAGCATCCTCGTGGTGGTCGACACGGACGCCTCCCTCCAGCGCACGGTGGTCCGTCTCGCGGAGGGAGCGGGGCTCGAGGTCGTCGTGTGCGCCACGCCGAGGGCGGCGTGGAACGCCTGTGGAGCGCTCGCGCCGGACTGCCTCGTCATCGGCGTGAGCCCTTCAGATCACGAGGCTTTCTGGCTTCTGGCGGCCCTGCGAGCGCGCCTCGACGACGCGGCGACGCTGCCGCTCATCGCCCTCGCGGCCCGCGAGCCGGGGGCGCACGCGGCGTCGACGACGCGCATCCAGGCCCTCGAAGCAGGCGCCGACGTGGTGCTCCAGAAGCCGATCGAGACTTCAGAATTGCTAGCTCAGGTCAAAGCATTGACGAAAATGGCGACGCGCATTCGCGCGCGCCGCGACGTGTTATTCGACGCGGACGGTCCCGATGGCGGCGCGGGCGATCTCGATCTCGAGCCGGTGAGCGAGGTGCTCCGCGCCCTCGAGGAGAGGCGATGGAGCGGAGCGCTTCACCTCACCGATCGCGGCTTCGCGTCGGGCGCGCTGGCGATCGACGTGCGCGACGGCGCGCTGCTCGCGGGTCGCCTCGACGATCGCGAGCTCACGCCGATCGAGGCGCTGCGCGAAGCGTTGTCGTGGTCGGGCCGACGTTTCGAGCTGTTTCCCGCCGACGCGTCGACCGAGGCGATCGACACCACCGAGGCCGCGTCGCTCGCGGAGCTCTTGCGGATGGTGCTGTGGACCCCGGGCGCGCGCGCGCTCGGAGCGCGCAGCGACGAAGATCTCCCCGAGGTCAGCGCGCGCACGCCGTCGCCGACACCGACGCTCGAGGCCGCGCTCGCCGCGCCGAAGGTCCCGGCGATCGACGACGCCGCGCAGGCCGGCGCGAGCGGACCACGCGGCGAGCGCGGCCCGCGCAGCGAGCGCATCAGCCACGCGCCCGGCCGCAGCCTGGTGGAGTCGGTGCGGCAGAGCGTGCGGCCCGATCCGCGCGCGGAGTCCGACGAATGAAGGCTATTTCTAGTTGAGCTTGGGCGGCTTGAAGCCGCTCTTCGGCGGCGTCGCCGTGGGCTTCGGCCCAACGACGGTGGCGGTCGGCTTCGGCGGCGTCGTCGCCACCGGCGGCGCCGTCGCGACCGGCGGAGGCGCGGTCACCACCGGCGGCGGCGCGGTCACGACCGGCTGGGGCGGGACCACCACGCCCGGCGGCTGATTGACCGGCGTCGCGCCGAACACCGTCGGAGGCTGGATCCCCACCCCGCCGTCGTACCGGACCGTCGCGAAGGCGACGTTGCTGTCGACCCAACCCTGCTGCGCGCCGGCCGATCCGGTCCACGCGACGAGGTTGTAGTTGCCGTAGCGCGCGACGCGCGTGACGACGGTTCCGGGGTACAGCGTGGCGACCGTGGTCGAGTTCCAGTCGGCGGCGCGGCGCGCTTGCACCGCCTGACGGATGCCGGCCTGCCCGCTGTCGCCGACCTCCATCCCCGAGTAGCGCACGACGTCCGCTCCCTGCGCGACCGCGGGCCCCGGATCGGCGGGAGTCCCGTTTTCCTGGCCGCCGTTGCCTGATTTGCAGGCCAGCGCCGTCGCGCCGAGCAGCGCCACGGCGAGCACCGCGGGCCCGCTCCGCCGGGCGATCGTGCTTGCCAACGCCGCCGCCCCACCCCCGAACACTCGCTTGGTCTTCATCGCTTCCTCGTCTCCGGCGAACCGGCAAAGGCCACGGTAACCAAAAAGCTCGGCCGCGTCGCGTGGCTCGTCTCGACTCGCGCGCGCCCGCGGTAATGTAGGCGTTCTCGGCGCGCTCTACCCTCGTGCTCTTCTTCCTCCTCCCCCTCGCTCTGCTCGCGATCCTGGCGGTCCTCGCCGTAGCGATCGCCGTGGCCGTGTTCCGCGCGGTGCGCAGCGTCCTCTCGCTCCGCCGCGCCGAGTTCCAGATCACGCCCGACGTGATCCGCCCCGGCGAAGGCATGCGCGTGTGGGCTCGCGTCCTCGCCAGCGGGACCGAGCCGCTCGCGGTCCGCGCGGCGCTCACCTGCACGATGCTCGACCACCGCCCGCGCCGACTCTACGAGAACGCGCACGCCCTGATCCCCGTCCACGATCGCCCGGGCGAGCACGCGGTCTTCATGGCGATGCCGAGCTACGCGCTCCGCAGCGGCGCGGTCGGCGACGAGCTCTCCAGGCTCTTCTCGGAAGACGCGCACCGCCTGCTGATCTCGTGGTCGGTCGACTTCGAGGTGGTCCGCGCGAACCGACCCGGCGTGGTCCTCGCGCGCACCTCGATCCCCGTCGAGGTCCCCGAGGGCCAGCCGCTCCAGGCCGATCGCGCGTACATGGATCAGCTCATCGTCGCGACCTGCCAGTCGATGCACTCCGATCTCGTCTTCAACTGGATGGTGCGCCTCGCCTCGGCCGACGGGGCCATCGATCCGACCGAGCGCCAGCTCCTCCACGAGGTGCTCGCGGCCTCGTTCGGCGTGACCGACGTCGAGCTCGCCGACGCGCGGATCGCCGTGGAAATGCAGCGCGATCTCCAGGTCGATCCCGTCGTGCTCCGCAAGCACCTGCCCGAGGAGGCCATGCTCTCGCTCTACCGTTTCCTCTACGCGATGGCCTGGCGCGACGGCCAGCTCGACGGCCGCGAGCACAACTTCCTGGTCGACGTCCTCGAGAAGTTCGGCCTCGACGCCGGGACGGTGCAACACGTGGAGCGCGAGGTGGTGGAAGGAATGGCCCGTCATGCGCAGCGCTGATCGAACGCGCCTCTCGCCGCTCGCGCGCGCCGCGGCCGCGATGCCGCGCGAGCGCGCCCCGCGCCTCCGCCCCTGGCACCTCGTCGTGGTCGCTTTGCTGGCTCCGGCCGTGGCCTTCGCGCACGAGCGCTGGGTCGCGAATACGCCTCGTTTCCCGGTGAATCGAGCCTATTTCCAGTCGATGACGGGCGAGGTCCTGGTCTTCTCGCTCCTCGGGAGCTGCGCGGTCTTCGGCGTCGTGGTGCTCTGGTACCTCTCGGCTCCGGGGATCGTCGACGCGCTCACGCCGATCACCGCCTCGGCCCGCGCGCGCGAGGCCGCTCGGCCCTTCGTGATCCGCGGCGCGCGCAGTGTGATCCGCTTCCTCCTCGACGGCCCCGCCGAGGGCCCGTTCATGCGCCGCGGCCTCCAGGTCGCCGAGATCGTCTTCGATCGGATCCCGGCGCCGGTGCTCCTGCTCGGCGCCTACCAGGGCTGGCTGGTGATGCCGAGCTACCCGCTCCCGATCAACGATCTCGGCCACGCCTTCCGCGCGGTCTCGGTCATGCTCGCGGTGTGGATCCTGAGCGGCCTTTACCGGCCCGCGCTCGGCGTCGTGCTCTTCCTGATCTTTGGCTACCTGTGCTTCGCCTACGGCATCGCCGGGATCGACGCCATCCCGGTGCTCGCCAGCGCGTTCTACTACCTCTTCGCCCGCAAGGGCTCGTCCGGGGTCAACGCGCGTCAGCTCCTCGGCATGCGCGCGAGCCTTGGATTTGGCTTCTTCTTGCTCGGCCTCGTCAACAAGATCTTCCTCGCGCCCGAGCTCTTCATCGGCGTCGGCGACCAGCACCCCGAGCTGCTGATCGGCCCTCAGGCCATGTTCCCGGGGCTCACGCGCGAGGCCTGGTCGTTCACCACCGCGCTCGGCGAGATGGTCTTCGGCCTGCTCCTGCTCTTCGGCGTCTTCAGCCGGATCAGCACCCTTATCCTCACGCTGGTGTTCGCCAACTTCATCCTGGTGTTCGGCGCCGACGAGATCGTCCACGTCTACCCCATCGCCGGCTTCCTCCTGCTCTTCTTCCGCGGCTCGCTCGGCAGCTCGCTCGACGGGATCGTCTTCCGGCAGAACCTCCGCTTCTGGCGCTGGCTCCGGCAGACCTCCTCGCGCGTGGTCTACGACGGCGCCGTCACCAGCGTCGCCGGCGCGGTCGCGACGCTGCTGATGTTCGTCCCTCTCGTGCTCATCGTCGAGGTCGTCCCGGTCCTCGCCGACACCGCGGTGCCCGCCAATTACCGCGTCCCCGCGCTTCCCCCTCCCGCCTCCGCGTGGCCTCCGGTCGGCTCTCCTCTGCCCACCGACACGCCCCACGTCGATCACTCTCCTCGCCACGGCGGAGTGGTGATGATGTCCGGCGACGTCCACATCGAGCTCGTCGTCGGCCCGAGCGGAAGCGTCTTCCTCTACCCGAGCAACGCCACCCGAACCCCGATCCCGCCCTCCGAAGCGCAGGGCACGATCCGCATCGATCGCCCTGGATCCAGGGCGATCTTGCCCCTCCGCCCCGACCCGGCCTCGGGCGCCCTCACCGTCGCCGGCCCCCCACCGAAGGCCGCGGCCGACTACACCTACTCGCTCCAGATCCGCCGCTCCCCGGTGACGATGACCCTCACCGTCCCCGCCGGCGGAACCGATTCGCTGGTGAAGCGCGCGACGCCGAGCAGCCCGAAATAGACCGGAATTTAAAGGCGCAAGCCACGGCCTCGGGGTTCGCAAGGCGTTCTCGATCTCCATCTGGCCAAGGCCAGATCCGGATCCCTCCGATCGTCTTCGTCCTCGTCTTTCGTCCTCGTCTTCGTGCGCGTCTTCGTGCGCGTGCGCGTGCGCGCTCTCGATCGGAGCGGACCGGAGCGAATCGCGCACGCGCACGCGGACGAAGACGATGGACCGAGGACGAGGACGAGGACGAGGACGAGCGGAAACCCCTTTGAATCATGAGCCCGCAGAGAAATCGTCAGCTCCCATTGAAGTTTCCTGGCCTACCAACGGTCAACGTAATCCGCGGGTGGATTGCGGTGCCTCGATTGCCCGGATACTGTCGGGAGCTGGGGTCGCAGAATCTAGGAGAGCTTTGTCATGACGAGAACGTTGACGTGGGCGGCGGGGTTGGCGGTGATGGGATTGCTGGGCGCGCAGGGGTGCGTGATCGTCGGCGGGTCGGGGGGCGCTGGAGGCAGCACGACGGGGAGCCACACGACGTCGGGGAGCGACACCACGTCGGGGTACCCCACGACGAGCACCGGCGTGTACACGACGAGCACCGGCGTCTCGACCGCGAGCGGAGTGCTCCCCTCGAGCTGCGACGCCGCAGCCGCCGACGACACCTGCACCGCGTGCGAGAAGAAGTCGTGCTGCGCCGAGCTCCAGGCGTGCTCCGGCGACAAGGACTGCGCCGCCACCTACGGCGTCTACGGCGAGTGCCTCTACCCCGCCGGCGTCGAGTCCGGGTACACGTCGACGTACTGCCAGGCAGCCGCCGGGGAGAACAGCCCGGCCGGGAAGAAGCCCGCCGACGCGCTCATCGCCTGCCTCACCACCACCTGCGGAACCGACGCCGCGTGCGGCGTGCCCGCCAAGGTGACCTGGGACAACTTCGCCGCCGACTTCACCGAGAGCTACTGCTCCGGATGCCACTTCGCCGGCTTCGGCTTCGAGGATGGGACCGACCCCAACAACCCCATCTTCAAGTCGGTGCCGATGGACATTCCTCAGTTCAGCGACGACGACCAGTGGTCGTACTGGCCCAACCCGGATCCCGCTGCGATGCCCCCGCAGGGCGGGCCGAAGTTCAATCCGGACTGGAAGACGGCCATGAACTACAAGAGCACCATCGCTGTCGCCAAATCGATCTGGTGCGGTGTCTCCGTCGATCTCCCGGGCGACTGCGACCCGGTCAAGTTCCCCAAGGCCGAGCGCTTCCCGCCGTCGGGAACCGCGATGGGCAAGGCCACCTGCACCTGGCTGGAGCCCGCCCCGTGCCCGCAGCCGACCGACGTCGAGCGCAACAAGATGGCGAGCTGGGTCTTCGACAAGACCCCGCAGCAGTGATCGCGTAAGCGCTCTGCGCCGCAGCGGCCCGGCCCTCCTCGCGAGGCGCCGGGCCGAAGCATTTTGTAGGCTCGCGCAATACCTGACACAAGGCTGTCACGGGGCCGGTCTATCTCCAGGATCACCCCCCTCCTGGAGCCCGCCGATCATGAAGACCTTCTCCCTCCCGAAGCCCACTGGATTCTCTCTCGCTGCGGCCAGCAGCTTCTACGCCGGATTCACCCCGGGCAGCGGGATGGCGGCCGCCGCGGTCGACAAGCTCACGCTGGCCTTCCGCGTCGATCGCTCGTTCGAGGCCGTCGCGGTCTCGCTCGAGGAGCGAGACGGGGTGTTGGTAGCCGGGATGGCCGGCGGCGAGGACGACGAAGAGGCGGTGCGCGCCCAGCTCGGGCGGATGCTCGGGCTCGACGGGGACGCGGAAGCGTGGCAGTCGCTGGGCCGGCGCGTACCGCTGGTGGGCGCGCTCCAGGCGGAGTTTCCCGGGTTCTTCACCGCGGCCAAGGCCTCTCCCTACGACGCCGCGGCCTGGTCGGTGATCGTGCCGCGGATGAACATGAAGATGGCCGCGAGGATCAAGATGGATATCGCGCGGACCCACGGGACGGCGGTCGAGCTCGACGGGCGGACGCATCAGGTCTTCCCCTCTCCGCGTCAGCTCATCTCTCTCGAGCAAGCACCTGGCCTGAGCGACGAGAAGGTGGCGCGGCTGCGCGGAGTCGCCCAGGCGGCTCTGGACGGGCTCCTCGACGCCGAGCGATTGCGCGCCATGGGCGAGGCCCAGGCCCTCGCGCAGCTCCAGGGTCTCCGGGGGATTGGCCCCTGGAGCGCGAGCCACATCTACTATCGCGGCGCGGCGCCGATTGACGCTCTCCCGTTGACCGAGCCGCGGGTGTTTCATGGCCTCGCGGAGCTGACGGGCGAGGCCGTGCCCGACGCGGCCGCGTTCGTGCGAGAGGCCGAGTCGTGGCGGCCCTTCCGCATGTGGGTCTCGGTGCTGCTCTCTCGCCACCTCGCGGGGACCGGCGGCTGGCGCGCGCCCGGGCTGGCGAAAGAGCGAGCCTCCGCGGGGCGGGCTCTGGCGCGGAAGACGCGGAGCCAGGCGCGGGCGCTGCCTCTCCCTCTCTGACGCGCTCAGCGATCGGATCGGGCAAATAGAAGGCGAATCACCCCAGCGCGCGACTGACGGCCTTCTTCACCAGGACGGGCACCATTTCCCGGCGCCACTCGGCCTCTTCGTCGAGGTTCGTGAGGGGTTTGCACTCCGCATAGGCGCCCTTCGCCAGGGCGTCGGCGAGGCCCGCCTCCGGGGTCCCGGGGGTGACCTTCGCAGCGGCGCGGACCCGGCGCGGGCGGGCGCCGAGGGCGGATACGACCACGTCAATCGCCTGGATCTGGCCCTCGGGAGCGCGATCGACCCTGGCGGCGATGGAGAGCAGGGGAAAGTCGATCGCCCCGCGCTTCCGCAGCTTCTCGAAGGCGCTGCGCCGGCCGGCGAGGACCGGTATCGCCGCGCTCACCACGATTTCCCCCGGCGCCAGCACCGTGTTGCGGATCCCGTCGGCGGTGTAGAAGTCGGCGGCGCGAACTCGCCTCTCGCCGGAGTTTCCCAGGAGCAGAAGCTCGGCAGAAAGGGCGATCAGCGCAGGAGCAGAGTCGTTGGAGGCGGCGGCCACGCATTTGGCACCTCCCTTGACGACGTGACACACCGTGCCGTCCTTCTTCAGGCAGAAGCCCAGGGCTTTACGCCAGAAGTAGGTTTGATTGTAGTAACGACAGCGGGTATCGAGGCAGATGTTGCCGCCGAGCGTGCCCATCGCGCGGTGGTGCGGGCCGCCGACCAGCCCTGCGGCCTCGGCGAGCGCCGGCGCCACGCGGGTGACGAGGAGGCTGTCGGCGATCTCCGCGAGGCGCATCCCCGCGCCGATCACCAGATGAGACGCCCCGTCCGGCTCGCGGGTGAAGCCAATGCCCCGCAGCTCTTCCAGCGCAGAGATGGAGACGACGTGCTCGGGCTCGAACAGGCCCTGCTTCATGTTGGGGAGCACGTCGGTGCCGCCCGCGAGGATCCGGGCCTTGTCGCCGAGCGCGGCGAGCAGGCCTGTGGCCTCGGCGAGGGTGCGCGGCTTGTGGTACTCGAAGATCGGGAGCGGCAGCATGGTCTCTCTTGCTTACTCTGCGGCCTGGCGATCGCGGCTCTCGCGATCGCGCTTCTCGCGCAGCGCCGCGAGGACGCGCGCCGGGGAGAACGGCAGCCGGTCGATCCGGACGCCGACGGCGTCGTAAATGGCGTTGGCGATCGCGGGGATCGAAGGGTGAAGCGGCCCCTCGCCCGCCTCCTTGGCGCCGCGCGGGCCCTCGGGATCGTTGGACTCCACGATCAGGGCAATCAGCTCGGGCACGTCGAGGCTGGTCGGGATCTTGTAATCGAGGAGGTTCGGCCCCATGTGCAGGCCGTCTCGGCCGATCACGTGCTCCTCGAAGATGGCCTCGGCCGCTCCCATGTAGGCCGAGCCCTCCATCTGTCCTTCTACGATGGTGGGGCAGATGGCCTTGCCGCAGTCGTGGGCGACCCACACGCGTTTCACGTCAACCCGCCCTGTCTCGATATCGACGAAGACCTCGGCGACGTGGGCGGTGAACGAGTAGGCCGGAGAAGCCCCGATCGTGCCTCCGCGGTAGTCGCCGCCGAGCTCGGGCGTGTTGTAGTAGCCGACCGCGCCCAGCGTCCCGAACTTGCCCTCGGCGAGCTCGATCGCCTGGGTGACTGGCACGCTCCGGCTGGGATCGGCCGCCACGCACAGGGCCCCTCGCGTCACCAGGATCTCCTGCGGGGTGACGCCGAGCGCCTCGGCCACGGCGTCGACCATCTTGGTCCGCACCTGCTGGGCGGCGTGGAGCGCGGCGTTGCCATTCATGAACGTGCCCCGCGACGAGTACGCGCCCATGTCGACCGGCGTGAGATCGGTGTCGCCCGAGATCACGCGGATCGCCCCTAAATCAAGCCCCAGCTCGTCGGCGACGAGCACGGCGAGCAGGGTGTCGCAGCCCTGGCCAATCTCGCTCTGGCCCGAGAAGATGGTGACCACGCCCGACCGATCGACCTTGAGCTGGACCGCGCTCTGCGGCATGGCGTTGGGGTAGATTGAATAGTTGGTCCCGCTGATGTACGCGCTCGCCGCGACGCCGAGCCCGCGCCCCACAGGCAGCTTGCCCCGGCGCTCCTTCCACTGGCTCGCGGCCTCGACCCGATCGAGGCACTCGGTGATCCCGTTCGACGTCACCCGCATTCCGTTGAGGGTGCGCGCGTTGGCCTCCACCAGGTTCCGGCGGCGCAGCTCGAAGGGATCCATCCCGATTTTCTCGGCGATCTTGTCGAGCGAGACCTCGAAGGCGAAGCGCGGCTGCACGCTGCCATGCCCGCGCTTGGGTCCGCAAGGAGGCTTGTTGGTGAAGTAGCGAGTCGACTTGAAGCGATACCCCTGCGCGAAGGCCGGGAGCGTGAGGAGCTGCCCGGAGTAATAGGCAGTCACCAGACCAAACGAGGAGTACGCGCCGCCGTCGATGTGCGTCCGCGTGTCGACCGCGGTGAGCTTGCCGTCGCGGGTGGCGCCGACCTTCATGGCCATCTGCATCGGGTGGCGGCCGCGGTGCGCGTAGAACTCTTCCTCGCGCGTGTAGAGGAACTTCACCGGCCTTCCGGTGAGCATCGCCAGCTTGGCCGCGCAGAACTCCAGGGAGAACGGCTCGCTCTTGCCGCCAAAGGCCCCTCCGACGGGTGGCTGGATGACGCGGATGCGGGCCGGCGAGATCCGGAGCACGCGCGAGAGCTCGCGGTGGAGGTAGTGCGGCACCTGCGTGGCCGACCACACCGTGAGCAGGCCGTTCTTGTCGTACTGGCCAATCGCACAGTGGGTCTCGATCGGCACGTGGGCCGAGCCCTCGTAGTAATAATCGCCCTCGACGATCACGTCGGAGCTGGCCAGGAGGGCGTCGACGTCGCCGAACTCGAGCTCGACCTCCTTGGAGACGTTGTCCTTGCCGTTGCGGCCGAGGCCGACCTCCGGCCTGTGGATGGCGGTGTCGAGGTCGGTCGCCGCGGGGAGGATCTCGTACTCCACGTCGATGAGCTCGGCCGCCTCGTGGGCGATGCGCTCGTCGGTGGCGGCGACGGCGGCCACGGCATCTCCCACGAAGCGCGCGCGCTCGAGGGCCAGCGGGTACTCGTCCGGGGTCCAGGGGATGATGCCGAATCGCTCCGGCATGTCCTTGCCGGTGATCACCGCCAGGACTCCCTTCCTCGCCAGGGCCCGCGAGGCGTCGATGCTGACGATCCGCGCGTGCGGGTGGGGGCAGCGCAGGAGCCGTCCCCAGGCCATGCGGGGGAGATGAATATCGTCGGTGTAGCGGACTTGCCCGGTGACCCGCGGCGCGAGGAGGGCCCGAGTCCGGCGGCCGACGAGCCCGGATCCGGGCGTTTTCTCGATGACGGGCGGCGCGACGCGCTTGGCGGTTTCGTCGGCCATGACTAGCTCTTCTCCGGGCGAGCAGGGCGGGTGTTCGACGCGAGCGGCGGAGGAGCGCACTCGGTACCTGGCATATCGATGCTCCCCGGCTCCTCGCCGCGGCGGATCTTCGCGGCCAGCTCGACGGCGTCGACGATCCGGCCATAGCCGGTGCAGCGGCAGAGGTTGCCCGAGATCGCGACGTTGATCTCGGCGCGCGTGGGCCGGGGGTTGCGATCGAGCAGCGCGGTCGCGCTCATGAGCATCCCCGGGGTGCAGAAGCCGCACTGCCCCCCTCCGGCCCGATCGAAGCAGTCGACCAGCGGATCGAGGTGAGCGCCGCCGATCGTCTCCACCGTTTGCACGTCGCGCCCGTCGGCCTCGAGCGCGAGGGTGAGGCACGCCAGCACCGCCGTGCCGTCGAGCACCACGGTGCAGGCCCCACAGTCACCCTTGTCGCAGCCCTGCTTGGTGCCAATCAGATCGAGATCGTAGCGGAGCGCTTCCAGCAGCGTGCGCCGCGGGTGGACGGCGAGCTCGACCTCCGAGCCGCCGATCCGCAGCGTCATCGGGACCAGCCGATCGCTGGGCGGTTTGCCCGCGATCGGGGCCACGACCGGCGCGGAGGGAACATCGTCAACGACGCGGTACGCGTGGGACATCACCTGCTCCTTGCGGAAGCGCGAGCCGGCGATCGGGTGGTCGTCGGGGATGACCCACGAGAGGGCGCGCGCCGCGAGCTCGCAGTACTCGACCAGGCGTTCGCGCGACACCGGAGCGCGGGCGCCGAGGAGGCCCAGGTTCTCGACCAGGAGCTCGAGGCTGGTGTTGCCGACGCGCTCGCCGACGCCGAGGCCGGTGCCATGAACCCGGTCGACGCCGATCGACGCGGCCCAGAGCGCGGTGGCGATGCTCAGCCCACGATCGTTGTGAGCGTGCCAGTCGAGCTGGACGTTCTTCGCGCCCATGGCCTTGATCTCGCCGCGGGTGAAGGCGATGAGCTCGGCCACACCGTACGGGGTCACGTGGCCCGTCGTGTCGCAGAGGCAGAGTCGCGTGGCGCCCGCGTCGATCGCCGTGCGAAAGAGGGTGCGGAGCATGTCGGGGTGAGCCCGCGTCGTGTCCTCGGTCACGAGGCAGAACGTGAGCCCGGCGCGCACGGCCGCCTCCGTCGATTTGCGCACGCTCTCGATCAGGAACGCTTCGTCCCACCCCTCGGTGTAGTGGCGGATCGGCGAGCTGCCGATGAAGGAGTAGACCTCGATCGGGATCCCGGCGCGCTGGGAAGCGCCGGCGATCCCTTGCACGTCGGCGACCACGGTGCGGGCCGCGGCGGTGGCGATGAGCGGGAGCTTCGCGTCGCGGATTTCGCGGCAGAGATGATAGGTGTCCTCGGCGTAGCGCGAGCCCGCCGCGGGGAGCCCCACGCTGACGACGTCGACGCCGATCCGCGCCATGGCGTGCAGGAGATCGACCTTGTAGGCGATGGGCGGGTTGACGCCCGAGCCGTTCTGCAAGCCGTCGCGGAGCGTCTCGTCGACGATCTCCACGCCGGTCGCGTGGCGGCCGAAGGAGAGC
Organism: Byssovorax sp.; assembly: GCA_040006075.1. Lineage (GTDB taxonomy): Bacteria > Myxococcota_A > Polyangia > Polyangiales > Polyangiaceae > JANYGI01. The sequence goes on along the minus strand of JBDTXR010000227.1, from coordinate 1,504 downwards.
ATTTCGGACGCCTCGGCGGCCCCCGTCGGCGCGGCGTTGCGCGCGCCGTCGAGCTCGGTATTCCAGTCGAAAATCGTGGGCTCCATGGGCGCTGGGGTCGCTCGTAGCACGGCTGTTTCTGCGAATCGACCCCTCGGAAGGGGCCCGGCTCGTTTCTGCCAGGGGATTGCCATTCGCCGGATTCGGATCCATTTGGTCGCCCGAGCCAACGCTGCCGAGGACGAACGATGAGCACCGAGAACACCCCCGAACCCACGAACGCCCCCGAAATCATCGACGCCGAGTTCGCGTCGCCCGACGCCGACGAGGCAGCGCCCGTCGTGGTCGAGGCCGTGGAAGCGCCCCTCACCGGCGCGGTCGACATGCCCTTCCAGGCCGAGGTCCAGCAGGTCCTCGGCCTCGTCATCAACTCGCTCTATGCCAACAAAGAGGTCTTCCTCCGCGAGCTGATCTCGAATGCCTCCGACGCGCTCGACAAGGCGCGCTTCCTCCAGCTCACGCAGAAAGACGTGACCGAGCAGGCGGGCGAGGCCGGCATCGCCATCACCCTCGACGAGAAGGCCCGCACGCTGACCATCGCCGACAACGGCGTCGGGATGACCCGCGACGAGGTGATCCAGAACCTGGGCACCATCGCGCGATCCGGCTCGCTCGAGTTCCTGAAGCAGAACGCCGAGGCGCTGCGCAAGAAGGACGCCGGCGGCGTGCAGCTCATCGGCCAGTTCGGCGTGGGCTTCTACGCGGCCTTCATGGTCGCCGACCGCGTCGACGTGCGCACCCGATCGATGCTCCCCGGGGCCGAGCCGGTGATCTGGCGCTCGACCGGCTCGGGCTCGTTCACCGTCGCCGTGGGCGAGCGGGTCGATCCCGGGACCGAGATTGTCCTCCACCTGAAGCAAGAGTGCCTGGAGTTCGCCAAGGAGTGGCGGATCAAGGACATCATCCGCAAGTACTCGGATTTCGTGCAGTTTCCCATCACCGTGGATGGCGAGCTGGCCAATCGCTCCAAGGCCCTCTGGGCCCTGCCCAAGGCCCAGGTCGACGCCGAGCAGCACGCCGAGTTCTATCGCCACCTCACCGGCGGCGACGAGGGCGAGACTCCGCTGCTCACCATCCACTGGTCGGTCGACGCGCCGGTCCAGTTCAACGCGCTCCTCTACGTCCCCGGCAAGGCCCCGCTCGATCTCTTCGACCGGCACCGGAAGGGCCTCCGCCTCTACGCCAAGCGGGTCCTCATCGTCGAAGACTGCGACAAGCTCACCCCGGCTTACCTGCGCTTCCTCCGCGGCGTGGTCGATTCCGAGGACCTCTCGCTCAACGTCTCTCGCGAGATGCTGCAGGAAGACCGGACGCTGACCCAGATCGAGGCGCAGCTCACCCGGCAGGTCTTGAAGAGCCTGAAGGAGCTGGCCGAGAACGATCCGGACAAATACCTGATCTTCTGGCGCGAGTTCGGCAAGGTCCTCAAAGAGGGCCTGACGCTCGACTGGAAGAACAAGGACGC